>JALOOH010000213.1 GCA_025454515.1 Chloroflexota bacterium
CGGGCGGCCCGCGGCAGGCAGCCAGCGGGCGGGCGGCCCGCGGCAGGCAGCCAGCGGGCGGGCGGCCCGCGCCGCGACGGGCGGTACGTTCGAGGCCTGCTCAAGGCCCGCCCGCCCGAGTCCGCCCGCCCGAGTCCGCCCGCCCGTTGGGCCCGCGTGTTGGGCCCGCGTGTCGATCCCGATCACCCGATGCAAGAAGCCCGCGGCGGCTTTCACCCCATGAAAGCAGTCGGCTGTCCGCACCGGGATCCACGCTGGCGGCGGCCCTCCGTGCCCATCAGACGACGCCGAGTGGCGGCGGTCAGCAGCCGCGACGCTGTTCCGGGGGTGGCCCGCGCGCGGTGCGGGCTCCACCTCGTCGATCCTGTGCACGGGGTGAAGAGATCCTGCAGCCCCGGTCGGTCGGCGACGCGACGGATGCCGGCTGGTTTCACCAGGTGAAAACCCGGCGGCCGGCACCGGCGTGGCGGCCGGCACCGGCGTGGCGGCCGGCACCGGAGTGGCGAGCAGCACCGGCGTGGCGGCCGGCACCGGAGTGGCGACGGGCGCGCCGCGTGGCGTGGCCCGCATTCGGCGCGCCGATCGCGCGCGGAATGCGGCGCCTCAGACCAGCAGACCGTCCCGGAGCTCCACCACCCGGTCGGCCACGTCGAGCATGGCCGGGTCGTGCGTGGCCACGACGGCGGTGACCCCATCGGCCCGGACGATCGCCCGGATCAGCATCATGATCCGGTGGCCGGTGTCCGAGTCGAGCTGGCCGGTCGGCTCGTCGGCGAGCAGCAGGCGCGGTCGGTTCGCGAGGGCTCGGGCGATGGCGACGCGCTGCTGCTCGCCCCCGGACAGCTCGTACGGCCGGTGCCGCGCGCGCGCCTCGAGCCCCACCATCTCGAGGAGCTCGGCCACGCGCGCGTCGCGGGACGCGGGGTCCGTCCCGACGAGTCGGAGCGGCACCTCGACGTTCTCGGAGGCGGAGAGGAACGGGACCAGTCCGAACGCCTGGTACACGAACGCGACCGTCCGCCGCCGCACGTCCACCAGCTCATCCTCGGTCAGCGCGGAGACCTCGAGGTCGTCGACGAGGACTCGCCCCGAGGTCGGCCGGTCGAGGCCGCCGAGGATCGAGAGGAGCGTCGTCTTGCCGCTGCCGGACCTGCCGCGGATCGCGAGCAGCTCCCCGCGGCCGATGGTGAGGTCGATCCCGCGGAGGGCCCGCACGACGGCGTCGCCCGACGGGTACTCGCGGACCACGGCCTCGGCACGCACCATCGCGCCGGCGGTCACCGTGCCGGCGGCCGTCTCGTCGCCCGGCCCGCGGAGCCCCTCGGAGATGTCGCGCACGGGTCCGCTCACGCCTGGCCTCCGGGCTCAGGGTCGTCGGCGAGCGCCTCGGTCGCGGGCGTCCGGGAGGCCGGGGCGCCATCCCCCGCTCCCGCGCCTCCGGCGGCCGCGCCCGGCACCCCGCTGGTCCGCTCACGCTCCCGGTCGGGCCAGATCCCGACGTGATCCTCCTCCAGGCGCAGCCGGACCCGCCGTGACAGCTCGAGCGCCTCGATGTGCGCCTTCGGAAGCTGCAGCCGACCGGCCCTGTCGAGCACCGCGAACTCCTCGGAGACCGCGCGATGGTGGCCCTCGTCGGTCAGCTCGGTCCGGCGCACCGTCTCGGTGCTCGTCCGTCCGTCGCGGATGCGCACGGTCCGCCCGACCTGCTCGGAGATCGCCGCGTCGTGCGTGACGACGACGATCGTCGTGCCCAACTCGATGTTCACGCGCCGCAGGAGCGCGAAGATCTCGGCCGAGGTGGCCGTGTCGAGCTCACCCGTCGGCTCGTCGGCAAGGACGACCGCCGGCCGGTTCGCGAGCGCGACGGCGATCGCGACGCGCTGCTGCTCCCCGCCCGAAAGGCGCTCGGGTCGATGGTCGCCCCGGTCGCCGAGCCCCACCAGGCCGAGCAGCTCCACGGCCCGCGCGCGCCTGTCGCTCCGTCCCTCGAGGACCATCGGGAGCTCGACGTTCTCCGCGGCTGTCAGGTACGGCAGCAGGTTCTGCGCGGTCTGCTGCCAGACGATCCCGACGACCTCGCGCCGGTACCTGGTGCGCTCGCTGCCGGTCAGCTGGCCGAGGTCATGGTTCGCGACGATCGCACGGCCAGCGGAGGGCACGTCGAGGCCCCCGAGGATCGAGAGGAGCGTGGACTTCCCGCTCCCGGATGCGCCCACGATCGCCACCAGCTCGCCGGGGTCCACGAGCAGGTCGAGGCCCTGGAGAGCGACCACCTCGAGGTCGGCGACCTTGAAGATGCGGACCAGGTTGTCGCAGACGATCGCCGCGCCCTCGCCGTAGAGCGCGCGATGGTGGCGCGGGGCCGGGGAGGGGCCGGTGACGGGCGCGGTCACGGACCCGGCCGGGGAGGGGCCGGTGACGGGCTCGGTCGGGCCGGCGGCGTCGTGCCCGACCCCCGCTCTCGCCCTGCTGTCCGGCCGTTCCGTCATGCCATCCTCCGTCGCACCGCCAGGGCCGGCACCGCCCGTCGCTGGATCGCCGCCGCGATCGCCATCCCCACCGCGACGATCGCGACGACCGCCGCCAGGATCCCAAGGAGGTGGAGTGGCTCCACCGCCAGTGGGACCACCACCGCGGATCCCACGATCGCGTCCGTCCCGAGCGCGGGGCCGACGACGACGTAGAGTCCCACGCCGAGCGCCACGCCCACCACGAAGGCTACAGCCACGGTGGGCCCGTGCTCCGCCACCACCAGCCAGGCCGACTGCGCGCGCGAGAGCCCGAGCGTCCGGAGATGCGCGATCTCGACGGCCCGCGCCGACGCCGAGAGCGCGAGCGCGCACGAGACGGCGAGCGCCGCATACAGCGCGGCGACGAGCACCGCCAGGGCCAGGCCAGCGACCACCGCCTCCATGAGCGGGGTGCCCCGGGTCTCTCCCGCCACCTCCGCACGGCCCGTGACCGCGAGGTCCGACGAGACGTCCGCCGCCGCCGATCGGATCGCGTCCGCGGCGTCGTCCGGCGCCCGGACGAACGCGACCGTCGCCCGTGCCGCGTCATCCGAGACGGCGTCCCGGAGCTGCCCGATGTCCACGATCGCGAACCGGCCCCCCGGGGTCAGCGTCGGGAAGTCGTCGCGGACCTCCACGACGCGCAGCGTGATCGGGCCGCCCCCGACGATCATCTGGAACGTCCTCCCCGGCGTGAGGGACTCGATCCCCTCCGCGAGCGCGCTGCTCACGATCGCCGGGAGCGGCGCGGCGTTCGTCCCCAGCCGTGCCCCGGTCGAAGCGCCCGCCGACCCGCCCGGCGCCGCGCCGGCCGCGAGGTCCGCGGGAGAGGCGAGGAGGTCGGCCGGGAACGATGGCTCCGCCGGGGTCCCGGCCGCGAGGTCGGCATATGCAGCGGCCTCGATCGCGAGGAGGTCCAGGCGGGCGCCGCGCGGGAAGAACGGGGTGGACGCGAGCGATCCCTCCGCGACGGCCTCGGCGCCCGGCAGCGCCGCCGGGTCGAAATCGGCCGGCAGCGCGATCGGGATCCCCGACCTCGTCCCGGTCGATCCGCTCGCCAGCGCCGTGATCCGGAACGGCGCACCCACGTCGTGCCAGGCGGACGCGTCGGCGGCCCTGTCCAGCGTGACCAGGACGACGGAGCAGAACGTCGCGATCGTCGCCGTCGCCATGAGGACGGCCAGAACGTCGCGATCGTCGCCGTGGCCATGAGGACGGCGAGGATGAGCCCGCTCGACGACTCGCGGCCCAGCCGGCGCAGCGCGTACGCGGGCACGAGGCCGCGGCGGGCCGCCGCAAGGCGTGCGAGCGCGCGCACCGGGTACGGGAACAGGCGGACGACGACGATCCCGGCCGCGATCCCCACGAGCGCCGGGACGAGCGCGACGAACGGGTCCACGCTCGCGCCGGCCGCGCCCGCCACCCCGCGCTCGCGGAGCGCGTACGCGCCCGCGAGCGCGACGACCACGACCACGCCCTCGACGACGAGTCGCCGCGCCCCCGCCCGACGGACCACGCCCGTCTCGCGCGTCGGGTCCGGGGGCGGCCCGGCGGGCGCCGGCACGAGGGTCGCGACGAGGAGCGCCGTCGCCACGGCGGCCACGCCGCCCGCGAGGGCGGCCGCGAGAGGGACCGAGCCGGAGGGCACGAGCAGGGCCGCCGCGATCCCCCCGGCGACGGCCGCCGGGACGGTGAGGACGAGGCCCGCGGCGACGCCCGACGCGCGCGCCTGCGTCGGGGACGCGCCGCGGCCGCGCGCGAGGTCGAGCGACGGCCGGCGCCGCCGGGCCGCCAGGAGCGCCACG
>JALOOH010000214.1 GCA_025454515.1 Chloroflexota bacterium
CACTTCGAGGCGCCGGTCGTGGCCGAGCAGGTCGCGGCGAACGTCCAGGGCCGGAAGCCGTCAGGGAAGCACGCGAGCTACGAAGGCAAGGTCATGTGCTTCTTCGAGGTCGGCGACGGGAAGGGGACGCTCCTCCAGTTCGACTACGACCACCCGCCGAAGCCGCCGAAGCCCGGCCGGGTCTGGCACCTCGGCAAGATCGTCTTCAACAAGACGTACTGGCGGACCGTCCCCAAGGGCCGGGTGTAGCAGGCAGCCCGCCTCGGCGCGGGGGTCATCCCCCGCGCCACCCGGAGCCACGATCGCTCCCCCTCCTGCGGCGCCCGCCGGATCAGGTCCGGCGGGCGCCGGGGCGTCGCAGGCGGGCGCGGCATTCGATCCCGAGAGAAGGCTCAGACGGGATGGCCCCAGTCGGGACCGGCGGGCCTTCCGCTCGGCGAGGCGGCCGCGTCATCGCGCAGCGCGTTCGCGAGGTAGGTCGCTGCGAGCGCGAAGCCGGTCGTGAGCGCGACGAGCACGAAGGGCATGCTGTGCGAGGCGTACTCGTTCGCCAGCTGACCCGGCAGCCAGCCCCACGCTCCGAGCGCGACGAGCCAGGCGACGGCAGCGACCGCGATCGCCGCCCACGCGCGACCCAGCAGGGCGAAGAGGACGAGCAGGAAGTAGCCGATCGGGACCAGCGAGAGGGGTGCGAGCCAAAGCCAGTACTCGTCGCGTCCGGAGTCGGCAGCGGCCAGGCCGACGCCGAAGGCCACGGCCCACTCGGCCGCGAGGGACGCGCCCACGCCCCCGATGCCGACGACCAGCTTCGCGATCGGCAGGTACTCGTGGCGCTTCATGGTTCGACTCCCTTCGCGACGATGGTCCATCGTCCGGCCGGACGAGGGCAGCTGGCGGCGGCGCGATCAGCTCCCGGTCATGGATCGACCGCATGCATGCGGATCTCCACGCCTCGCGCGGCGTCACGGAGGATCAGGGTCCGGCCGCCGTCTGCTTCCTCCCGGGTCACGTGCGACGAGGCGAGTGCCTTGACCACCCCCTGGCCCAGTCGGCCGATCAGCAGGATCGTTCCGTCCGTGTCCAGCCAGACGCGGGTGCCCGGCGTGCAGCCCTGGACCGTTCCCGACTCCACCTCCCACCACGTTGCGCCGGACGTCGGCTCCATAGCTCGCCGCGGCAACGGCTCCAGGGTGGGGTCCTCGTCCGGCCAGTCGTCACCGAGGAACGGCTCCGACGCGGTCAGGCTCGCGACGATCTCCTCGGACGCGGACAGCTGCGCTGTCGACCACGATGCGCCGGCGACCGTCCACATGGGCTCCGGCCGCGGGATCCGGATCGGCACGATCCAGGGCGGGTCCCCGAGGGGCTGCGCCGCCTCGTGCGTCACGGCGCCCCGGTCGCGCAAGGTCGCCGTCCAGACCATCACCCCGACGGCGAGGCACGCGAACGGGACAGGGCCGCTGACGATCGTCCACCAGTGAGCGGCGGCGAAGGCGCCGATCACCGCGAGCGCACCGATGATCCACCGCCCGCCCTTGCGGAGTCGGGTCGCGATCAGAAGCAGGGCGAAGATGACCGGGAACGCGAACGCGATGCTGATGCCGTCGGCGAAGAGGTAGCTCAACGCGAAGTCGCCGACGACGCCGAACGCGGTAGGGGGACGGAGGCTCGGGCCCGGCGCCTTCATCGTCCCCGCGAGCCAGAAGTCACCTTCGAGCACGATCTCGAGCTGGTCCGCGGCGACGCCGAGGACGACGGAGCCGACCGCCCAGGATGTCGCGACCGCGAGGAGCGCTGCCGAGACAGGATCCCTCCGCACGACGAGCCCGCCGATGACCGACCCGGCGAGCGAGGCGCAGAGGATGGGGGCGAGCGCCAGCAGGACGGCATCGCCCGGATCGAGCGGAGTCTCCCCGCGGTGGACGGCCGCCGTCACAATCTCCTGCCAGCCTCCGGGGGGCTGCAGGAGCCACCAGGCCACGAAGGGCAGCGAGCACAGCCCGAGCAGGAGGCCCAGCGCAACGGGCCGCCCGAGGCCCTGCGTCTCGGAAGGAACGAGCGGAGGCCACGCGGCGACGGCGACCCGGCGATCAGTCCCGGCCATGCCCATCTCTCGTCCGCGCGCGACGTGCCGTGTCCGCGCGCGACCGTCATCCTGACCCGTCCATCGTCGCGCGCAAGGGCCGGAGGTCGGCCACTTCGTCGTGGCCCGCGCGACCCGGCATCCGGCGCGACGTAGACTCGACGCATGAGTAGCCAGGACGCCGAACGTCGCGCGGTCGCGGGCCGCGTCTTCTCCCGCGCCCCCGGTCGCACCCTCCCCGTCGCCGCTCGCGCCGAGGGCACGACGATCTGGGATGCCGACGGGCGCGCCTACCTCGACGCCGCCGGTGGCGCGGTCGTGGTCAACGTGGGACACGGCCGCCGGAGCGTCGCCGAGGCCGTCGGCCGCCAGCTGGGCGAGATCGCGTACGCGCACGGGACGACGTTCACGTCCGAGGCGCTCGAGGCATATGCGGCCGACGTCGGCCCGCTCCTCCCCCTGGAGCCCCCGGCCGCCGTCTACCCGGTGAGCGGTGGCTCGGAGGCGATCGAGACGGCGCTCAAGCTCGCCCGCGCCTACCACATCGCCCGCGGCGAGCCCGAGCGCTGGACCGTCATCGCCCGCTGGGGTAGCTACCACGGGAACACGCTCGGCGCGCTGGACCTGTCCGGGCGCCGGCCGCTCCGCCGCCCGTACGAGGCATGGCTTGGGCGCTTCCGACACGTATCCGCCGCGTTCCCGTACCGCGCGGACGAGCCGGGCTCCAACGCCCTCGCCGATCCGGCGGCGCTCGCTCTCGAGCTCGAGCGGACGATCCTGTCGGCCGGCCCGGACGCCGTCGCGGCGTTCGTCGCGGAGCCCATCGTCGGTGCGACGCTCGGGGCCGTCGTCCCGGAGGACGGCTACTGGCCGATGATCGCGGACGTCTGCCGCCGTCACGGCGTGCTGCTCATCGCGGACGAGGTCATGACGGGGTTCGGCCGGACCGGGACGTGGTTCGGGATGGACCACTGGGGCGTGAAGCCGGACATGGTGGTCGCCGCGAAGGGCGCGACGTCCGGGTACTGGCCGTTCGGGTTCGTCGCGGCGAGCGACCGGGTCCACCGGACGGTCGTCGAGGGGTCCGGGTTCGTCCATGGATTCACGTACAGCCACTCGATCGGCGGCGCGACCGTCGCGCGTGAGGTGCTGCGGATCATCCGCGACGAGGACCTCGTGACCGCAGGCGCCGCGAAGGGCGCGCTGCTCCGCGCGATGCTCGCGGAGCGACTGGGCGACCACCGGTTCGTCGGCGACGTGCGCGGGCGCGGGCTGCTCGTCGGCGTGGAGCTGGTCGCCGACCGCGAGACGAAGGCGGCCTTCCCGCGCGACCGGAAGCTGACGGAGGCGGTCGTCGCGGCCGCGCGCGAGGCCGGCGTCCTCGTGTACTCCGGGACCGGGTGCGCGGACGGCACGAACGGCGACATGATCCTCCTCGGGCCTCCGTTCGTCGTGACCGGGGATGAGCTTGAGCGGATCGCCTCCGGGCTCCACGCGGCGATCGACGCGGCGATCGCGAAGGTGGGCATGCCAGCCTGACCGTGGGCCGCGCGGCCTCCCGGCGGAGGCAGACCCCTCCCTCCGCTGCTGCCCAGC
>JALOOH010000215.1 GCA_025454515.1 Chloroflexota bacterium
CCGACCGACGGCGCATCCGCGGTGGCGCCGAACGCGGTCCCGGCGGACCCGTCCATCCACCGGACCACGACCTGGTCCGAGGCGGTCTGGTCGCCCGGGAGCGGGCCGCCGGCGCCCGCGACGCCGACGACGATCGCGGCGGCAAGCGCGGCGGCAGCCACGGCGGCGGCGGAGAGGACGGCGCCGAGTCGGACGGCGCGGGGGGTGGACGCGTGCATGGGAGCCTCCGGGTGTCGAGCGGGTCCATCGTGGCAGACATCCGTGGAACGCGCCATCACGCCGATGGTCAGGGGACGCATGGTCCGTCCGTGCGACACGGGGCCCCGGGGCTGCCGTGCCCCCGGGGCGGCCGTGCCCCCGCCGTGGTAGGGTCGGCCCGTGCCCGAGTCCGCCCTCACGCCGGCCATCCGCGAGGAGATCGCCCGGGTCGGCAGCGCCGACATCATGGTCGGGATCCCCAGCTACCGGAACGCCGCGACGATCGGCCACGTCGTCCGGGCAGCGCAGGCCGGACTGGTCCAGTACTTCCCCGACCTCCGGCCGGTCGTCGTGAACTCGGACGGCGGCTCCGCGGACGGCACGCAGCGGGTCGTGGTGGAGACCGAGCCGCCGGACTACATCGAGCGGATCCTGCTCGTCCGCCCGCAGAACCGGCTCACGCGCGTGAGCCTCACGTACCCCGAGGTGGACGGCGTCGCGGGAAAGGGTGCCGCCCTGCGGACCCTCTTCCTCATCGCGCGGGAGCTCGGGGTCCAGGCGCTCGTCGTGGTCGACTCCGACCTCCGGTCCATCGTCCCCGAGTGGATCGAACTGCTCGCCGGGCCCGTCCTCAAGGGCGGCTACGACTACGTCTCGCCCCTCTATGCCCGCCACAAGTGGGACGGGACGATCACGAACACGGTCACCTACCCGCTCACCCGCGCCCTGTACGGCCTGCGGATCCGGCAGCCGATCGGCGGGGACTTCGGCGTCTCAGGCGACCTCGTGGCGGCGTACCTCGAGCGCGACGACTGGGAGCCGGAGGTGAGCCGCTTCGGGATCGACATCTGGATGACGACGGCGGCGGTCGCGGGGGGCTTCGCCGTCTGCGAGGCGCGGCTCGGCGCCAAGGTGCACGACCCCAAGGACCCGGGGGCGGACCTGGGCCCGATGTTCCGTCAGGTCGTCGCCACGGCGCTCCGCCTCTCCGCCCGCAACGCCGACCGCTGGCTCGACGTCCGCGGCAGCCGCCCGGTCCCCGCGTACGGCTTCGAGCGGTTCGCCGACCCGCCGCCGCTCGCGGTGGACACGCTCCGGCTCCTCGGCGCCTTCCACGACGGATCGCACGCCCTCGGGGAGACGTGGCGCGCGATGCTGGCGCCGGCCACCGCGGCAGAGGTCCTCGCCCTCGCGGGCGAGGCTGGCCGGCTCGTGGACGCGGCGGACACGCGCGGCGGGCACGGAGCCGCGGTGGACCACTCCCCGGAGAGCCGGACGGAGGCGCTCGCGGACCTGGTCGCGGCCTTCGCGTTCCCCGACGACCTGTGGACCCAGGTCGTCTATGACCTGCTCGTGACCGTCGCGTCGGGCCGGATGCAGGCGGATGCCGTCGCCGCGGCGCTCGCGCCCGTCTACCTCGGGCGCGTCGGCTCGCTCGTCATCGAGACGCGACGGATGACCGCCGAGGAGGCCGAGGAGCGGGTCGAGTCGCAGGCGCGCGCGTTCGAGCGCCTCAAGCCCGCCCTCGCCGAGCGGTGGCGGACGGAGGTGGCGCCGTGACCGAGCCGACCCCGCTCCCGATGCGCGTGCTGCTCCCCGTCGCGAACCCCGCGACCGCCGAGGAGCTGGTGCGCGTGGCCGCCTCGCTGCTCGATCCCAAGTCCGGGACGCTCACGGCACTCGGGATCGTGGAGGTCCCCGAGGAGATGCCGCTGTCCGAGGGGGCGGCGCGGGCGCGCCAGGCCCGGCGGCTCCTCCAGCGGGTCCTGGAGTACGTCCCGGCCGGGACGCGGATCGAGCCGATCGTCCGGATCGGCCGGCGCGCGGCGGACGGGATCCTCGAGGTCGCACACGAGGAGGGCTCCGATCTCGTCGTCTTCGGGTGGGCCGGGACGGGCGGCCACGGCATGCCACGGCCGGGCGCCGGACTCCCCGCGGCCCCGGCCGTCCCTGCCGGCCGCCCGCGGAAGCGCTCGGCGCCCGCCCCGAAGGTCGTCGTGAACCTGTACAGCCCCACGATCGACGCGGTCCTCCGGGACGCGCCGTGCGACATCGCGGTCGTGAAGCAGCGCGGGACCGGCCCGTGGGGGCGCGTGCTCGTCCCCGTCCGCGGCGGGCCGCATGCCGAGCTCGCGCTGCGCTTCGCGGCGGTCATCGCCGAGCGCGACGGCGCCGCGCTGACGGTGATGCACCTGCTGCCGAGCGGCTCCTCGGCCGCCGTCCGCGCCCAGGCGGAGAAGGCCCTCGGCGACTTCGTCCGCCGGTTCGCCCCAGAGGGTGCGGTCGCCCTCGTCCGCGAGACGAGCAACGTCCGCTCCGCCATCCTCCGCGAGGCCGGCTCAGCGGACCTGCTCGTGATGGGCGCGTCCGCCGTGGACGCCGGGAACGAGCTGTCGCTCGTGGGGTCCCTGCCCGAGGAGGTCGCGGAGCGCGCCTCCTGCTCCGTCGTCGTCGTCCGCACGCGCGAGCGCATCGGTCGCCAGACCTTCGAGCGCCTGGCGGCCCGGGCCGACACCCTCGCCGCCGTCGAGCGTGCGGCCGAGGCCTCCCGTTCCGTGCCCGCACGCGTGGATCGATGGTTCGGCGAGAGCAACTTCCACCACGCCGAGTTCGACGACCTCGAGCGCCTCGTCGCGCTGAAGGAGCGCCGCGGCGTCACCGTGAGCCTCGTGCTCCCCGCCCTCAACGAAGCCGAGACGATCGGGCCCATCGTGGCGCGCGCTCGCCGCGACCTCATGGAGCGGCTCCCGCTCGTGGACGAGCTGCTCGTCATCGACTCCGCCTCCACCGACGACACGGTCGCGATCGCGGTCGACGCCGGGGCGCGCGTCGCCCTGCACCCCGAGGTCCTCGCGCGCTACGGCAGCTACCGCGGCAAGGGCGAGGCGCTCTGGAAGAGCCTCTACGAGACGACGGGCGACATCGTCGCCTGGTGCGACACGGACGTCCGCGACTGGTCGCCGCGCATGGCGTACGGGACGATCGGCCCGCTCCTCGAGGAGCCGCGCCTCCAGTACGTGAAGGGCTACTACCAGCGCCCGATCGTGGAGGGCGGGATCCTCCGCGAGGGTGGAGGCGGCCGGGTGACCGAGCTCGTCGCCCGCCCGCTCATCAACCTCTTCTTCCCGGAGCTCTCCGGCTTCATCCAGCCGCTCGCCGGCGAGTACGCCGGCCGTCGCACGCTGCTCGAATCGATCCCCTTCTTCACCGGGTACGCGGTGGAGATCGGCCACCTCGTCGATGCGCTCGAGCGCGTGGGGCTCGACGGCCTCGGCCAGGTGGACCTGGACCGACGCGTCCACCGAAACCAGGACCTCGAGGGGCTCTCGCGGATGAGCTTCGTCATCCTCCAGGCGGCGATGCGTCGGCTCGAGGAGCGCCATCGGGCACGCCTGTTCGCCGAGCTGGGCTCCACGATGAAGCTGCCACGGTCGGACGACGACCGGCTCTCCCTGGAGGTCATCGAG
>JALOOH010000216.1 GCA_025454515.1 Chloroflexota bacterium
CCGGCCGGGGCGGTCGCGGATCCGGCCGGGGCGGTCGCGGATCCGGCCGGGGCGGTCGCGGATCCGGCCGGGGCGGTCGCGGATCCGGCCGGGGCGGTCTTCGCCGGCCGCCCGGTCGGGCTCGCGGTCCTGGCGCGCGTCCGCGCCGTCGTGGACGCGACGGGCCCTCACACGGTCAGGACCACGCGCAGCCAGGTCGCGTTCCGGCGGGCGCGGAGCTTCGCGTGGCTCTGGGCCCCCGGCAGGTACCTCGCGCGGCCGGGTGCCGAGGTGGTGCTCACCATCGCCCTCGGACGGCACGACCCGTCGCCGCGATTCAAGGAGGTGACCCACCCGTCCCCGCGGCACTGGATCCACCACCTGGAGGCCCGTGACGCGGCCGAGATCGACGACGAGGTCGCCGCGTGGCTCAGCGAGGCCTGGGAGCGCGCGGGGTAGCCCCGGCGCCTCGTCAGGCGACGAGCGTGATCGCCACCCCCGCGATGACCAGCACCGCGGCCCCGAGCGTTGCGCTCCGCGGCCGGGTGCCCTCGCGGCCCCACTCGTAGATGAGGGCCCACAACGGGGTCGTCGCGACCATCGTCTGGACGACGGCCGGGCTCCCCTGCCCCACCGCCACGATCACCAGCAGGAAGTACGCGGTGATCGCCGCCGCCCGGACGATCATGCGCGGCGCCTCGCGGAAGTCCACGTCACGCGGCCGGATCGCGAGGGTGAAGACCACGCCCGCGACCGCGGTCCGGACGACGTACGTCTCCACCACGCCGACGCCCTGGTCGGCGAGCAGCTTCGCCGTCATCGTGAGGGCGGCGGTCATCGTCGCGACGGCGAGGATCCGGAGGACCGCCCCACGCCGGCCGAGCGGGCCGAAGGCATCCCGGAGCGCAAGGACGACACCGCCGACGACGACGACCGCGGCGGCGACCTGGACGGGATGCAGCGTCTCCGGGAGAAGGAGGCCGGTGAGCACGACGGCCGGGAGCGGCGCGAGCGCCACGGCGGTGAGCTGCGACGAGGCGGGGCCGTGGGCGAGGAGGTCCCAGCTCGAGAGGGCGTTGATGATCATCGCCGCGATGGCGCAGAGGTGGAGGAAGACGATCTCCGGCGACCACGTCCACGGGGCGAACGGCGCGAACGGGAGGACCAGCGCGCAGTTCAGGAGATAGAGCGGACCGATCATCTGGCGCGCCGGGAAGCGTCGCGTGAAGTCCTTGCTCATGAGCATCCCGGCGGCGTTCGCGAGCGCCGCGGCGAGGCCCAGGACGACGGCCGTCACCGGGCGGACCCGCGACGGGCGGCGGCGCTCATCCGATCTCCAGGACGGCCGCCCCCTCCACCGCCCCCGCGGCGAGGAGCGCGAGCGCGTCGTTCCCGGCCTCGAGCGGGAACCGGTCCACCGTCGTCCGGATCGGGATCGCCGCCGCGAGCGCGAGGAGCTCCTCGGCGTCGTGTCGCGTGAAGTTGGCGACGGAGCGGATCGACCGCTCCCACCACAGCAGGTCGTAGTCGAAGGCCGGGATCCCGTCGAGATGGATCGCGTTGATCGCGACCGTCCCGCCACGGTCCACCGCGCGCAGCGCGGCGACGACCACCGACCCGGCGGGCGCGAAGGTCACGGCGGCGTCGAGCGGGGCGGGCGGCCGGTCGTCGTAGCCGCCGACGGACGCCGCTCCCAGGGCGAGCGCGTGCTCCCGCTCGCGCTCCGACCGCGTGGCCACGTGCACCTCGCAGCCCCGGTGGCGTGCGACCTGGATCGCGATGAGCGCCGAGGCGCCGAACCCGTACAGCCCGAGGCGCCCGCCGGGCTCGATCCCCGACAGCCGCAGGGCCCGGTACCCGATGACGCCGCCGCACAGGAGCGGGGCGGCGTCGATGTCCGCGAAGCCGTCGGGGAGGCGCAGCGCCGCGTCGGCCCGGACGGCGATCCGCTCCGCGAAGCCGCCGTCGCGGTCCCAGCCGGTGAAGACGGCCGTGTCGCAGAGGTTCTCGCGGCCCGAGCGGCAGCGCGGGCACGTCCCGCACGAGCCGCCGAACCAGCCGGCGCCGGCGCGGTCCCCCACCGCCCAGCCCGCGACGCCCGGCCCGACGGCCTCCACGCGGCCGACGGGCTGGTGGCCCGGGACGATCGGCAGGCGGCGAGCGGGGATGTCCCCCTCGGCGATCTGCAGGTCGGTGCGGCAGACGCCGCACGCCGTCACGCGCACGACGATCTCGCCGGGGCGCGCCTCGGGGTCCGGGAGATCGACGAGGCGGAGCGGGCCCGACGCTCCGGCTGCCGCCGGCGCGGGACGTTCAACGACCAGCGCGCGCATGCCGCTTCCGCCGTCAGCCCGGCAGGATCGTGCCGGGGCTCATGATGCCGGGCGGGTCGAGCGCGTCGTCAGCGGTCGGCCGACCGCCGGTCGATGAGCCACCAGCTCGCCCGCAACGTGGCGGCGGAGAGGGCGACCTTGAGCACGTCACCGAGGAGGAACGGCACGAGGCCGAGGCGCGCCGCCTCGCCGAGCGGGACGTCCAGCGAGACTGCGAGCCACGGGACGCCGACCGCGTAGATCGTGATCGTCCCCAGGGTCATCGCCGCCGCCGCGCCACCCGGGGTGCGGTCCCAGCCGAGCTCCGCAAGCCGGCCGACGAGCCCGGCCGCGACGACGAACCCGACGAGATACCCGCCGGTGGGCGCGAGCTGGATGCCGCCCGCGAGAGTGCCGAACGTGTCGGCGCCGGAGGCCTGCCCCGCGTAGACCGGCAGGCCGACCACGCCGAGCAGCAGGTAGAGTGCCGCGGCCATGACGCCCCGCCGGAAGCCGAGGGCGCTCCCGACGACGAGGACGCC
Source organism: Chloroflexota bacterium (assembly GCA_025454515.1). Classification (GTDB taxonomy): domain Bacteria; phylum Chloroflexota; class Limnocylindria; order Limnocylindrales; family CSP1-4; genus CAIYQJ01. The sequence continues at coordinate 2,834 of JALOOH010000216.1, forward strand.
GAAGGTCTGGCCGGTCACCGGGACGGGGGTGCCGGGGATCGTCACGGCGATGTTCGCCGTCAGCGCGATGAGCAGGGCGCCGAGCACGACGAGGCCGGCATGGCGCACGCGCGACGACATCCGCTCGCCCATGCGGACGGGGACGAGGAAGTCCCCGATCGTGATCCCCCGCTCCGCAGCGGGCACGCGGACGAGCCGCGGGGTCGCGATCGTCATCCATCCCTCCGAGGCCCGGGCACCGGGCCGGGTCAATGTCCCGCCAGTCTACCAGTCGGAGCGGCCGACCCGGGAGCTCGCCCGACCCGGGGTGGGGGCGCGGGGGCGCGGGGGCGAGCCCGTGGGGCGCCGCCGGGCGGCGGCCGCGCCGCTACTCGCCCCGGACGGCGTGGACGATCGAGATCCTGGCCGCGAGCCGCGCCGGATACGCGGCCGCGAGCATCGCGACGGCCACGCTCACGAGAGCGACGAAGACGATCGTCGCCCACGGCGCGTCGGCGATCGTGGACGCCGGGGCGCCCTGGACGGCGAGGAGCACCGTGGCCACCACGAGGCCGGCGACGATCCCGAGGACCGCGCCCACGAGGCCGAGGATCCCGGCCTCCACGAGCACCATCCGCCACGCCTGCGAGCGCAGCAGCCCCGTGGCCCGCAGGATGCCGATCTCGCGGACGCGCTCCATGACGTTCATCGCGAGCGTGTTCACGATCCCGAGCGCCGCCACGATGATCGCGACGATCGCGATCGCGTCGAACAGGCCGAAGAGCCGACCCACCGCGCCCTCCGCCTGGTCGCGGACCGCGGCGAGCGTCGTGGGCTCCAGGGCCA
>JALOOH010000217.1 GCA_025454515.1 Chloroflexota bacterium
GTCGGCGAGGGCGATCGCTTCCAGCCGCCGCTCGAGCTCCTCGGCGCGGGCCTCGAGCGCGGCGCGCCGGTTCACGAGCCAGGCGATGGCGCCTCGCTCGATCGCGACCGGGTCCGCGCCGGCGGCCTCGACGACCGGGAGCCCGGCGCTCACGAGCGCGGCGACCAGGTCGGCGACCGGGCCTCCGGCGCGCGCGGCCGGGCCTCCGGCAGGCGCGGCCGACGACCCAGTCACGTCGTCCGATCCGGCGGCCACGAGCACGACCCCGGCCGCGCCCCCGTCGACGAGGGCGGCGACGAGCGCGTCGACCTGCTCGCGCGCGGGCGCCACGATCGCGAGCGCGCGCTCGGGCACGACGACGAGGTCCCCGGGGTCGAGGACGTCGAGCGCCGGGACGCGGGCGCGGAGGAGTCGCACCCAGCCCACGTCCCGGCCGAGCGCGCCGGCAGCGCCGGCAGCGCCGGCAGCGACCGTCGCGGCGGGGAGGACGTCGGCGAGCAGGGCGGCGAGCGTGGCCATCGCGACGACGTTACGCCGCGGGGCCGCGCAGCGCGTCGCCCGGCGGCGAGGCCGACGGCGTGCGGGCCCGGACGAGGTCGGTGAGCAGGCCCCCGAGCTCCCGCCGGACGGGCACGTACCGATCCGAGCTCCAGGCGAGGCGCAGCTCTCCCGTCCCGTCGATCCGGACCCAGACCCGGCGGCGCGAGAAGTAGAAGGTGACGACGAGCCCGACGATCAGCAGCCCGAACGCGAGCCACACGAGACCGAGGCCAGGGTCGCGCCGCGCGACGATCCCCGTGTACGCCCCGATGGCGCGGAGGTCCATCGCGAGGCCGGCGGCCGGCGCGGCGAACGTCGCGCCCGGCTCGAGGCCGCCGACGAAGACCGCGTCGTATCGCGGGGACCCGTCTGCCTCGGTCCCCGCGGGGCGCGACCCGATGACCGCGAGGAGCGGCGCCTCGGCTTCGGCGCGGTCGAGGAGCATCTCCAGTCCCACGTCGGTCCCGGGGACCGCGAGCCTGCCGTACGGACGGTCGGCGCTCACGGCGTCGAGCGGGACCCAGCCGTCCCAGAGGACGCGTCCGTCCGGCGTGCGGATCGCGAGGTCCACGGCCGGGCCGAAGAAGTTCTGGTGGAAGGAGTACCCGGCGACCTCGAGCGGGTCGTTCACCCGGATGACCTTGCGCGCCAGCAGCGCCCCGTCGCGGTAGACCGCGAGGTCGGTCGAGAAGTCGGCGAACCGGCCGTCCGGGAGGCGCGGCGCGGAGAAGCCCTCGTTCTTGATCACGAGGTTCCCGGGCGTCCCGAGGCGCTCGACCGGGACCGCCTCGCCCTCCGCGATGAGGAGGCCGGCCTCGAACCCGAACCGCCCCGACACGGCGGCCGCGACGATGAAGAGGACGAGCCCGGCGTGGGTGAGGAGCGTCGCGAGCCGCGGCCACCGGTTGCGGTCCGCGTACAGGTAGGTGGCGCCGGCGGCCGTCTCGGCGCGGACACCGAACCGGCGCCGTCGCAGGACCGCCACCGCGGCCTCGGGCGTCACCCCGCGCATCGCGGCTCGCTCGGGCAGCTCCGGGTTGTAGAACGGGTCCGGCTGGACGACGCGGATCTCGGCGACCTGCCGCCACAGCCGGGGCAGCCGGTCGAGGGTGCAGACGACGATCGACACGGCGAGGAGGACGAGCAGCGCCGTGAACCACCACGTGGAGAAGATCGAGAAGAGGCCGAGCCGCTCCATCGCGTCCACCACCGGCCGCCCGAGGGCCGGCTCGTACCGCGCACGCAGCAGGTCCATCTGCGCGACGCGGTCGGCCTCGGTCCGGATCGCGGAGCCTGGGAGCTGGCGGACCGTCATCCCGACCACGGCGACGACCGCGATGACGACGATCTGGACGACGGCGAACCGCACGGACGTCAGGAGCCGCCGGATCGCGTCGAGCGAACGTGCGACGGGGCCGCGCGTGGCGGCACGACGCGCAGCGGGTCCGGCCATGCGCGGGATGCTACACCGGGTCCCGCCGCGGCTCGCTGCCTGCTAGGCTCGCGGGCACATCGCGGGCGTGGCTGACGAGGAGCGCGGGATCCCATGGCGCGGAACGGCGAGGCGCGGGGCGGGCGGGTGGCCGAGGAGGTGACGGCGCTCGACAAGCGCATCATCGAGCACCTGCAGGCCGACGGCCGACGGTCCTACACGAGCATCGCCACGGACCTGGGCATCCCGGAGGCCGCCGTCCGCGCCCGGGTGGGCCGGCTCACGCGCAAGGGCGTGCTGCAGGTCGTCGGCGTCACGAACCCGCTGAAGCTCGGGTTCCACCAGATGGCGATGGTCGCGGTCCGATGCGACAGCGAGCGCCTCATCGAGATCGCCGACGAGATCGCCGCCTTCCCCGAGGTCTCCTACGTGGTGATCACCGCCGGGACGTACGACCTGCTCGTCGAGACCGTCTGCGAGGACACGGAGGACCTGCTGCGCTTCCTCACCGAGCGGATGCGTCGCGTGGAGGGCGTCCGCGACACGGAGACGTTCGTCTACCTCCGGATGGTGAAGCAGGCCTTCCAGTGGGGCACGCGCTAGCGCCGCGCCGCGTCCTCGTCGTCGCGCGGTGGTACCCGTCGTACGACGATCCCGGGCGCGGCTCGTTCGTCGCCGACCACGTCCGCGCGCTGGTGGACGCAGGAACCGGCGTGACGGTCGCCTCGTTCGAGCCGGCGATGCTCCGCGGGGAGCCGGCGACGCGACCGGCGATCGGCCGGCTCGCCGCCGAGCGGTGGCGCGCCGCCGTTGCGCGGCAGGAGGCGCTCAACGTGCCGGGCTCCGACGGTCCGCCCGGGATCCGTGGCGTCCGGGTCGCCCGACTCCCCGTCGTCCTGGAGCCCGGCGAGCGCCCCGCCGAGGTCGAGGTGGACGCGCACGCGGATCCGCTGCTCGCGTTCGGCACCGCGCTCGCGGCGCGCGAGGGGATCGACCTCGTCCACGCGCACACCGCGGTCCCGGACGGGCTCGCCGCTGCGCGGCTCGCGGACGCGCTGGGGGTCCCGCTCGTCGTCACGGAGCATGCGTCCCTCGTCCGCGAGCAGCTGACGGACCCGGCGACGGCGGCGATGGTCGCGACGCTCGCGGGCCCGGGCCGCCGGCTGACCGCCGTGAGCGACCACCTTGCGCGCCTCATCGAGGCGGGGGCCGGCCTGGCGGCCGGGAGCGTTGGAGTGGTCCCGAACGTCGTGCCTGCAGCGCTGTTCGCGCCGGCCGCGGCGCCACGGGGCGCGCCGGACGAGCCGGGCCCCACGACGCTCCTCTGGGTCGGTGCCCGGAAGGCGTCCAAGGGGACCGACACGCTGCTCCGGGCATTCGCCCTGGCGCTGCGCGAGCGGCCGGACCTGCGGCTTCGCCTCGTCGGGAGGGCGCCGACGGACGAGGAGGAGCAGCGCCTGCGCGCGCTCGCGTCCGACCTCGGCGTCGCCGCGGCCGTCGCCTTCGACCCGCCGCTCCCGCGCGCGGGCGTGGCGCAGGCGATGCGCGGCGCCACGCTGCTCGTGCATCCGAGCCCGTTCGAGACGTTCGGGATGGTCGTTGCCGAGGCGCTGCTCGTCGGCCTGCCGGTGGCCGCGACGCCGTCCGGGGTGGAGGCGATCCTCGGGACGGACGGCGCGACCGGGTCGGCGACTTCGACCCGGCGGCCATGCGCGACCGCGTCCTCCGCAGGTGCGGCCCGGAGGGCGTGCTCGCGGCGACGCTCGACGCGTACGCGGCAGCGGCGGCAGGGGTCCCGCCGGGCGCGGCACGCTCCGTGGCCGAGGCGGCGGTCGGGCCGGCGGGCGAGGCCACATCCGCGGTCGCGCCCGTGCCGCTCCCCCTCCGGCCGCGCGCCATCGTCGTGTGCCTGAACAGGACCGTGGCCCTCCGCGCGATCCCGCGCCTGCCCGCCGCGACGCTCGAGGACGCGGTGGTCGTCACCGGCCCGCCGACCCGGCAGGCGCCCGACGCGGCGCCGGCCGTCGGCAGCTGGCGCGAGCTCGATCCTGCCGGCGAGTACCGCGACCGGATGGCGGAGCTGACCACGCAGGCAGGCACCGGCATGGGCGGCCGCCTTCGCGCGCTCACGACCGCGAGCGCGCGCCACCGCGAGCGGGACGCGATGGCCGCGGACCGGGACGGGTGGATCGCGGCCGCGGGCGACCGCGCGCTCGAGGCGATCCGGTCCGAGGCGGGCGGCGGGGACGCGGGTACGGGCGGCGCGGCCGGTGACGCCGGGGCCGTCGTCGTGGTCGCGGTCGAGGCCGCCGACGTCACCGCTGCGCTCCCGCTGCTCGATCGCGGCGTCCCGCTCGCGCCCGGGGGCCTGCGGTGGCTCGCCGATCGCACGGCGTCCCGGGGCGACGGATGAGCGATCGATGAGGCCCGGGATCGACGCGACGGGCGGCACGTGGGCGACCTGACGCACGAGGGCCGCCGCTCGCCGCTCGTCGCCGGCCGCTCCCTGTTCGACTACGCGGACGACCTGGCGGTCGTCGTCCCCGCATCGTGCCGGCGGACCGGCCGGTGCCACGAGTGCGTCGTGGAGGTGCGGGCCGGCCTC
>JALOOH010000057.1 GCA_025454515.1 Chloroflexota bacterium
GACCACCGCCTCGGCGTTGAACGCCCACAGGTCCTCGAGCGTGCCGCCGCCGCGGGCGAGGATCACGACGTCCGGGAGGTCCGCCGCGGGCAGCGCCGCCACGCGCGCGAAGGCCCCGACGATCGTCGGCGGCGCGGCGTCGCCCTGCACGAGGCACGGCACCAGGACGAGCTCGGCGAGCGGCCATCGACGCGCGACGACCGTGCGCACGTCGTGCCAGACGGCGCCGGTGGGGCTCGTGATCACGGCGACGCGCCGCGGCCGGGCCGGCAGGGGGCGGCGTCGGGCCGGGTCGAACAGCCCCTCCGCCGCGAGACGGGCCTTGAGCGCCTCGAACCGGAGCGCGAGGTCCCCCACCCCCGCGGGTCGGAGGGCATCGACGTACAGCTGCACCCGGCCCTGCTGCTCGTACATCTCCACGCGCCCGTGGGCGAGCACGCGCAGGCCCGTCCGGGGCTCGAAGGTCGCCTGGCTCAGCTCCCGCGCGAAGACGACGCAGTCGAGGACGCCGTGGTCGTCCTTCAGCGAGAAGTAGGCATGGCCGGCGCTCGAGATCGAGACCCGTCCGACCTCGCCCTCGACCCACACGTCGCGCAGCACCGGATCGGCGCGCAGGGCGTCGCGGACGCGCCGCGTCACCTCGCCGACGGTCAGGACGCCGAGCCGATCCTCCGCGGCGGGCACGGCCGGTCCCACGGGCCCCGTCGGACCGCCGGACGGGACCGGGGCGCCGGGCACGGCCTCAGACGCGCGTGACGTACTCGCCCGTCCGGGTATCGATCCGGAGCACGTCGCCGACGCCGATGAACAGCGGGACTGAGACGACCAGCCCGGTCTCGACGGTCGCGTTCTTGCGCGCGCCGGAGGCCGTGTCACCCGCGAAGCCCGGCTCGGTCTCGGTCACCGCGAGCTCCACGTTGACGGGCAGCTCGATCCCGATCGTCTCGCCCTGGTAGCTCACGCGATCGACGACGATCGCGTCCTTCAGGTAGTTCACCGCGTCGTCGAGCTGCTCGGCGGAGAGGATGAACTGGTCGTAGGTGTCCGAGTCCATGAAGTGGAACTCGTCGCCGTCGCGGTACAGGAACTGCACGGGACGCTTCTCCATGGAGGCGCGCGGCCAGCGCTCGCCTGCCTGGAAGCTCTTCTCGACGGTGGAGCCCTTCCGCACGTTGCGGAGCTTGATCCGCACCTGCGCCGAGCCGCGGCCCATCTTGATGTGGTGGTAGTCGAGGATCTGCCAGAGGTCGCCGTCGAGCTCGATGACGACTCCCTTCTTCAGCTCGCCGGTCGAGATCATCGGAGGAGTGCTCCCGCTTGGTGGGCCGGCGCGGCACGTGGGCATGCGGCGGCGCGGACTCGTCTGTGTCGGGCCGATCGTAGCAGAGGCCCGGGTCGTGCCCGGCCGGCGCACGCGGCGCGCGCGCCGTCTCTACGACTGGCGCTCGATCTCGTCCATGCGGACCCGGAACTCCAGCGGGTCGATCTCGCCCCGGGCGAGGCGTCCCTTCAGCTCCGCGATCGCCGGGTCCTCGCGCGGCGGTGCGCTGCGACGGATCGCCCACACGATGACGCCGACGATGAGCACCGTGATGAGGATCGTGACGACGAGGCTCCCGACGATCGAGGCGATCGTGATCCCCATCACCTGGTCGAAGATGCCCTGCGGATCCATCGCGCGAGGGTAGCGCCTGGGGCCGCGTGGCGCCAGCCGTCCCCCGGTGCGCGGGTCAGTCAGCCGAGCACGATGACGTCCCGGGGGAACGCCGTGAGCCGCTCGGTGTGCCGCTCGGCCGGGTCGAAGAGCACGAGGTCCTCGATCCGGACCCCGGTCTCCCCCTCGAGGTAGACGCCCGGCTCCACGCTGAAGACCGTCGGCGACGGCAGCGGCGTCTCCGGGGCGACGCGGCTCAGGCTCGGCAGCTCGTGGGTCGCGAGCCCGATCCCGTGGCCCGTCCCGTGCCCGAAGTGCTCGCCGTGCCCTGCCGCCTCGATGATGCCGCGGGCGGCGGCGTCCAGCGAGCGACCGTCCGGCGACTCGCCCGCCGCCGCTGCGGCCTCCGCCGCCTCGATCGCCGCGCCCTGCGCCCGGGCGACGAGCGCGTACACCTCGAGGTCGCGCGCGGAAGGCTCGCCCACGAACAGCGTCCGCGTCATGTCGCTCCGGTACCCGTCCACGCGGGCCCCGAAGTCGAAGAGCAGGACCGCGCCGTCGATGACCGGCCGGTCACCCGGGGAGCCGTGCGGGAGGGCGGCCTCGGGCCCGGCGAGACAGGCGACGTCGAATGCGAGCCCCTCCGCGCCGCCGGTCCGCATGAGGGTCTCCAGCCGCCAGGCGAGCTGCGACTCGGTCGCCCCCGGCCGGATCTCCGGGAGCAGCGTCGCGAGCGCGCGGTCCGCGACCGCGCAGGCCGCGCGGATCCGCTCGACCTCCGCCGGCTCCTTCACCGCCCGGTCCGCCTCGGCCCAGCCGTCCACGGCGACGAGCTCCACGTCCGGCACGGCCGCCTGCAGCGCCACCCACGTCGCGTGGCTCACGAAGCCCGCCTCCACGGCGACGCGCCGTGCCCCGACGGACGCCGCGAGGGCCGCCCACCCGGCGGCGAGGTCGTACGTGACGGGCACGACGCGCGCGCCGGGCGCCTCACGGCCCGCCTGGATCGTGTACCGCGAGTCCGCGAGGACGACGACGTCGTCACCGGAGACGAGGAACCGACCGCTGTTGCCGGCCACCCTGTCCTCCCCGTCGCCGAGACGGAAGCCGGTGAGGTAGCGCGAGTTCTCGGGCCGGACGCCCAGGTATGCGTCGAGCCCTTCGGCGGCCAGGCGGGCGCGCAGGCGCGCGAGGCGGGCAGGGCGGGCGGCCTCGTCGGCGGCCGCCCACCGCGCGAGATCCGCTGGCGTGGGCGGCGGGGCGAAGTCGTCGGGAAGCGGGGTGCGCATCGACGCCTACTGCATGTACTTCGCGATGTTCTTCTGGTGCTCGGCGTACGTCTTGGCGAAGACGGTCGTCCCGTCCTTCTTCGCCAGGAAGTACAGGTAGCCGCCCTTGGTGTCCGGTGTGAGCGCCGCGTCGATCGAGGTGAGTGTGGGTGTGTCGATCGGGCCTGGCGGAAGCCCCTTCGTCGTGTAGGTGTCGTACGCCGCGTTGGCGGCCGAGAGCTTCGTCGCTGCGTGCGCCTCGAGCGGCTGCCAGAAGACGTACCCGGGCCACTTGGCGAGAGCGAGCTTGCTCAGCTTCTGCGTGTCGAGGGCGTAGATCGTCGTCACGTCCGAGCCGAGGAAGCCGGCCGTCTCGGCCTTCGTCTTGGTCAGGCGGTTCTGCAGGACGCCCGCGATCTTCGCCTTCTCCTCGGGGTACTTCGCCTCAATCTCGACGATCGACGCGAGCGTCAGCACCTCGTAGAAGGACAGGCCGCGCTCCTTTGGAACGGCCATCCGGTCCACGCCGACCTCCGCGTAGAAGCGGTCGAGCATCGCGCGCACGAGGTCCTCGGCGGTCGCGTCTAGCGGGAGCTGGTAGTCGCCGGCCGCGAGGAACCCCTCGAGCGTGGCGCCCTTCGGGAGCTCCAGCCAGGGGTAGTCCGCAAGCAGTGCGGCCGACGGCTTGCGGGTCACGTCGAGGAAGTCCTTCGCCGCGATCGACAGCCGCGTGCCTGCGGTCGCGTCCCGCTGTGCCTCGAGGAGCGCCGCGATCTGCTCGAGCCGCAGCCCCGTGCGCACCGAGACGATCCCCGTCGGGATCGTGGGCGCCGGAGCCGTGAGGGCGGACGCGATCTGTTCCGGCGTCATCGTGCTGCGCAGGGTGAAGTCGCCGGCCTGGAACTGGGTGCTCAGGTCCTTCTGGAGGGCGAGGTACACGAACGCGCGCGGATCGGCCAGCAGCCCCGCGTCGGCGAGGCGAGCGGCGATGGTCGCCGCCGTGTCGCCGCTGTTCACCGTGAACGCGACGTCCTTCGTGTCCGTGCCGGCCGGCTGCGTGAGCGACGGACCGAGGTCTTCGGCCACGAGATCGGCGATCCAGCCGATTCCCAGGAGGCTGGGGCTGTCGTACGCCATGCCGGTCACGAACCCTGCAGCCGCCGGGCGCAGCACAGTCATGAAGATGAAGCCGCCGACGAGGACGAAGACCGCGGCGACCACGCCGAGGCCGGCGATGACCCCGATGCCACGGCCCGCCCGATCGCGCCTCCGTGGCCCGCCGTCGCGAAGCCGCCGGGCGGCGCGGGCACGGGCGACGGGATCGCGGAGCTCGGACTGCGACGGCGCGTACCGCCGGCCGCCTCCGCCCCCCGTCCCTCCGCCGTCACCCATCGTCACGTGCCTCTCCCGGACCGCGCGTCGATCTCGTCGCGCAGGATGATCGCCGCCGCCTCGCGGTCCAGCCGCGCGCGATACGCCCGGCGCTGCGTGCTCGTGGGCGGGCCGCCGGAGCGGCCACGCTTCATCGGCCCGATCCGCCGGGCGGCCATGTCGCTGGTCAGCCGCTCGTCGCGAAGGACGAGCGGGAGGCCCAGGGCCGACGCCAGCTCCGCCCCCCATGCACGGGTGATCGTCGCCTGGCGGCCCTCGGTCCCGTCGAAGTCTAGCGGCAAACCCAGCACGACCTCGTCCACCCCCTCGCGCTCCACGACCGCCCGGAGGGCGTCCGCGTCCGCTGCTGGCGTGGCCGCGCGGCGGATCGTGGCGAGCGGCCAGACGGGCCCGTCCGGCGCGTCGCCGAGCGCCAGCCCGATGCGGACCTCCCCGAGGTCGATGCCCAGCAGCCGCGTCACGGGACCGCGGACGGCGACCCGGAGGGCGCCCCATCGGCCCCGGGCGGTGCGCTCGCCGAGACCCCGCCGTCGTCGGCCGAGGGCTCGATCCTGATCTCGATGCGCGCGTCCGCGGTCGTGACGGTCGGGAAGAACGCCGGCCAGACACGGACGCTCACCTCCCCGAGGGACGAGATCGCCGTCGCCGCGTCCACCGGCGACTTCCCCCGGACGAGGTCGCGCACGGCAGCCTCGTCGATCGTTCGGACGATCCGCGCGGTGCTCGTCGTGGGCACGTCCGCCATCGTCTCGACGGCCGTCGCCTCGCCGACCTCCGCCGCCGCCGTCCCTTCCACGATCGAGTATCCGTCGGGCACGTCAGCGGCCAGGCGCGCCAGCGCGACGGACCGCGCCGCGGCCGGCGCATACGCGGTGACGGAGCCGTTCGCCGACAGCGTCAGGTCGAACGACTCGACCTCCTCGCCCACGAGACCCTCGACGTCCGGCTCCGCGACCGGCGGGCCCATGAGGGCCGTCCCGGGCACGAGGACGGTCCCCTCGGGCGCGCGGGCCGGATCCGCCGCGGCGTCGGCGAAACGGGCCCGCAGGCGCTTGTCGAGGGCCTTCATCGCGGCGTCCACGTCCTCCTGCGTCACGATCGTCGTCGTCTTCCGTGTCCCGCCGGCGGTGGCCGCCCGGTTCCGCACCTCGAGCAGCACAGGCTCCTCCTCGGCCGGGACGACGCTGATCGTGTTCGCCTCGACGTTGCCTTCCGGGCCGCCCTTCACGGCCGTGACCCGGACGCTCGCCGTGCCCGGGATGATCGTCAGGCCCTCGATCTTCGCCTTCGGGACCGTGATCCCCGTGCGCGTCGCGAAGCCGACGCCCGTCGCCGTCCGGACGATGCTCCCGGCGGGGATGGGGTTCGCCTTCGTCGGGTCCTTGCTGATGAACGTGACCGTCCCGGAGGCCTTCGTCTCCTCCTTCTTCGTCCCGGTGGCCTCGAACGTGTCGCTCACCTCGACGGGGATGTCCACGGTCAGGCCCGGGATCGTCGCCGCCGCCACGTCGATCGAGGTCGTGGCCGGGTCGGCTCGGACGACGAGATCGGCCGGCCCGAGGGTCTCCGTCGCGGGGCGGATCGTCACGATCGCGCTGGGCAGGGCCGTGTACGCGACGGCGCCCGCGGTCGCGAGGACGGCGACGGTGAGCACGGCGGCGACCGCCCAGGGCCATCGGCGCCGCCCCCGGCGGCCCGCGCTCGTGGAGGACGTGCCCGCAGGTGGCAGGCCGGTCGCGGGGCGCGCACGGGGGTCGCGGGCACCGTCGTCGGGCCGACCCCCGGCGTCGGGCCGACCCCCGGCACCGGCAGGACCGATCCCCGTGGACGGCGCGAGGCCCGATGCCCCCGGTGCCGTCCCTCGGACGGGCCCGCCCGAGCGGACCCCGGCGGCCGGTTCCCCGCCCTCGCCTCCCGCCGCGAGCCCGCCGGCGACGAGGAGGCCGGTCGCTGCGGCCCCCGCGGCGGCGTCCCCTCCGGCGGGCGCGTCCGTCGGTCCCGCCGTCGCCCTCGCCGCCTCCGACGCCTCGTACTCGGCGACGCTCGCGTGCGCCTCCATCCCCGCCGCGGCCGCGAGCGCTCGCACCGCCGCGTCGGGCGTGACGACGGCCAGCGCCCGTGCGCTGCCCGCCGCCTCCCGCGCGAGCAGGCGGAAGTTGATCCGCGAGGTCGCGATCCGGGACCCGGGCGGGACGACGACGGCCACGCGCGCGTCCGGCAGGCGTCGGATGCGCGCGGCGACCGACGTGATCTCGTCGTCGACGTCGATGTAGACGACCGCCATGGCTCAGATCTTCATCGCGCGGAGGACCTTGCGCAGCGCGGCGTCGAGCGGGTCGTCCTCGAACTGCAGCTCGATCGCCTGGTACGCGAGGCCCAGGGGGGTCACGTCCTGCTGGTCCACGAGCAGGCGGGTCTCGTCGGTGATCGCCTCCACCTGGTCGGGGGACATGATCTGGACGTCCGGGGGCCGGGAGAACGGCAGCCGCGACCAGAAGGCCTCCTCGCGGAGGGCGCGCGGGATCTCCGGCAGGCGGGATCCGCCGCCGCACAGGTGGATGCGGCCGGGCAGCAGGTCGCCGCCCGACAGCTCCTCCAGGACCAGCTCGACGCCCGCCGTCCACACCGCGACGTCGTCGGCGACGATCGCGGCGAGCGTGTCCCGGTCGTCCACCGGGAGGCCCCGGGCGTAGTCCACCTTGGCCGCCTCGGCCCGCGGGAACGGCAGCTCCATCCGGTCGGCGATCGACTTCGTGAACGCCCGCCCGCCGAGCGCGAACATCCGGGTCCCGTCGATCCCGCCGGAGCGGACGAGGGCGACGTCCGTCGTGCCGCCACCCACGTCGATGAAGAGGGCCCCGGATGACTTGGTCTGGTCGGGCCCGAGCGCCCGCGCCACGGCATACGGCTCCGCGACGATCTCGAGCAGCTCCAGGTCCAGGGCCGCGGCCACGCTCTCGAGCGCGCCGAGGTGGACGAGCGGCGCGAACGCGTTGAAGATCCCGATCCGGACGTGGCGGCCCTGGAAGCCGATGGGGTTCGTCACCGGGTAGCCGTCGATGCTCGCGCCGGTGACCGCTGCGTGGACGAGCCGGATGTCCACGTTCGGCAGGCCCGTCTCCCACGTGATCGCGCGCTCCGCCTCGCGGATCGCCGCGTGCTGGACCTCGTCGATGAGCCGGTGGAGCTCCTGCTCGACGATCGGCTGGTCCGGCTTCTTCCGCTCGATCTCGTGCGACACGGTGAAGCCCTTCACGAGTTCTCCGGCGATGCCGATGACCACGGAGGTGGGCCGGAAGCCGGCCATCTCCTCCGCCTCCTGGAGGGCGACCGCGCAGTTGTCCACCACCGCGGCGATGTCCGTCACCGTGCCGGACTGCATGTGGGCGAGCCCCTGGCGCTTGCGCCCCACCCCGCGCACGGTCCCGTGGCCGTCCGGGCCGATCTCGAAGACGAGCGCCTTCGCGAACTCCGTCCCGACGTCGAGCGCGGTGCACGCGGTCGGCACGTCGCCTCCGTCCCGCTGCCAGAGCCGGCGGAGGAACGCCATCAGCCGGGGGCTCCGTCCCGTGCGCGCAGCTCCGCGGCGGCGGCGGCGAGCGCCTCGGCGAGCCCGTCACGGCGGGTGCCCGTCCCCTGCGCCATCTCCGCCCGTCCTCCGCCCTTCCCGTCGATGTGCCCGACCATCGTCCGGACGAGCGACCCCGCGGAGACGCCGGCGGCGACGAGGTCGTCGCTCACGGTGACCCAGACGGCCGGCTCCTCGGCGTCGAGGCCGAGCGCGATGACACCCGAGCCGAGCGAGGCGCGGAGGTCCTTGCTGAACCCCTTCATCGCGTCAACGGACTCGAACGGTCCGGCGTACGCGACGAGGCGGACGCCGGGCGCGACGTCCTCCGCGCCGGCGACGAGGTCGGACGGCCGCGGGAGCGCCGCGGCGCCGCCCGCGCGGAGCCGGCGCTTCGTCTCGCGCAGCTCCTCCGCCAGCGCGGCGGCGCGGTCGGCGACGGCGTCGAGGCTGGCCGCTCCCACCACCCCGGCGACGCGCTCGAGCGCCGCGAGGCGCGCGGCGACGTACGCGTCCGCCCCCTCGCCCGTGACCGCCTCGATCCTCCGCATCCCGGCGCCGATGCTCCGCTCACCCGTGATGAAGAAGCCGCCGATCTGTCCCGTGGCCCGGCAGTGCGTGCCGCCGCACAGCTCGAAGCTGTAGTCCTGCACGCGGACCGTGCGGACCGTCTCCCCGTACTTCTCGTCGAAGAAGGCGTCCGCGCCCGCGGCGATCGCGTCCGCCATCCCCATGTGCGCGACGGCGAGCGGGCGGTCCTCCCGGATGATCCGTCGCACCTCGGCCTCGATCGCGCGCTTCTCGTCGTCGGTCACCGGCCGGTCGAGAGGGAAGTCGAACCGCAGGTACTCCGGCGCGACGAGCGACCCCGCCTGCTTCGCGTGCGGCCCCACGACGTTCCGCAGCGCCCGGTGCAGGACGTGCGTCCCGGTGTGGTTGCGCATCGTGCTGGCCCTTCGGTCCGCGTCCACCACGGCATCCACCGTCTCCCCCACGCGGAGGCGACCGTGGAGGCGGCCGCGGTGGACGAAGAGCCCCGCGACGGGCTTCTGCGTGTCCTCGACGTCGAAGAGCGCCGAGCCGCCGCCCTCCTCGCGGAGGACGCCCCGGTCGCCGACCTGGCCCCCGCCCTCGCCGTAGAAGGGCGTGCGGTCCAGGATCACCTCGGCCTCCCCCACCCCGGAGAGCTCGTCCATCGCGATGCCGTCACGAAGGATCGCGACGACGCGTCCGGGCGCCTCGGTCGTCTCGTAGCCGAGGAATGTCGTCTCACCGGCCCGGCGGAGGACCGACTCGTACAGCGCGGTCAGCTCCGCGTGCCGCGCGAGCTCCGCCTTCTTCCCGGTCCGCGAGCGGGCCCGCTGCTCCGCGAGCGCCACGTCGTAGCCGGCACGGTCCACGGCGACCCCGTACTCGGCGGCGAGCTCGATCGTGAGGTCCACGGGGAAGCCGAACGTGTCGTGGAGCCGGAACGCCACAGCCCCGGGGAGGACCGGCGCGTCCGCCGGGAGGTCCTCCACCCGACGGCCGACGATCCGGTCCGCGCTCGTGAGCGGGATCAGCGCCTCCTCGAGCAGGTCCGTGCCCGCGTCGAGCGTGCGCGCGAACTGCGCCTCCTCACGGCGGATCACCTCGATGATGCGGCCGCGCTGCTCGACGAGGTACGGGTACGCCGGGGCCATGACGTCGATGACCGTCTCGGCGGTCTCCCCGAGGAACGGCTCGTGGCGCCCGAGGAGGCGGCCGTGACGCACCGCGCGACGGAGGATCCGCCGCAGGACGTAGCCGCGGCCCTCGTTGGAGGGCAGGACGCCGTCGGCGACCAGGAAGGTGATCGCACGCGAGTGATCGGCGATGACCTGGTAGCTGAACCGCTCGGACTCGAAGCGCTCGGGATCGTGGCCCAGGATCCGGCGCATCGTCACGTGGACCGGCGCGAAGAGGTCGGTGTCGTAGTTGGTCCGCACCTGCTGGAGGACGCTGGCGATCCGCTCGAGGCCCATGCCGGTGTCCACCCCCGGCGCCGGCAGCGGCGTGAGCGAGCGGTCCGGGTGCAGCTCGAACTCCATGAAGACGAGGTTCCAGACCTCGAGCCAGCGCGGGCACTGCTCCGAGTGGTCCGGCACGCAGTGCGGGCCCTCGCTGAACTCCTCGCCCCGGTCGTAATGGAGCTCGGAGCAGGGTCCGCACGGCCCGATGTCGGCCATCCGCCACCAGTTCTTCTCGTCGCCGTTGGGGAAGTCCCCCCAGCGCGCCATCCGGCTCTCCGGGAGGCCGATCTCGTCCCGCCACACGTTCCAGGCGACCTCGTCCGTCGCGTACGTCGTCGCGGCGAGACGGTCGCCGGGGATCCCGAGGTCGACGGTGAGGAACTCCCACGCCCAGTGGATCGCCTCGCGCTTGAAGTAGTCGCCGAAGCTCCAGTTCCCGAGCATCTCGAAGAGGGTGTGGTGCGAGGGCGACCGCCCGACCTCCTCGAAGTCGTTGTGCTTGCCCGCGACGCGGAGGCAGCGCTGGTAGTTCACCGCGCGGGTGTAGGAGCGCTGCTCCACGCCGGTCAGGGCGTCCTTGAAGGGGACCATCCCCGAGTTGACGAACAGGAGGGTCTGGTCGCCCGCGGGGACGAGCGACGCGCTCGGGACGATCTCATGGCCGCGCGCCGCGAAGAAGTCCACGAAACGGCGGCGGATCTCGGCGCTGGCAAGGGGGCTGATCCGGGGATCGGGCGTGAAGGGTTGCATCCCGACCATGTTACCGAACGGCCGTGCGGTCGCGGCCCGGCGGTCGTCGCGACCGGCCACGGCATCCGCCATGGCGGCACCCCGCGTCGCGGCGTCGGCTCACGGGGCGGTCGGCCCCTCGGGCTTCGGCGCGACGAGGACCGACAGCAGCTCGACGATCGCGATGCCGACCGCCGCCCCGATCACGGCCGCCGGCAGGCGGAAGTCGCCGATCGACAGCAGCGTGATGCCGACGAGCCCGCCGGCCGCGTCTCCCGCCCATGCGCCCAGCACGGATCCCCCGACGACGAACGGCAGGCGGGAGAGCGTGCGGCCGCGGACGAGGACGTACAGCGAGGCGACGAAGACGCCCACGAGGACGGCGAGGACCAGGGCGGGCGCGATCGGCGGCACGGCGTCTCAGGACCGCGCGATCCGGCCGCCGCCGAGGACGGTGTCGCCCGCGTAGAGGACGCACGCCTGCCCCGGCGCCGCCGCCCACACCGGCTCGTCCGTCTCCACGGCCCAGAGGTCGCGCGATCCCGCCGTCCCGGCCCCGCCGGCGCGCCGCACGGTGGCCACGACGGGCCGCGCGCGATGGCGCACCTGGGCGAGCACCCGCGCGCCGTCGGCCGGCGGCGCGCCACCGGTCCAGGCGGCGTCGGCGAGCGCGATCGAGCGCGTCTCGAGGTCTTCCCGGCGACCGAGCACGATCGTGCCCGTCGCGGGGTCGATGCGGCTCACGTAGCGCGGCTCCCCGAGCGCCACGCCGAGCCCGCCACGCTGCCCGACGGTGACGCCCGCGATGCCCTCGTGCGCTCCCACCACGCGGCCGTCGCGGTCTGCGATCGCCCCCGGCCGCGACGCGGCGGCGCCGGCGCGGGCCCGGAGCGCGGCCCGGTAGTCGCCGCCGGGTGCGAAGCACAGCTCCTGGCTCTCGGGCGTCCGGGCCGTCGCGAGGCCGCGCGCCGCGGCGAAGGCCCGCACCTCGGCCTTGGTCATGCCGCCGAGCGGGAAGCGCGTGCGCGCGAGCTGGTCCTGCCGCAGCCCGTAGAGGAAGTAGCTCTGGTCCTTGTCCGCGTCCACGCCCCGCCGGAGCAGGTAGCCGTCGGACGCGGCCCTCTCCACCCGTGCGTAATGGCCGGTGGCCACCGCGTCCGCGCCGTACACCCGCCGCGCGCGACCGAGCAGCGCGCCGAACTTCACGGACGTGTTGCAGTCGATGCAGGGGCTCGGCGTCTCGCCGCCGAGGTATGCCGCGACGAACGGCGCGATCACCCCAGCGTCGAACTCCCGCTCGAGGTCCAGGACGTAGAACGGGATCCGCAGCTGCCCGGCGACGCGCCGCGCGTCGTCCGCGGCGTCGAGCGAGCAGCAGGCGGGCCGCTCGTCGGACCGCGCGTCCGCCAGCGCGTGGAGCCGCATCCAGACGCCGACGACGTCCTCGCCGGCTTCGCGGAGCAGCGCGGCCGCCACGGACGAGTCCACGCCCCCGGACATCGCGACGAGGACCCGGCTCACCGCCCGGCGTCCGCCTCGGCCGTGGCGTCGCGCGCGCGTCGGACCGCGGCCGGGACCAGCGTCGCGGCGCGATCGACCTCCGCATCGGTCGTCGCACGCCCGAGGGAGAGACGGACCGCGCCGCGCGCCTCATCCTCCGGGTGGCCCATCGCCGTGAGGACGTGGCTCACCTCGGTCGAGCCGGTCGCACAGGCGGAGCCCGTGGAGCAGGCCAGCCCCTCGAGGTCCAGGATCGTCGTCACCGC
>JALOOH010000218.1 GCA_025454515.1 Chloroflexota bacterium
CCGGTCGCATGCCACTCGCTGAGGTGACCCCCATGACGACAACCGCGCCCGACAGCCCGCTCCTGCGCATGACCCGCGAGACGCCGACCCAGTACTGGAACGATTCCTGCGCCCCCGATGAGCTCAGCTACGCCGTCGAGCGCGGGGCGACCGGCGCTACCTCCAATCCCAGCATCGTGCTCGACGTGATGAGGAAGGACAAGGCCCACTGGGTTCCGCGCGTGCGGGAGCTCGCCGCCGCGAACCCGGCGTGGAGCGAGGTGGAGCTGACCTGGGCGATCGTCGACGAGATGGCCACCCGGGGCGCAGCCGTCCTGCAGCCGGTCTTCGACCACGCGGGCGGCCGGAACGGCCGGCTCTCGGTCCAGACGAACCCCGCGAACCACCGGGATCCGGCGAGGATGGTGGAGCAGGCGGTCCATTTCGCCACCCTGGCCCCGAACATCCAGGTCAAGTTCCCGGCCACCGCGGCGGGAATCGTCGCCATGGAAGAAGCGACCTTCCGGGGCGTCAACATCAACGCCACCGTGAGCTTCACGGTGCCCCAGGCCCTGGCGGCCGGGGCGGCCGTCGAACGGGGCCTCGACCGTCGCGCGGCGTCGGGCGCGGACATCGCCTCGATGACGCCGATCGTGACGATCATGATCGGCCGGGCGGGACGACCTGTCAGTCCACCCGGACGCCCCGAACTGGGCCGGCATCGCGGCCTTCAAGCGAACCTACGCCATCTTCGGGGAGCGCGGCTACCGGTCGCGCATGCTCGCGGCCGCGTATCGGCACCGACTCCACTGGACCGAGCTGGTGGGCGGCGACGTCAGCATGACGCTCCCCTACCCCTGGCAGGTCCGCTTCAACAAGAGCGGCATCACGCCGGCGCCGCGCATGGACATCCCGGTGGACCCGGCGCTGATCGACGACCTCTACGAGCGCATCCCGGACTTCCGGCGCGCGTATGAGCCGGACGGGATGACCCCCGACGAGTTCGAGGCTTACGGGGCCAGCAGCCGGACCCTGCGGGCGTTCATCATGTCGTACCACGACCTCATGGGCGCGATCCGGGACGTGACCCTGCCGAACCCCGACGTCAAGGTCGCCTGACCCCGTCTCTCACGTGGCTGCGGCGGGCCTGACAGGTCCTCAGTGGGGCGTCTGTGCCACTCCGCGCGCCGCAGGCGCCGGAGTAGCCCGCTCGTCGTCCCACCCATCCGCCAGGTGGGCGCTCGCCTCGTCGAAGTGCCGGCGGAGGGCGGCCACGACCTGCTCGGGATCGCGCGTGCGGAGGGCGCGCAGGATGGCCGGGTGCAGATCGGCCGTCCAGTGCGCGTCGGCCCCCGGCGCGACGAGGGTGATGTACGTGCGCGAGAACGGCTCGAGCGACCGCCAGACCCGCTCGAGGGTCGCGTTGCCCGCCATGGCGAGCAGCCGAGCATGGAAGCTCGCGTCGGCGACGGCCACCTCGTGGCGGTCGCCGACGGCGGCGGCCTTCTGCATCGCCTCGCCAAGCGCCTCGAGCTCGGCCAGGTCGTCATCCGACATGCGGGGCACGCCGAGCTGCGCCCCCAGCGCTTCAAGCTCCGAGCGAACGACGTACGCCTCGAGCAGCTCCGAGGCGCTGGGCCGGCGCACCCGTGCTCCGCGGAACGGCATGATCTCCACGACGCCGAGCGCCTCGAGCCCGCGCAGGGCCTCGCGCACCGGGGCCTGGCTGGTCCCGAGCTCCTTGGCGACACGCGTCTCGACGATCCGCGAATGGGGCGCATACCGGCCGGCGAGGATGTCCTGAAGAAGCCGGTCCTTGACCTGCTCTGCAAGGACGCTGCGCGAGACGGCGCTCTGGTCGGACACCTGGGCTCCCCTGCGGTCGAACACCCGTAAGTCTAGCGCGACATAGTGCCCCGGACACGCTCCGCGACCTCGGCCGCGGCGCGGTCAGGAGGCGGCCCCGTCCAGCTTCCGCACGGCCGCCGCCCAGGCCTCCTCGTCGGCAAGGGGTGCCATCCGCGTCACCGCGAACTCGATCTGGCGCATGCACCGCTCGCGCCACACGCCCGCGGCCAGGAACGCGTCGTGCTGGCCGGGAGCCCGCAGGTCGAAGCCCGTGAGGTCGCGACAGTCGAGGGCGCCGTGCTCGGCCCGGAAGTCGTCCATCAGGCCGGCCACGAGATCGCGGGCCACGCGCTTCGCCTCTTGATGATCGTCGATGCGCCGCTCGGCCAGCATCCCGACGGCAAGGGCCGCCCCGGTGATCGCACCGCAGGCACCGCCGCTGTACGCGATACCCCCGTTGAGCGCCATCGCCGCGCCCGCGTCCATGGGGTCGTCCAGCCCGTAGGCGCCCTTGAGCACGATGAAGGTCGCCTCGGCGCATCCGAACTGGTTGCGCTCGTCGAGGAAGTACGCCCGGGCAAGCGCGGCGACGCCGATCTCGGCCATGGGCGCGATTGTAGTGCTCGCGCGCACGGTCTTGCAAGATCGTGATAGAGTGTGCGCGATATGTGGAATGTCCTGCACGATCAAGACGAGCCAGCCCCGTCACACGACCTCGCGGCGCGGCGCCGCCAGCGCCTCGGGTTGATCGTCGATTCCCGGCGTGCGGTGCGCCTCGAGGAGCTGTGCGCCGCGCTGGGCGTGTCCCAGGCGACCGTGCGCCGCGACCTCGACGCCCTCGCGGCGACGGGGCGCTTGCGGCGCGTGCACGGCGGCGCCGTGGCGGTGGACGAGCGCCTCGACGAGCCGCAGTTCGACGCGAAGGCCGGGGCGGCGGCCGCCGAGAAGGTCCGGATCGCCGAGCGGACGGTCGAGCTGCTCGAGCAGGACGAGACGGTCTACCTCGACAGCGGCAGCACGGTGCTCGCGGTCGCCCGCCTGCTGCACGGCTGGACGCGGCTGACCGTCGTCACGAACTCCCTCCCGGCCGCGACCGAGCTGGCGGGCCGTGGCCCGCGCCTGATCGTGATCGGCGGCGAGCTGCGGGCCACCAGCCGGGCGCTCGTCGGGCCGCTCACCCGTCTCCTCCTCGACGAGCTCCGCGTGGACCGGGCGTTGATGGGGACCTTCGCCCTCTCGCTCGAGGATGGTCTCACGACGACCGACCCGTCGGAGGCGTACACCAAGGAGCTCGTCATGCGGCGAGCGCGCGAGGTCGTCCTCCTCGCCGACAGCACCAAGATGGGAACCCGCTCGTTCGTCAGCGCGGGCACCCTCGACCGCGTCCACACGATCGTGACGGACGCGGGCATCGACGAGCGCCTCGTGCGCTCTCTCACGCGCCGCGGGATCCGAGTGATCACCGCGTGACTTCCTGCTCTTGTCGCCGGCCCCGGCGCCACCCCTGATCGTTCGGAGGACCACCATGGTCGCGGAACCCACCTACCGCAGCGACGCCCGACCCGACTTCGTGCCCTTCGAGGAATCGTGCGGGACCATCACCGGGTTCGCCTACTCAGGCGACCTGGCGACCGAGGTCGCCGCGGGCGGGATCGACGGCGCCGGAGCGCTCGAGCTTCTCGACGACATGCTCGCGATCCGCGAGCTGGAGGAGATGATCGTCCGCCTTCGATCAGGCGGCTACGACCCGCTCCCCGGCTACGACTACCGCGGCCCCACCCACGTCTCGATCGGGCAGGAGGGGACGGCCGTCGGCGCTTCGTCCGCGCTGCGGCCCGACGACAACGTCACGAGCTCCCATCGCGGCCACGGCGACGCCATCGCCAAGGGTTTCGCCGCGATCCGCCGGATGACGATCGAGCAGCTTCACCACCGCGTCCCGGGCTCCCCCGCCGAGACACGCGAGGAGCTCCTGGAAGCCGCCCTCGAGGAGCACGTCTTCCGGGTCATCGCCGAGCTCTTCGGCAAGGAGGAGGGCTACAGCCACGGGCGTGGCGGCGGGATGCACATCGGCGACTTCTCGACCGGCAACCTGGGCGCCAACGCGATCGTGGGCGGCAGCGTGCCGATCGCGACGGGCGCGGCGATGGCCATCCGCTACGAGCAGGCCGACCGCGTCGTCTGCTGCTTCGCCGGCGATGGGGCCTACGCCAACGGGGTCGTCCTCGAGTCGCTCAACTGGGCGGCCCAGGACCAGTGGACCAACCACCTTGCCGGCGACCGCGCCCACGGCCTGCCGATCATCTACCTCATCCAGAACAACCACTA
>JALOOH010000058.1 GCA_025454515.1 Chloroflexota bacterium
CGTGTCACAGGCTGGCTGGGGAAAGATCGATGTCGTTCTGCGAGACGACAGCCCCTGGGCGCGCGCGGCGCTCGACCGGCGGCGCCGATTCGTCCACCCGGCGTACGGCCCCGTGTGGCTGTCGTCGCCGGAGGATCTCCTGCTCGCGAAGCTCGAATGGTCCGAGGGGGCGAGCGAGCTCCAGCTGCGCGACTGCACGAAGCTCGTGCGGGCGAACCCGGACCTGGATGGCGCCTACCTCGACCGCCACGCAGCTGCGCTCGGCGTCACGGACCTCCTCCATCGGGTGCGCGCCGATGTGGCCTGACCCGGGAGCCGCGGAGCTCGAGGAGGCCCGTCGTGCATGGACGGTCGACGAGCGTCTCGCGCTGGCCGCGGAGCTGCGGGACCGCGCGTTCGACCTCGCGTGGGCGGCCGTCCGCGAGCGCGAGGAGCGCGAAGGACGCTTGACCGACCTCGATCGGGCTCGTTTCGTCCTCTCCCGGCTGTACCCCGAGATGATCGGGCCGCGACTCGAGGAGGTGATGAGCATCCTCGCCGCGGCGCAGGCGATCGATGCCTGGCGGGGCTTCACGCCCCCCGAGTCGTTCATCAGGGCCGGCGGCCTTTCCTGACCCGCGGGGGTGCGCGTCCCCCGACAGGTGCATGCCCGCGTCGGTACGCCTCGATCGCCCCACGCTCCGCTGGACATGACTTCCGGCGCCACCACGAGAGGCATTCGGCACCATCACCCGCCCGCCGTCGTCCGGCACCATCGCCGGGGAGGACCGACCCCCCGTGGTCCCCGCATGAGGTTCCCCGATGGACCGTGAGCTGCAGCACGACGTCGTGATCCTGGGCGCAGGGCTCGCCGGGCTGCGTGCCGCGGTCGAGATCTCCCGCCGCCTGGGCGGGAAGGTGGACATCGGCATCGTGAGCAAGGTCCAGCTCATGCGTGCCCACTCCGTCTGTGCCGAAGGGGGCACGGCGGCCGTCCTCCGCGAGGACCTCGGCGACTCGCAGGAGCTCCACGCCTGGGACACGGTGAAGGGCTCCGACTTCCTCGCCGACCAGGACGTCGTGCGGACCTTCGTGGAGACGATCCCGAAGGAGATCCGCCAGCTCGACCACTGGGGGATCCCCTGGACGCGCGACGACGCCGGGTACATCGCCCAGCGGCCGTTCGGCGGGCACAGCTACCCGCGGGCCACGCTGGCGGCCGACAAGACCGGCTTCTTCGAGATGCAGACGCTGTACGACCAGCTCCAGCGCTACCGCACCTTCACGCGGTACGACGAGCTGTTCGTCACCGACATCCTCGTGAAGGACGGCGTCTTCTCCGCCCTGCTCGGCCTGGACACGGGCACGGGCGACACGGTGGCGATCCGCGGCAAGGCGCTCCTCATCGCGTCGGGTGGCGGCGGCTGTCTCTACGGGTTCACGACGTACTCGCAGACGGTCACCGGCGACGGGATGGCGATGGCCTACCGCGCGGGACTGCCCCTCGAGGACATGGAGTTCCTCCAGTTCCACCCCACGGGCCTCGTCCCCAGCGGCATCCTCATGACCGAGGGCTGCCGCGGCGAGGGCGGCTACCTCAAGAGCAACCGCGGCGAGCGGTTCATGGCGGACTACGCGCCCAAGCTCATGGAGCTGGCGCCGCGCGACATGGTCTCGCGCGCCGAGACGGAGGAGATCCTCGCCGGACGCGGCTTCAACACCCCCGAGTGGGGCGACTACCTCGAGCTGGACCTCACCCACCTGGGCGCGGAGCGGATCAACAGCCGCCTGCCGCTCATCCGCGAGGTGACGATCAAGTTCCTCGGCATCGACCCGATCGAGAAGCCGATCCCGATCCGGCCGGTGGCGCACTACTCGATGGGCGGGATCGAGACGGACATCACGGGTCGGACGCGGATCCCCAACGTGTGGGCCGCCGGCGAGGCCGCGTGCGTCTCGCTCCACGGCGCCAACCGCCTCGGCTCCAACTCCACCGCCGAGTGCCTCGTGTGGGGCGGCATCGCCGGCGGTGAGATCGCCGGCGAGCTCGCGGGGATGGCCGCGGCAGCCCCGCTCCCCGCCGAGGGCGTCACGGCGGCCGAGGACCATGTCCGGGCCGTCCTCGCCCGCGAGGGCTCCGAGAACCTGTACGAGCTCCGCCGCGAGCTGCGCACGACGATGGACGACGACGTGGGCGTCTTCCGCAACGGGACGGACCTCGCCGACGCGCTCGCGCGGATCGCCGCCATCCGCGCGCGGATGGCGCAGGCGCCGGTCGCGGACAAGAGCCGCGTGTACAACTCGAACCTCATCCACGCGCTGGAGCTGGAGAACCTCGTGGACCTCGCCGAGGTGACCGTCGCCGGCGCGCTGGCCCGGGAGGAGTCGCGCGGCGCCCACGCCCGTCGCGACTTCCCGACCCGCGACGACGAGACATGGCTGCGGCACACGCTCGCCTTCCACGCGCCCGACGGCCCCCGGTTCGACCACAAGCCGGTGACCATCGACATGTGGAAGCCGGTCGAGCGCAAGTACTGACCCCGGGAGGAGACCGATGGCATCCCGCGCGCACCCCAACCGCCTGGGGATCAAGGGCTGGGTCGCCGGCGGACGCTGGGGCTTCGCCCGCTACATGTACACGCTCCACCGGCTCACCGGCCTGGGCCTGCTCGCGTACTTCGTCATGCACATCTTCGTGACGTCCACACGGGCGATCGGGCCGGAGAGCTGGGAGCAGGCGATGGAGATCGTCTCGGGCCCGCTGTTCGCCTTCGGCGAGTACCTCGTGTTCGCGGCGTTCGTCTTCCACGCGCTGAACGGGATCCGGCTCGGTGCGATCGAGCTCGGGTTCGCGGTGGGCGTCCCCATCGAGCCGGTCTACCCGTACGAGACCTCCGTCGGCCGGACGCAGCGCCTCGCGAAGGCGGTGCTGATGATCGCGTTCGTGGTCGCCGTCTGGGGCGGCCTCGACTTCTTCATCTGGAAGTAGGGAGGGTTCGGACGATGCGCGACAGGACCCTCTGGACGTGGCACATCGGCGCGGGCCTGGTGATCCTCGTCCTGCTCGGCCTCCACATGACGATCATGCATCTCAACGCCACGCTCGGGCTGGTGGGCGTGGGGAGCGACGAGCCCATCGCGTGGGAGAACGTCGCGGCGCGTGCGGGCAGCATCTTCTTCACGGTCACGTACGTGCTGCTCCTCGGGGCGGCACTCTTCCACGGCTTCTACGGGTTCCGCAACATCCTCATGGAGCTGAGCCCCGGCCGGACCCTCCGCACCATCATCAACGTGGGGCTGTCGCTCGTCGGCGTGGCCCTGTTCGTCTTCGGGACATGGGCGGCGCTCGCCGCGCCCGGCGCAGCGTCGATGGGAGGCTGACGTGACCGACGCAGCCGTGAAGCAGGTCACGTTCCACGTCCGGCGGTTCGAGCCCGGCGTGGACAGGGCGCCGCACTGGGAGTCGCATGCGATCCCCCTCACCCCGGGGATGACCGTCCTCGACGGACTCTGGAAGTTGAAGGAGCTCTCCGCCCCCAGCCTCGCGTGGCGGTCGTCGTGCCGGATGGGGATCTGCGGCTCCTGCGGGATGCTCATCAACGGACGCCCCAGGCTCGCCTGCAACACGCAGATCTCGGAGCTCGGGACCGATGTCGTCGCCGTGGCCCCGCTCCCGAACTTCGCGATCATCAAGGACCTGGTGCCGGATCTCCGGCCGATGTTCGAGACGCACCGCGAGCTGATGCCCTACCTGATCCGGGATGACGTCGCGGAGCAGGACGACCCCACCCTCGAGTACTGGCAGTCGCCGCACGAGCTGGAGCACTACCTCCAGTTCAGCTACTGCATCAAGTGCGGATGCTGCATGGCGGCGTGCCCCACCGTGGCGACGGATCCGCAGTACGCGGGACCGATGCCGCTCGGGCAGGCCCAGCGGTACAACACGGACTCGCGCGACGGCGGGTTCGCCGAGCGGAAGGAGGTCCTCTCGGGCGGGAGCGGGCCGTGGCGCTGCCACTTCGCCGGCGAGTGCTCGCAGGTGTGCCCGAAGGGCGTGGACCCGGCGAAGGCGATCCAGCTGATGAAGCGGGAGCTGGTCTCCGACCTGCTGCGGATGCGGAAGCGCCGGGACCCGGCGCCGGTGGTCCAGCCGCCGAAGGGCCCCCGTCGCGAGGAGATCCCGGCCGCGCCCCCGAGGACCGCGGGCGAGGCCTGACACCCGAGCGAGCCGCCACCGGGCCAAGGATCGCCGCGCCGGCCGGGGCGCCGCCGGCCGCGGTCAGTCGCCGCGGCGCGCGATCGCCTGGCGGATCGTCCGGAACGGGATGACCAGGTAGGCCGACGCGATCAGGTAGGCGAACACCGCGAAGGTCGGAAGGAAGACCCCGAGCACGATCGACCCGAGGAACATGCCGAGGCTCGCGGTCGACTTGCGCGTGAGGCCCGCCAGCTCGTCGTCGGAGAGGTCGCTCCGGAGGAGCTCGCGCGAGCGGACCGCGTAGCGCCAGAGCACGTCCAGTAGCAGCGCGATGACGAGAAGCACGATCCCGTAGAAGACGACCGCGACCCGCTCCGGCTCCGAGTTCCCGAGGTACTCGGCCATGATCTTCGTCGGGAACGGCAGGAACGCGACTCCCATCAGGAGGAGCAGGTTGAGGCGCAGGAAGATCCCGTCCGCCCGTTCGACATGCGACGTGGTCGCGCTGTGGCCGATCCAGACCCAGCCGATCGTCAGGTAGCTGATGACATACGCGAGGTAGGACGGCCACTGGCCGACCAGCGCGCCGAGGAGGTCCTCCTCGGCGCCGAGCGGGATGGCGATCTCGAGGACGAGCAGCGTGATGGCGATGGCGAAGACGCCGTCGCTGAAGGCCTCCAGGCGGGTCATCGGGAGGCCGCGCCCTCCCGCGACGGGGACGAGGGTGTCGGACTCCTGGTTGGTGGTCATGGCGGGAGTATGCCCGGGGACGAGCGGGCGCCGCACGGTCGCGGCGGCCGTCGACGCCCACCCGGCGAGCCTCAGAGGACGACCGTCCCGCCCGCGCCCTCCGCCTTCGCCCGCTCGAGCACGAGCGTCGCCGCCGCGAGGTCCTCGACCGCATGGCCCATCGCCTTGTAGACGGTGATCTCGTCCGGCGACGTACGGCCCGGCCGGATCCTCAGCACGACCTCGCCGAGCTCCGTGCCGGCGGCCGGATCGAGCCCGGCGAGCTCCCCGCAGCCCACCGGCGTCGGCTCGAAGGCGCGCCGGGTCTCCACGAACAGGCGGCCCGCGGCGGCGAGCGCCGGCGGCAGCTCCCCGGTCGGCGGGTGGTAGCCGACCGACGTGACGTGCGTGCCGGTCGCGATCCACCCCGGCTCGATCACCGACACGCCGCTGCTGGTGCAGAGCGCCACGATGTCCGCGCCGCGGACCGCCTCCTCGATCGACCGCACGGCTCGGGCGCGGGGGTCGAGCGCGCTGAGCGCCGTGGTCTCCCCGGGGAAGAGGGAGGCGACGCGGATCTCCTCGATGGGCCGGACGCGCGGGATCGCGGCAAGGTGGGCGCGGGCCTGCACGCCGGCCCCGACGATCGCGAGCACCCGGCAGTCCTCGCGCGCAGCCAGCCGGCAGGAGAGGGCGGAGGCGCCGGCCGTCCGGGCAGCGGTGATCGACGCGCCGTCCATGAGGGCGATGGGCGCGCCCGTCGCCTCGTCGAAGAGCGCGACGAGCGCCATGTGCGTGGGGAGCCCGAGCGCCCCGTTGCCCTCGAAGACGGTGACGAGCTTCACGCCGACGGGGCCGCCGCGGCGGTGCGCCGGCATCGAGAGGAGGATCCCGGCGTCGGTCGCGACCTGGCTGCGGGGCGGGGCGTCCACCTCGCCGCGGGTGAGGGCCGCGAAGGAGTCCGCAAGGGCGTCCACGAGCGCATCCGGGTCGAGCAGCCGGGCGACGTCCTCCCCGGTGAGCGTCAGCACGTCCATGTCGCCTGCAGTGTCCCACGGGCGCCGGTGGCAGCGCGGCCGCCCCGACGCAGGGACGCGTAGACTCCGCACCGAGCCGTGACGCAGCAGACCGACCCCTCCCCCAGCCCCACGCCCGCGCCGACCGCGGCGGCGGCACCCGACCGCGCCGGGCGCTCGCCGCTGGTCGCGGCGGTCCTGTCCGCCCTCCTCCCCGGCGCCGGTCAGGCGTGGGAGCGACGCTGGGTGGCCTCGGCCGTCTTCCTCGCTCCCGTCGCCGTCGTCGCGCTTGCGGCCGGGATCGCGGTCGGCGCGTCGTCGCTCCCCGCCCTGGCCGGCTCGCTCCTTGCCCCCGGCGCGCTGACGTCGCTGCTCGTCGTTGACATCGTGCTCCTCGTGTGGCGGATCCTCGCGGTGATCGACGCGTGGCGGGGTGCGCGGCCGCGGTCCGCGGCCGTCCCGACCCGGTCCGATGCGTCGGACGCCGCATCCCCGGCCGTCGCCTCCGGAGCGACCGATACGCCGCACCCTCGGCGCACTCGGACCGCGGCCGGCGTCGTCGCGCTCGTCGCGATCCTGGCCTTCGTCTCCGTCCCGCACGCGCTGGCCGGCTGGTACGCCGCGGCAGCGTCGGACGCGGTCGGCGCGATCTTCACCGAGCAGGATTCCGATCCGCTCGCCGGCCTCGATGCGACGCCCGGGCCGTCGCTCCCGGGCGATGCCGCCGCGATCGCGACCCTCCCCGGCGATGAGGTGGCCATCGCCACGGCCGCCCCCACGGCGACCCCCGCTCCCACGCCCACCTCGTCCCCGCCCGGGACCCCGCTCGGCTCGTACGGCCCGCCTGCTCCCCCGCCGACGCCGACGCCCTCGCCGACCCCGGAGCCGCTGCTGAGCCGCATCAACGTGCTGCTGCTCGGCATCGACTCGGGCCCCGGCCGGAACCAGGCGCTGACAGACACGATGATCGTCGTCTCGCTCGATCCGATCGGGAAGACCGTGAGCATGATGTCGATCCCGCGCGACACCGTGAACGCGCCCCTCGGGGACGGCGCCGCCTACCAGCCGAAGCTCAACTCGCTCCTCGCGTTCGCCACGCGGAACCCCGGCGCGTTCCCCGGCCGGAAGCCGATCCGCGTGCTCAAGGACGCGATCGGCGGGATCGTGGGGCTCCCGATCGACTACTACGCATCGGTGGACCTGCCCGGCTTCATCAGGATCGTGGACGCGATCGGCGGGATCGGGGTCTTCGTGAAGGAGCCGCTCGCCGACTACCGGTACAAGGAGTACGGCTTCCGCGGCTTCTTCATCGATGCCGGCTGCCACCACATGGACGGCCAGACGGCGCTGGCGTACGCCCGGATCCGCTACTCAGCCGGCCAGAACGACTTCACCCGCGCGGGCCGGCAGCAGCAGGTCCTCGTCGCCGCACGCGACCAGGTCGTCCGCAAGGGGCTCCTCCTGGACGTCCCCGCGCTCTTCGACGCGCTGAAGAAGACGATCCGGACCGACCTCCCGCAGGCGCTCGTCCCGCGGCTCGCGGAGCTCGCGACGGACATCGACGCCCGCGACGTGACGCAGGCGGTCGTCCAGCCGCCGCTCGTCGCCTACGGCCGGAACGCGTACGGCTCGGTCCTCATCCCCGACCTCGTCGCGATCCGCGCCGTCGCGGACGGCCTGTTCAGCGCCACCGGGACGGAGCCGGTGGGATGGCCGCCGCCCGCGAGCCCGACCCCGACGCCCGACCCGAACGTGGCGAAGGCGCCGCGCCCGACGCCGCTCGTCTGCAAGTAGGGGGGCTGCCCCTCCCGTCAGAAGCCCTTCGTCGTCAGGACGCGCGCCATCCGCCGGGCCGCTCGCGCGCGGTGCGAGACCGCGTTCTTCTCGGCCGCTGACCACTCGCCGAGCGTCCGCCCGCCGGGCGGCCCGGGCTCCGGCTCGAAGATCGGGTCGTATCCGAAGCCGCCGTCGCCGCTGGGCTCCGCGGCGATCCTGCCCTCGAGCGTGCCTCGCGTGAGGATCACCGGGATCCCGCCGCGCGACCCGGCAAGGCGCGGGTCGGCGTACGCGAGCACGCAGCGGTAGCGCGCCCCGCGCGCCTCCGGCGGCAGGCCGGCGAGCGTCCCGAGCAGCTTCACGTTGTTCTGCGCGTCCGTCGCGTCGTCGCCGGCGTATCGCCGGGTGCGGACGCCGGGCCCGCCGTCGAGCGCGTCCACCTCGATTCCCGAGTCGTCGGCGAGCGTGGGAAGGCCGGTGGCCCGCGCGTAGAACCGTGCCTTGATCGCGGCGTTCGCGGCGAACGTCGCGCCGTCCTCCACCGGCTCGCCCGCTGCCGCGGCTGCCGGCGCGTCGGCGAGCGAGAGGAGGCGGGCCCGCTCCAGGTGGAGGAGCTCCGTCAGCTCGCGGAGCTTGTGGGCCGACCCGGTGGCGACGAGCAGGACGGGCGAGTCGACGCGGGGAGCGGCGCCGACCGCGGCACCCGGCCGCCTGACCGTCACTTCTCGACGGTCGCGATCGCCCGTGCCTGCGCCTCGAACAGCCGGGCGAGGCCCGTGTCCGCCAGGTCGAGCAGCGCGTCCACGTCCGCCCGGCCGAACGGCGCGCCCTCGGCCGTCCCCTGCACCTCGACGTACGTCCCCGCGTCCGTCCCGACGACGTTGAAGTCCACGTCCGCGTGGGAATCCTCCGCGTAGTCGAGGTCGAGGACGGGTCGCCCGTCCACGATCCCCACGCTCACCGCCGCGACGTGTCCCCGGAGGTGCCGCTCCATCCCGTACCGGGTGAGCGCGACCGCCAGGGCGATGTACCCGCCGGTGATCGACGCGGTCCGCGTCCCCCCGTCGGCCTGCAGGACGTCGCAGTCGACCGTGACCGTCCGCTCGCCGAGCTTCGAGAGGTCCACGACGCCGCGGAGCGACCGCCCGACGAGGCGCTGGATCTCGTGCGTCCGGCCTCCGATGCGACCCTGCGCGGATTCGCGCGGCGTCCGGTCGGCGGTGGCGCGCGGCAGCATGCTGTACTCGGCCGTGACCCAGCCGGTCCCCTTGCCGCGCAGGTGCGGCGGGACGCGGTCCTCGATGGTGGCCGCGCAGAGGACGTGCGTGCCGCCGAGCCGGATGAGGCACGAGCCCTCGGCCCACTTCTGGAGCCCGAGCTCCACGGTGACCGGGCGGAGCTCGCCCGGCAGCCGTCCGTCGCCGCGCCGGACCGGCGCGTTCCCGATCGACATCATCCCTCCCGTGCCGCGTCGGCGGCCTCGGCGGCCTTGGCCGCATCCCACAGAGCGTCGAGCTCGTCGAACGACAGGTCTCGCAGCGCCACGCCCCGCGCGGCCGCCAGGCGCTCCACGCGGCTGAAGCGGCGGCGGAACTTCTCGTTCGCCGCCCGGAGAGCGCCCTCCGCCTCCACGCCGTGGCGACGGGCGAGGTTCACCGCGACCATCAGCACGTCCCCCATCTCGTCGGCGCGCTCGGCGGGCGTGGCGGCCGCCCGGAGCTCCTCGAGCTCCTCGAGCAGCTTCTCGACGATCGGCTCGATCGCGGGCCAGTCGTATCCGAGGTTCGCCGCGCGATCCTGCATCTCCTGGCTCGCGGCGAGCGCGGGCATCGACCTGCTGATCCCGTCGAGGGCGCTGCGTGGCTCCTCGACCTCGGCGGGGTCGTCGCGGCCCGCGGCCACGGCCGCGAGCGCCGCCTTCTCCGCCGCCGCGGCCCGCTCGCCTGCCTTGATGCGCTCCCACTGGCGGTTGACGTCGGACGCCGTCCGCGCCTCCGCGTCGCCGAAGACGTGCGGGTGGCGGCGGACGATCTTCTCCGCGATCGCGGCCTGGACGTCCGTGAGGTCGAAGACGCCCTGCTCGGCCGCCAGCTGCGCGTGGAGGACCACCTGGAGGAGCAGGTCGCCGAGCTCCTCCGCGAGACCCGTCGAGGCGACGTCGGTGTCGAGCGCGTCGTAGACCTCGTACGCCTCCTCGAGGAGGTGCTTGCGCAGCGAGCGGTGCGTCTGCTCGCGGTCCCACGGGCAGCCGTCGGGGCGCCGGAGCCGGTCGGAGATCCACGGCATCGCCCATGGTCCCGCCACTGCCTCGACCCGCGGGAGCGGCGCGAGGTAGACGGGGGCCGCGAGGTCCCCGTCGGTGAGCGCCTCGACGGTCGTCGACCCGGCACGGCCGATGAGCCCGACGGGGTGGTCGGCGGGATACAGCCGCCGCAGGATCCCGGCCGCATCCGAGCCGCCGTCGCGGTGCCGACCCGGCAGCGGCTCGACCGCGACGTCACCGCGCGACCGGAGGACCGCCGCGGAGACGACGATGAGCGGGCGCCAGGCATCCACGGGGACGCCGGCGAGGCGCTCGACGGCCGCGACCTGGAGACCGTCCGCCGGGTCCAGGCCCCAGCGGATCCGCGCCTCGGCGATGAGGGCGTCAAGCATCGCGCGCCGCCCTCATCGGCTCAGGGCTGCGGCGACCCGAGGACCTCGAGCGGCGTGGAGAACTGCTCGATCTTCGCCTCGGCGCGCAGGGGCGTGTACCAGCGATCGAAGCCGCCGCCGCGGATGAGCGACGCCTGATCGGCGTCCGGCAGCCGCGTGCTCTCCTGCTCGATCTTGAAGATGTAGTAGCCGTCCTGCGCGGCGAGGACCTCGGAGACGCCGCCGGCCGGCGCGGCGAAGATCGCCGCCTCCTTCTCCTCGGGCAGCTGGAGCCGGGCGACCCAGCCGAGCTGACCGCCGGTGGAGGCGTCCTCCGCGTCCGAGTGCTTCTTCGCGAGCTCGCCGAAATCCACGCCCGGGGCGAGCGCCTCGACGCGGATCGTCTCGATCAGCTGGTCGGGCGGCGGGCGGCGGCCGACGTACTCGATGATGTGCCAGCCGTACTGCGTCTTGACCGGCGCGAGGAGATCGCCCTCCTTCAGGCCGGGCGCGAAGATCGCGTCGCCGAACTCGGTGACGACCGAGTCCTGCGTGAGCCAGGGCAGGAGTCCGCCCTCGGCGCCGGAGCCCGTGTCGTTGCTGCTCTGCTTCGCCGCGTCCTCGAAGGCCACCTCGCCTGACTTGATCTGCTGGTAGATGCGCTCCGCGTCGTCCTTCGCCTTCGTCCACGCCGGATCCGTCTCGGCGATCTCGGCCGCCTTCGACGGGTCCCCGCCGGGCGACAGGAGGATGTGCCGCGAGCGGACCTGGTCGCCCGTGCCCTGCGCGCTGTTGAGCCTGATCTCGCGCACGAGCCGCTGCGCGGACGGCTGGTCGACCACGCTCGACACGATGGAGTCGGTCAGCTTCTGCTCGACCACCTCGTAGCCGAGAAGGGTGCGGTAGACGCCCTGGTCCACGCCGGCGTCGGAGACCTTCTTCGAGAAGTCCGGGTCCACCTTGGCGGCCTCGATCTCCGTGATCCGGCCGATGTCGAACCGTCCGTCGGTCGTCTCGACGACGTCCGTGTAGCCGTTGGGCGCGAGCGCGAAGATGGCGGCGATCGTGTTCGCGTCCGCGGCGGTCGATCCGGCCGTGATCCAGCCGATGGACCCGTCCTCCGACTCGCCGGTGCCGCTGGCCTTCGCGACCTCCTCCCAGGACTTCCCGGCGTCGAGCTGCGCCTTGATCTCCTGGGCCTTCTCGCGGGCCGCGTCGATCTCCGCCTGCGTCGACTCGGTCGCGCCCTCGCTGACGCCGGGCGAGACCGAGATGAGGTACGCGTTGCGCGCCTCCGGCTGCGTCGCCTCGATCGTCCAGGCCGCGTCGACGTCCGCCGGGGTCACGTCCACGCCCTGGTCATTCGCGAGGTCCGTCTGCACCAGCCCGTCCACGATCTTCGTGTTCGTGGCGTCGTCCACGTTCTCGCGCCGCGCGCCGATCTCTGTGATCTGCTGATCGCCGTCCGTCGCCGAGAGGCGACCCGCGGCGACGAGCGCGCGCACCTGCGCTTCCTCCTGGTCAAGGCGGAACCGCTCGACGGCGTTCGCCTGCCGGAAGAAGTCGCGGCTCACGCTCTGGCCGTTCACCGAGAGCATCGGGGCCATGTGGTCGTCGTACCACGTCTTCCCGACGGCGGCGAGGAGCATGAGCAGCGCGAAGCCGACCGCGGCGCCGAAGCCGATGGTCATGAGGAGGTTGCGGCGCTCGCCGGCCTCGAGCCGGTCCTTGCGCGGGCGCGTGACGGGTTTCGCTCGGGAGGTCATGGGATGGGTCGGTCCTTCATGCTCGTGCGGGCGCCCGGCCGCGTGGGCCGGGCGGACCGGCACATGGTAGCCGAGAACGATCGACCACCTCGCGCGCGCTCGCGTGCACGGGCGGAAGCGCGCCCCGGGGGCCCCGCCTCAGACGGAGGACGGTGGCTCCGGGTTCCAGCCCGCTCCCAGCCTGAGCACGCTGCGCGGGCGGAGCGCCCGGCCACGGGAGCTGTTCGTCGTGTC
>JALOOH010000059.1 GCA_025454515.1 Chloroflexota bacterium
ACGACCCGGTCGTCTTCGTCGAGAGCCAGGGGCTGTACGGCGTGAAGGGCCCGGTCCCCGAGGGCGAGCACCTCGTGCCGATCGGGAGGGCGCGGGTGGCGCGCGAGGGGACGGATGCCACGATCGTGGCGTGGGGGCCGGCGGTGCAGGACGCGCTGGTCGCGGCCGAGACGCTCGCGATCGACCACGGCGTGTCGGCCGAGGTCGTGGACCTCCGCAGCCTCGTTCCGCTCGACATGGAGACCGTCCTCGCGTCCGTCCGGAAGACGGGCCGGTGCGTCGTGGCGGCGCAGGCAGTGCTCATCGGCAGCTTCGTCAACGAGATCGTCGCGCGCGTCCAGGCGGAGGCATTCGACGACCTCGACGGGCCGGTCGGGCGCATCGGCGCGGCGAACGGCATCTCGCCGCAGGCGGAGGGTCTGGAGAAGGCCTTCCTGCCGAACGCGGACGACATCGTCCGCGCGGTCACCGACATCCTCTGACCACGACCGGGCGAACCGGAGGAGCGATCCCGATGGCTCACGCGATCCGCATGCCGAAGCCCGGTCAGATGACGGAGGAGTGCGTCCTCACGTCGTGGCTCAAGGCCGAGGGGGACCCGGTCCGCCGGGGCGACGTCCTGTTCGAGATCGAGACGGACAAGTCGTCGATGGAGGTGGAGGCGTTCGATGACGGCGTCCTGCTGCGCCGGATCGCGGAGGCGGGCGCGACGGTGCCGGTGAACGCGATCTGCGGCTGGGTGGGTGCGGCCGGCGAGGAGATCCCTCCCGACGAGATCGCCGAGGCCGAGGCGGCCCTCGCCGCGGCGGGCGGCGCGGGCGCGCCGTCCGGGGCCGCCGATGCCGCGGTCGCCGCGGTCGCCGCGGTCGCCGGCGCGGCGAGCGGCCGAGGTGCGCCTCCGCCGCCCGCCGGCACGGGTCCGGCCGTGGGGCCGGGGGTCGCGGCGGCGGCGGGGGTGGCAGCCGCGCCGGGTGAGCGCCTCCGCATCAGCCCGCGCGCCACCCGACTGGCCGCCGCGGCGGGGATCGACCCGCGTTCCGTGGCGGGCACGGGCCCCGACGGCAGGATCGTCGAGCGTGACGTCCGCGCCGCGATCGACGCGCGCGACGCCGCGGCCGGGGCCGGAGGCGCTGTCCAGGGCGGGTCGCCGGCGACGCCGGGGATCGCCGCTCCCGCCACACTCGTCGTCCCGCCGGTGGACGGCGAGGAGGCGCCGCGCCCGCTGTCCCTGATACGGCGCGTGATCGCCGACCGGCTCACGGCGAGCTACAGGACGACGCCGCACTTCACCGTGACCGTCGCCGCCGACGTGACGCGCCTGATGGCCCATCGAGCGGAGCTCAAGGCCGCCGGCCTCGACCTGACCGTCACCGACTTCGTCCTCGCGGCCACCGCCCAGACGCTCGTCGAGTTCCCCGACGTCAACTCGCGCACCGACGGCGTGAGCGTCTTCCCGCGCCGGCGCGTCCATCTCGGGCTCGCGGTCGCGCTCCCGGCGGGCCTGGTCGTTCCCGTCATCCGCGACGCGGACCGCCTCGCGGTCGCCGAGATCCACGACCGTGCCGCAGGCCTGGGCGCCGCCGCCCGGGACGGGAGGCTGACGGTGGACGAGATGACCGGGTCCACGTTCACCGTCTCGAACCTCGGGATGTTCGGGGTGGACGAGTTCAGCGCGATCATCAACCCCGGCGAGGCGGCGATCCTGGCCGTCGCGAGCGCGCTGCGCAAGCCGGTCGCCATCGGCGACGCGCTCGCGATCCGGTGGA
Organism: Chloroflexota bacterium; assembly: GCA_025454515.1. Lineage (GTDB taxonomy): Bacteria > Chloroflexota > Limnocylindria > Limnocylindrales > CSP1-4 > CAIYQJ01. The sequence goes on from JALOOH010000059.1 coordinate 1,767, forward strand.
TGATGAAGCTCACGCTCTCGTCCGATCATCGCCTCGTGGACGGCGAGATGGCGGCGCGGTTCCTCAACGCCCTGCGTCGGCGGCTCGACGACACTCGCTCGCTGCGGATCGACTGAGGCGACGCCGTCGGCCGCGGCTCACCCGCCCTCGACGAACGCCGTCCGCAGCGCGTCGATCCCGGCCGCGTCGATGCCCAGACCGTCGGCGAACCAGCCGCGCACCGAGCCGTACCCCTCCCGGACCGCCTCGAGGGCCGCCGCGAGGTACGCGGGGTCCACCCCCACGAGCGGCTCGAGGAGCGCGGGGTCGCCGCCGCGCGCCCTGAACTCCTCGACGGCCGGCGCCATCAGGGGTGCGACGGCGGGGCCGCTCGCGAGGTAGTCCTCGAGGACCGGCTCCTCGGGGACGTCGAGCACCAGCAGGAGGGCCGCCACGGCCCACCCCGTCCGGTCCTTGCCGGTCGTGCAGTGGACGAGGCCCGGCCGCCCGTCGGGTCGCGCCAGGCCGTGGTACAGCCGCCGGTATGCGGTGCGGGCGCTCGGCATCGTGACGAACGCCGGGTACCGCTCCAGGAAGAAGCGGGCGCTCCGGCCACCGCCGAGGACGCGCTCCGCGTGCGCCGGATCGGCGAGGATCGGCCCGAACGCGGCCGGCGACGCGCCGGTGTCGTCCGCCATGACGTCCGCGACGACCAGGTCCGCGCCGGGGGGCATCCGGTCCGGGGCGATGGCGCGCTCGTCGTCCGTCCGCAGGTCGTACACGACGCGGACCCCCAGCGCGGCGAGGGCCGCGGCCTGCGCGTCCGTGATGCGCGACAGGTCCACCGACCGGTAGAGCAGGCCCGTCCGGACGCGGCCCCCGGACCGGGTGGGGACGCCGCCGACGTCGCGCAGGTTGGGGATGTCGGGCAGGATGGCCGTGCCCGGGTCAGGCATCGAGCGCCCGCATCCGCATCGGGGGGCCGGGCACGAGGACGGGCACGGTCGCGCTCCGGTCGGTCTCCGCGCAGAACGCGATGTCCTCGGGCTGCCCGATCCGGCGGAGCGTGCTGCCCCCGTCGCTCGCGGCCATGGCAGCGACCGGATCGGGCTCCGCGGCCCGGAGACGGAGGGCGAGGATCGCGGCGTCGGTCGCGACCGGCTCGGTGCCGCGCGCGCGGAGCTCCGCGACGACCGCGGCGAGGATGGCCCCGGCCGTGTACGCGTCCTCCAGGACGAACCGGCGGCTGCGGCCGGCGCACACCACGCGGATCCCTACGCCCTCCCGGTCGGCGATCGCGAGGGCCGCCCGGGCGCACGCGGTCGCGTTGCGGAGGCCTCCCACGAGGACGTGGGGCGTCCGTCGGACCCGGTGGAGCACCGCGGTGCCGTTCGTCGTGCACAGCACGAGCGACCTGCCGCGAAGGTCCGCCCGGACGAGCTCCGACGGGGAGTTGTCGAAGTCGAAGCCGCGTGGCTTGCGGGCGAGGTGCTCGCCGGCCAGGAGGCTGCCGTGCTCGCGGGCGAGCCGCCTGGCGGCCGCGACGCTCCCCGCGAGGAGCAGGTCGCGGACCCCGAGGTCGAGGAGCGTGACCATGACCGTGCTCGCCCGGATCTGGTCCACGACGACGAGCACGGATCCGTCGTCGGTCGACGCGGCGGCGGGCACCAGGGCGACGTCGAGATGCATGGGTCGCAGTGTGGCACCCGGCGACCGGCCTCGTGGCGCGGCGCACGTCGCCGGGGCTCGCGGCGCGGCCCGCACGCTCCCGGCGGCGCGGCGTGGAGGTCAGTCGGGCGGCGGCGCCACGCCGCGCAGGTGCACGTCGGACCAGAGGAGCACGCCGCCGACCTCCTCGGGCGCCCGTCCCAGGAGGTCCTCGAAGAACGAGGCCATCTGCCCCTGGTGCTCCATCGGCCCCACGACCACGCGGCGGACATCCGCCGCCACGAGGTCCCGCGCGACCTGATCGCGCACGCCGCCACGGGCGACGATGACGACGCCGCGGTCCTGGATCGCCTCCATGATGTCGGAGAGCTGGGTCGGGGGCGCCCCGTAGCCGGACGTGCCGTCGTCGCGCGGGACGTACGCATACGCCTCGGGCATGCGGACCGCGTCACCTGCGAGCGCCGCCCAGACCATCGGCGCGGCCCCGGCGCCGTTGGTGAAGTACGGCGCGACGAGCATGGTCTCGTCGGTCCCGATCCCACGCTCCGCCCAGTCGCGGAAGTACGCCGGCTGCGGCACGCTCCATGACCCCAGCGGCGCCGGCAGGGCCAGCAGGAGCGCCGCCGCGAGGACCGCCAGCCGCGGGGCCGCCCGCCGCCACGGCAGCGCGACCCACGCGTCGACGAGGACGGCCACGATGACGGCCACGCCCAGCCATGCGTAGAGGGCGAACCGTGCCGTGATGACGTTGTCGAGGAGCGGGAGCCGGGAGAGCGGCAGCCAGGGCATCGGCACGGCCGTGGACGTCCCGCCGACCAGGAGGTACGGGCCGAACGAGAGCACGAGCATCACGACGGCGACGAGGAACGGGACCCGGATCCTGAGGTCCGACCAGCGTCGTGCGGCGACCACGACGAGCAGCGCCAGCAGCGGCAGGCCCAGGTACGCGCCGGCCTCGTGGAACAGGCCGCTGAAGTGCCGCGAGACGTCCGTCGCGACGTCCGGGGCGAGCAGCTGGTAGGGCGTCGGCAGCACCAGGTTGAGCAGGTCGGTCGAGAAGCCCGCCGGCGACAGGACGGCGCCCGTGATCCGCTGGGGACCCGCGAACTGCATCCAGAGGGGACGCGCCGCGAGCGGGAGGAACGTGAGCGTCGCGACGGCGAGGGCCGGTGCGAGCCGCCGAGCGCCGGCAGCGATCTCGCGGGGCCGGCAGGCGGCCAGGACGAGGACGAGGACGCCTGCGGCGATCACGCTCGTCGCGAGGATCTCCTCGCTCGCGAGCAGCTGGAGCGCGGAGACGACGCCGAGGCCGACCCCGACCAGCCAGGGTGGCCGGCGGCGCCGGACGAGCAGCTCATCGAGGAGCAGGAGGAAGACCGGCGGCGCCCACGCGGCGGTGAGGTTGAGGTGGTGCGCGGCGTGGGAGACGAGGTACGGCGAGAAGGCATACACGAGGCCGCCGACCAGCGGCCCGGCGGGCCCCGCGGCGTAGCGGCGCAGGACCAGCCACGCGAGCCAGCCGTCGAACGCGAGGGCCAGGACGATCATCGCGTCGTACGCGAAGACCGGGCCGCCGATCGCCGTGGGGACGGCCGCCAGGGCCGCGAGCGGCGTCATCGCGCTGTTCCACATGAGGTTGACCCCGTCCGGGGCGTTGAGCATCGTCGTGAACAGCGGATCGACGCCCTCCCGGAGGGCGAACGGGAGCCACTGGAGGAACCAGATCGACTGCTGGGGATCGCAGCAGCCGCCGACCCACCGCGCGGTCGGGTCGCGCCAGGCGTCGGCGGTGAGCAGGAGCGCGAGGGTGAGGTAGAGCAGGAGCGCACCGAGCGCCCCCGGGGCCTCGCGGGCGAGCGCGCTGGCGGCGCCCGCGACGACGGCGCGCGCGCGACGCGGTGTCGTCCGCGTCCCACCGAGCGGGGCTGGTGCGGTGTCGGTCATCGTGCGTCCGGGCGTATGACAGCCTGCCCGCCCAGCGTACATCGCTGCGTGACGCGCCCGGAGGGCCGTCGGAGACCGTCGCCGCGCGGCCGCGGGCGGCCCCCTCTCAGGCGAACAGCGACGCGTACCCGTTGATCGCCGGCTGGCCGCCGAGGTGGGCGTAGAGGACGTTCGAGCCGCGGTCGATCCCGCCGTCACTCGTCATGTCGATGAGGCCGGCCATCGATTTCCCCTCGTACACCGGGTCGGTGATCATCCCCTCCAGTCGCGCCGCCAGCCGCATCGCCTCGAGCGTGGACCCGTCCGGGATCCCGTAGACGCCCGCGTGGTAGCGGTCGTCGAGCACGATCTCGTCCTCGCGCAGGTCCCGCTCCAGGCCGATCGCCGCCGAGGTCCTCCGCGCGATCCGCGCGACCTGCTCGCGCGTCTCGACCGGCGTGGCGGAGCCATCGATCCCGATGACGCGGCGGCGCGGCCCACCGGCATCCTCGAGGACGGCGAAGCCGGCGATCATCCCGGCCTGCGTCGAGCCCGTCACCGAGCACACGACGATGGTGTCGAAGAAGACCCCGAGCTCCCGCTCCTGCTCGGCGACCTCGAACGCCCAGCCGGCGAAACCGTGGCCACCGAGCGGATGGTCGGACGCGCCGGCCGGGATCGCGTAGGGCTTCCCGCCGGCCCCCTCCACATCCGCGAGCGCCTGCTCCCAGCTCTCCTTGAAGCCGATCCCGAACCCGGCCGGATGCAGGCGGACGTCCGCGCCCATGAGGCGGCTGAGGAGGATGTTCCCGACGCGGTCGTACGTGACGTCGGGCCAATCGACCCAGTGCTCCTGCACCAGCACGCACTTCATGCCGGCGTGGGCCGCGACGGCCGCGACCTGGCGCGTGTGGTTCGACTGGACCCCGCCGATCGACACGAGCGTGTCCGCGCCCCGCGCGATCGCGTCGGCGAGCAGGTATTCGAGCTTCCGGACCTTGTTCCCGCCGAACGCGAGGCCGGAGTTGCAGTCCTCGCGCTTCGCCCAGATCGTCGCGCCGCCCAGGTGGCGGGTGAGCCGGTCGAGGCGGTGGATCGGGGACGGGCCGAAGAGGAGCGGATGACGGGGGAAGTCGGCGAGGGACATGGTGCCTCCGGCTGTGGTCGCGGGCCTCGGCGGGCGACGGGCGGCCCGGCGCCGAGCCGGCCGGGTGGGTCAGGCGGCGCGCGCGTCGAGCGCCGGGTGGCGAACCGTCGCGAGGAGGAGGATGAGCGATGTCTCCGCGAGCGCGCCGGGCGCGAGCGACGGCGCCTTCCCGACCGTGCCCGTGACGGCATCCCAGAGCTGCTCGAGCGGCGGGATCGTCGCCCACGTCGCGCCGAGCGTCGGGTCGGCCGGACCGGCCTGCAGGTTGGCCCAGACGTGGAGGACGACGCCGACGACGGCGAGGACGAGGCCGACGACCGACAGCCATCGGGCCATGAGGATCGCGCGCCGCGAACGGACCGCGCGCGGGAAAGCGGCGATCGCGAGGATCACGCCGGCGACGAGGCACACGGCGATGTCGACCCAGGCGACGGCCATGCCGATCGTGGTCCAGTGCTTCGTGAACGCGAGCTCGGCCGAGGCGCCCGCGATCCCGAGGAAGGCGAGAACGACCAGGCCGCGCCGAAGGAGGCTCGCGGCGCCGATGGCGTCGGGGCGTGCGGTGAGGGTCACGGCGTCTCAAGGTCTCCCGGCTGGCGCGGCGGTGGCGCGCGGCGTGACGAGGGTTCGCCGATCGTACCGCGCGGCGGCGGGCGGCGGCGGGTCGCCAAGCGCGTGGGCGGCCGCGGGCGCGGCGGGTGCCCCGGGGGCCGCCCCCGTGCCCCCCGTGCGGGAGCCCCGGCCCTCGGGCCCCCCGTGCGGCCTCGTGCCCCCCGGCGCGCGGTGATCCGGGCCCCAGGCCCGTCTTTCACCAGGTGAAAGCAACCGACGGCGCCGTTGATGGCGACGCTCTCCGCATGCTGATCCTCTTCACCCGGTGAACACGATCGACACGCCGGGGCCCCGGAGCCTCCGCGCGGACCCCTCCGGGCGCCGGTCCTGGACCCCGACTCGCAGCGGATCTGCACCGGGTGAAGACGGGGCACCGTTGCTGTCACCAGGTGAAGACGGAGCCCGCCGCTGTGCACGTGGTGAACGCCAGGTGCATGGCGGCCGACCGGCGAGCCGCCAGGGGCGGCCACCCGCCGCCCGCGGGCCAGGGGCCGCCCGCCGTCGCCCGCCGCCGCCTCCGGGCCGCGGCGGTCTTGACGCCGGCGGCCCGTCCCCCTACCGTTGTGCAATCGGTTGCACATCGCCGGCGGATGGGCGACGCAGTGGCGCCGCGCCGCGTCGGCGAGCCGCCGGAAGCCCCGGCCGGCGCAGCGCGCGTGCCCTCGCGAGCGGCGGGTGACGCGCAGGCGACGTCGCCGGCAGGCGGGAAGGAGGAGGCGATGCCCGGACCTGGGATCGAGCTCGTCGGCGCCGAGGAGATCGCCGAGGTCCTCGAGGTGATGAACAGCGGCTTCCTCAGCCGCTATGGCCCGTCGGACGACCCGCGCTTCCTCGCGAAGACGCACCGTCTCGAGGAGGAGGTCGCCGCGATGACCGGCGTGCGCCATGCGCTCGCCCTCAGCGGTGGCGGCTCGGCAGCACTCTGGATCGCGCTCCTCGCGCTGGGCGTCGGCGCCGGCGACGAGGTCATCGTCCCCGGCTTCACGTTCGTCGCGTCGATCTCGTCGATCGTCTACACCGGCGCCACACCGGTCCTCGCCGAGGTGGACGACACCTTCGATCTGGACCCGGCCGACGTCGAGGCGCGGATCACGCCGCGGACCCGGGCGATCGTCGCCGTCCACATGCTCGGGGCGCCGGCCCGGCTCGACGAGCTGAAGGCCGTCGCGGATCGCCACGGGATCCCCATCGTCGAGGACTGCTGCCAGGCGTTCGGCGCCACGTACAAGGGCCGGGGCATCGGCAGCATCGGGGCGATCGGCGCGTTCAGCTTCAACGAGTACAAGACGATCACCTGCGGGGACGGCGGGATGATCGTCACCGACGACGACGAGCTGTACGAGCGCTGCTTCGCGATGCACGACCAGGGCCACGCCCCGTACCGGCTGGAGTCGAGATACGCGCCGCGTCCGTTCCTGGGCATGAACTTCCGGATGACCGAGCTGCCCAGCGCCGTCCTGCTCGCGCAGCTGCGCAAGATCGACCGGATCCGGACGCACCTCCACGAGAACAAGGCGATCGTCCGCGACATGCTCGAGGAGGTCCCGGACATCGGGTTCCGCACCCTGACCGACCCGGACGGCGAGATCGCCACGCACCTCGTGACGGTCCTCCCGACCGCGGAGATCGCCACCGCGGTCGCCGCCGACGTGGGCGCCATCACGCTCGACCAGTCGGGGTGGCACGTCTACAGCAAGATGAACCACCTGATCGAGCGCCGCACCGTGACGGGCAAGGGCTACCCGTTCGACGTGCCGGCCGGCGACCACCCGGTCCCCGACTACGGCCTCGGGGCGCTCCCGCGCACCGACGCGCTGCTCGCGCGCTCGATCAGCATCGGCATCGGGATCCGCGACCCCAACCTGGCCGCGTTCGGCATCCGGATGCGCGACGGGGAGGCCGAGGCACGCGCCTGCGCCGCCACCTACCGCGACGCCGTGATCCGGAACCTCCGCTGAGGCCGGGCGGGCGGCCTAGACTGTCGAGGGGAACGCGGGACGGACACGATCGACGAGGATCGGCATCGATGAGCAGCCAGGGGCGTCCCCTCCTTCGCCATGCGACCGGCCCAGGTGCCGACGGCCTCGTCATGGGCATCGACCCGGTCTCGGCGGGCTGGGACTGGGTGACGTTCCACGCGTACCGGCTGGCGCCCGGGATGGCGGTGCGGCGGGCGGCGGACGACCAGGAGCGCCTCGTCCTGGTGCTCGAGGGCCGCGCACGGGTCCGGGCGGGTGACCGCGACCTCGGCATCGTCGGATCGCGCGCCTCGGTCTTCGACCGGGTCCCTGCGCCGGTCGTCGTCGTGGAGCCGGGGCTGGACGTGCACGTCGAGGCGACGACGGACGCGTTCGTCGGGATCGCCGCCGCCCCGGGCGGGCCGGTCCGGCGCACAGCGGTCGTCGCGTCCGAGGCGATCCGCGTCGAGACGCGCGGCTCGGGCAGCACCGAGCGGACCATCCACCACCTGCTGCCGCCCGGCGGCGACCATGCCGGACGGCTCATCGCCTTCGAGGCGTACACGCCCGGCGGCCACTGGTCGAGCTATCCGCCCCACAAGCACGACACGGAAGATCCGCCGCGCGAGGCGCGGCTCGAGGAGCTGTACTACTTCCGGTTCGCGATGCCCCAGGGCTTCGCGTTCGCCCGCGTGTACACGCCGGACCGTGGCCTCGACGAGACGATGACGCCGATGGACGGCGACCTCGTCCTCGTCCCCGAGGGCTACCACCCGGTCGGCGTCCCCGCGGGCTACGACTGCTGGTTCCTCAACGTCATGGCGGGCCCGGGCCGGGAGTGGCGCTTCACCCTCGACCCCGACCACGCGTGGCTCATGGATTGGAGTCCGGCCGCACCGCGTGCGGCCACGTAGCACGGCCGCGGCCGACGCCGGGCCAGGGGCCCGCGCGGCCGCGCCGACGGGAGAGAGGTCGATGAGCGCCTTCCAGCTGAGGGATCCCGGGCGGATCGGCGTCGCCGTGCTCGGCGCGGGCCGCATGGCACAGACGCACATGCGGACGCTCGCCGGGATCGGCAACGTGGACGTCGTGGTCGTCGCGGACCCGGTCGCGGCGGCGGCGGAGCAGGGCCGCGAGATCGCCAGGGCGCGGAAGGCTTCGCTCGACCCGCTGGCGGCGATCGCCGACCCGGACGTGGAGGTCGTCGTCATCGTCACGCCGACGTCCACCCACGCGGAGCTCATCGAGGCATCGCTCCATGCCGGCAAGGCGGTCTGGACGGAGAAGCCGATCGCGCAGGAGATCGGCGACACCGCACGGATCGTGGACCTGTGGCGCGCGACCGGGCTGCCGGTCGCGGTCGGCTTCATGCGGCGCTACGACCCCGGCTACGCCCGCGCCAAGGAGCTCATCGACGCCGGCGAGCTCGGCCGGATCGAGCAGTTCCACGCCTACTCCCGCGACGTGAACCCGCCGCCGCTCGAGTTCCTCCTCCATGCGGGCGGCTCCTTCCTGGACATGTCCGTCCACGACCTCGACCTCGCCCGCTTCCTCGTCGGCGAGGTGGAGGAGGTCCACGCGTGGGCGACGACGCTGTACGACGACCGCTTCACGCAGGCGAACGACTGGGACACCGCGGCGATCATGCTCAAGTTCCGGAACGGGGCGATGGGCGTGGTCGAGACGGCGCGCCACTCGACGTGGGGGTACGACATCCGCGCCGAGGTGTGCGGGGCGAAGAACAAGGTCACGATCGACGCGGACCGCAAGACGCCCGCCACGATCACGCACGGCGTCAACCTCCAGCACGACCTGTACGGCGACTTCTTCGACCGCTTCGACGTGGCGTACCGCCGCGAGATCGAGGTCTTCTTCGAGGACCTCGTCGCGGGCAGGACGCCGCTCCCCGGGCCGGACGACGCGCTGGAGACGCTGCGCCTGGCGGTCGCGTGCACGCGGTCGTGGCGCGAGAACCGGCCGGTCCGGCTGGATGAGGTCACCGAGTAGCGGACGCGGATCCCGCAGCGCACGCCGGCGGTTGCGTATCGCGCACCTTGACGCGATTGCTGGTGCGCCATACGCTTCGATCATGGCCGCGATCCAGTCGCTTGAACGCGGACTGCGCATCCTTGACGCGCTCGCCGAGGCCGACGCAGACCCGATGCGGCGCCAGCACGGCGTCCAGGTCGGCGTGCTTGCGGCCGAGCTGGACGTCCACAAGACCACCGCCATGCGGCTCGTCCACACGCTCGTCGCGCGTGGGTATGCCGCGCCGGCGGACGGCGGCCGTGGGTACCGGCTCGGGCCGGCGATGCGCCGCGAGGCGGAATTCTCGGTCGGGACGCAGCGGTTCCGGCGCGCGGCCCGCCCGTTCCTCGAGGAGCTCGTGGACCTGACAGGCGAGTGCGCCCACGCGGCCGTCGCCGACGACGACAGGGCCCTCGTCATCGACGATGTCGAGACGGACCAGCCGCTCCGGGTGGTCCCCGGCAGCGGGCGTCATGTCGCGCTCCACTGCACGTCCGCCGGGAAGTGCCTCCTCGCGTACGGCCTCGTGGCCGTGCCCGTGGCGCTGCCGCGCCGGACATCCCGGACGATCACGGACCGGGCGGCCCTGCTCGCGCATCTCGCGGAGATCCGGGAGCGCGGGTACGCGTTCGACGACGAGGAGAACGACCCCCACACGCGTTGCCTCTCGGCCCCCGTGTTCGGGCCGAACGGGGCGGCGATCGGCTGCATCGGGATCGATGCGCCGAGCGTGCGCCTCACCATGGATCGCATCGCGGACGCCGCCGCGCACGTCGTCGACGTCGCCGTCCGGCTCTCCGCGGCTCTCACGGCGGCTCGATCGGCATAGACGGCCCCGCGGGATCCGCGGGGACCCTGGAGGACCCGAGATGGCGACGGTGCGACTGACGACGGGACAGGCGATCATCGAGTACATCGCCCGCCAGCACGTCGAGCGCGACGGGGTGGAGCACCGGTTCTTCGCCGGCCTCTGGGGGATCTTCGGGCACGGGAACATCGGGGGCGTGGCGCAGGCGATCCAGCAGGTGGACGCCGACTTCCCCTACTACCTGACCCGCAACGAGCAGGCGATGGTCCACGCCGCGGTGGGCTACGCCAAGCTGCGCAACCGCCTGGGCGCGTTCGCCTGCCTCACGTCGATCGGGCCCGGCGCGACGAACATGGTGACCGGGGCGGCCTCGGCCACGATCAACCACGTCCCGGTGCTGCTCATG
>JALOOH010000219.1 GCA_025454515.1 Chloroflexota bacterium
CAGTCCGCGATGCTCGAGGCGGGCGGCGTCCAGTGCGGGATCTGCACGCCGGGGATGGTCGTCGCGGGCAGGGCGTTCCTTGACGACCTTGAGCCCGGAGGCGAGCCGCCGACCGACGGCGAGATCCGCGAGGCGATCGCCGGCGACCTCTGTCGCTGCACCGGGTACACGCGGATCGTCGAGGCGATCCGACGCGCCGCGCTGGCGATACCGGGCGGTATCGACACGTCCGACCCGGACGATCGCTACCCGATCGCATGGCCGCCACCCACCCCGCGGACCCCGGCCCGCTGGGCCGGATTCGCCCCGGCTGCGGTCCGCCCGCGGACGCTCACCGAGGCAGTCGAGGCCCTCGCCGCGGGCGGCGTCCGGCCCATCGCCGGCGGCACGGATCTCATGGTCCAGCTCGCGCACGTGGCGGCCGGAGACGGCGCCGTCCTGCTTGACCTGTCCGGGCTCGACGAGCTCCGCGGGATCGCGCTCGAGGCTGGCGCGGACGGCGGGGATGTCCTCGTCATCGGCGCGCTCGCTACCTACGCGGACCTGCGCCGCTCGCCGCTCGTCGCCGACCGGCTGCCCGCCCTCGCGGAGATGTCTGCGACGGTGGGCGCGGCACAGATCCAGAACCGCGGTACGGTCGGCGGCAACATCGTGAACGCGTCGCCGGCCGGCGACCTGCTCCCGGTGCTGCTCGCGACGGACGCGACGATCGTCGTGCGCGGCCCCCGCGGCGAGCGCCGTGTCGCGGCCGGCGACTTCTGGCCGGCCTATCGCCGGACGGCGTGCGCGCCCGACGAGCTCGTCGTGGCGGTGCGGATCCCGCTCCCGCCGGGCCGCGTCGTCCGCCACCGCAAGGTCGGGGGCCGCCGGGCGCAGGCGATCGGCAAGACCATCGTCGCCGTCGCGTGGCGGGTCGAGGACGGCGTCCTCCGCGACGTCCGGATCGCCGCCGGTTCGGTGGCGCCGGTCCCCATCCGCGTACCCGCCGCGGAGGCGGCCCTCGAGGGCTCCCGGCAGGACGCGGTGACGGCGGAGCGCGCGGCGGCCGCGATGGCGGCCGGGATCACCCCGATCGACGATGTCCGGTCCACCGCCGAGTACCGGCGGCACGCGACGGGGCGGGTGCTCCGTCGGATGCTGCTGGACCAGGCGGAAGGGGTCGGGTAGTCGGACCACCGCCGTCGGCGGTGCGCATCCTGGCCACGAGAAGACGCCCGGAGGCCGGTGAGGCACTCCGGGCGTCCGGTGGTCGCTGGTCGATCCGACGCTACCAGCTCACCAGGAACGTGCACGTGTCCGGCGCGGCACCACTGGTCCACGCGGCCGTGACGTGCAGGCCGGCCGTTGAGTTCGCGAGTTGCAGGTCGACCCACTCGCCGGCAGAGAAGAACAGGTTGCCTCCGATGGCCACCGTTCCGGCGGAGTTAGCGAACGAATCCAGGAAGCCGTCATAGGTCATGCGCATCCGCAGCACCGGCTCTGCAGCCCCGGCCGGGACGCTGACCGCGACGCCTCGGACGAAGCTGCCACCGCACGTCAGCCCGACATTGAAGGCGGGGCTCGTATAGAAGTAGTGGGGCAGGCCGTCACCTGGCACGGTCACGATGTGCGCGACGGAGCCTGCGCCGGTCGCGCCTGCGGGACCGGTCGGCCCGGTGGGGCCCGTCGCGCCCGTGGGCCCTGTCGGGCCGGGAATGCCGGCGGTGCTCCAGTTGACGAGGCGCCCGCCTCCGGGGAGCTTGCACTGCGCCGTGTCACCCATCCGGACGTTGCCGTATGCGTCGTAGCAGGCGTACAGCGTGGCCGGGTTGCTGGCGGCGAACGTGCCGCCCGCCGCCACGGCGACGAGCGCGAACGCGCCGACCCCCACGGCGAGCGCGCGGATGCGATGACGGAACGCTGGCATCGATGCCTCCCCCTCGTCGATGCGGCCCGCGGCAGGGGCGGGACGCGACCGGGGCACGAGCATGCACGTGCGACAGGCCGAGGTCAATGCCCCGGCGCGGCCACCCGGGTCCCGCCCTCACCCGCTACCGGGATGTGCGGGAGCGAGCCGGTGACGCCCGCGAGGATCGTCGCCATCACCGCGGCCGGCTCCAGCGGGAGAAGGTCGCCGTCCTCCGCCTCGGTCGGCTCCAGCTCGAGGAGACGCAGCGAGTCGCGGTCGAGCGTCGCCCGGAAGCCCGGCGCGGCGTACTCGAGCCTCCCGCCGGTGTGCGGGGTCACGACGTCGAGCCGGTGGGTCCGGCCGTCGAACCGAGCCTCGATGGCGCCGTCGCCAAGGAGCATGAACGCGTTCGAGGCCTCCGCTTCGAAGTCGGTTCGGTCGAGGTAGAGCCTCGGCTTGTCGGCGTACGGCCGCCCCGCCGTCGGGCAGGCCGTGACGCAGTCCCCGCACTCGTTGCACAGGTCGGTGAGCACGGCCACCTGGAGCCCTTGGTCCACGCGGAACGGCACCGACCCGAGGCACACCGGCGCGCCGTCCCGGAGGGCGAGCACCGGCAGGCCGGCCCGGAGCGGGACGGACGCGTACGTCATGAGGGCGACGTTCGGGCAGACGCCCACGCAGAGGCTGCACATCCTGTCGCAGTCGAGGCAGCGCGACGCCTCGCGCACAGCCTCGTCCTCGGTGTAGCCGAGGACGGTCTCGGCGAATCCGCCGCGATCGTCGAGGGCGCTCGTCCGGACCGGGACGCGGTACGCGCGGTGCGCGCGCCGGGCGACCAGCGCTCGTCGCTCCCCGGGCGTCAGGTCGCCGGGCAGGGACGTGGGCGCGTCGACGGCCGTCACCGTCGCCGCGGTCCCGGCCTGGTCCGTCGCCGCGGCCAGGGCCGCCGTCCCGAGCGATCCGGCGATCGCCGCCGCGGCCCGCTTCCCGTCGGCCGCCGCCCGGACGATGGACGCGGGGCCGTGGCTCCCGACGTCGCCCGCGACGTACACGCCGGCGATCGACGTCTCGAGCGTCTCGGGGTCGGACGCGACGAAGCCGGCCGGGGTCAGGGCGGGCGCGGTGCTACCGAAGACACCGAGATCCGCCTCCTGCCCGATCGCCACGATGAGCGTGTCCACCGCGAGGTCGTGCTCGCTGCCGGGGACGTCGCGCGGCACCTTGCGGCCGGAGGCGTCGCGCGGGCCGCCGTACGCGGTGCGCACGCACGTGACGGCCGACAGCCGACCATCCGCGACCCGGAGCCCGACCGGCCGGGCGAGCTCGACGATCCGGACGCCCTCCTCGCGGATCGCGTGGATCTCCTCGCGATCGGCGGGCATCTGGTCGATCGTGCGGCGGTACACGAGCGAGACCTCGGTGGCGCCGACCCGCAGGGCGGACCTGGCGCAGTCCATCGCCGTGTCCCCTGCGCCGACGACCGCCACGCGTGGCCCCACCGGGATCGGGCGACCCTCCCGGACGCTGCGAAGGAACGTCACGCCGTCCACGATGCCGGCGGCATTCTCGCCGGCGAGGCCGAGCGGCTTCGGGCGCTGCGCCCCGACGGCGACGAGGACCGCCGCGAACCCCTCCGCGCGGAGCGACGCGACGGTCACATCCGCGCCGGCCCGCACGCCGTACCGGATCTCCACGCCGAGC
>JALOOH010000060.1 GCA_025454515.1 Chloroflexota bacterium
AACGCGACCGTCAAGGCGCTCCACCCGGACGACCTGCGCGAGGTCGGCGCGTCGATCGTGCTCGCGAACACGTACCACCTGTACCTGCGACCCGGCCACGAGCGGATCGAGCGCCTCGGCGGCCTGCACCGGTTCATGGGCTGGGACCGGCCGATCCTCACGGACTCGGGGGGCTTCCAGGTCGTCTCGCTCGGAGACTTCCGGACGGTGGACGAAGACGGCGTGACGTTCCGCAGCCACCTCGACGGCTCCGTGCACCGGCTGACGCCCGAATCGGCCGTCGGCGTGCAGGAGGCGCTCGGTGCCGATGTCGCGGTGGCGCTCGACCAGCCCGTCCCGCCGGCCTCCACGGACCGGGCTGCGCTGCTCGATGCCACGGAGCGCACGCACCGTTGGGCGGGCCGGTGCGTCGCCGCCCGGCGCCGGGACGACCAGGCCCTCTTCGGCGTGATCCAGGGCGGGCTGGACCCGGAGCTGCGGGTCGTGTCAACGCGGACGATCGCTGCCATGCCGTTCGACGGCCTGAACATCGGCGGGCTCGCGGGCGACGAGACGCTCGACGAGCGCAACGCGGTCCTCGACATCGTCGTGCCGATGCTCGCGGACGACCCACGGCCGCGCTACCTCATGGGACTCGGGTCGCCGCTGGACATCGTGGATGCGGTGGACCGCGGCGTCGACCTCTTCGACTCGGTCCTGCCGGCGCGGGTGGCGCGGAACGGCCAGCTCTGGGTCCCGGGGGGCCGCCTGAACATGAAGAACGCGGAGATGCAGGACGACCCGCGGCCGGTCCAGGACGACTGCCCGTGCCTCCTGTGCCGCGGCTTCTCCCGCGCGTACGTCGCGCACCTGTTCCGGGCGCGGGAGCTGCTCGCGTACCGCCTCGCGACTTGTCACAACCTGACCTTCACCCTAGAGTTCATGGCGAGGATCCGGCGCTCGATCGAGGCCGGGACCTTCCCCGTCGACGTGGCCGGACTGCGCGACCGTGCCCCCCGGATGGGCCGGCATGCATCCGTCGCGAAGTCGGCGTGAAGGCTGGTCAGGCAGCATGACGCGCATGAGGAGGCGCCAGGATGGGTTCCCGGGATCGCCCGCACCGCGAGGCGAAGAAGAAGCCGAAGGACGCATCCGCGAAGAAGGTCCAGTCCTTCCTCGAACCGCCGGCCAACGTGGAGGTGATCAAGCCTCAGCGGAAGCCCAAGCCGGTCGTCGAGGAGGCGGAGGAGTCCGAGGAGAGCTGACGGGCCGGCCGGTCGTCGCGACGACGCCCGCTCCGCGCCGTCCTGAGCACGGGGAAGGGCGACGATGACGATCTCGGGAGAGCGCGGGTCGGATCAGAAGAGCGCCGGGGACCGCCAGAAGGCGGTGGACGCGGCGATCCTCGCGATCGAGAAGCAGTTCGGGCGCGGCTCCATCATGAAGCTCGGCTCCGCCGAGCGGCAGGCCGTGGACTCGATCCCCACCGGGTCGATCGCCCTCGACCTCGCGCTCGGCGTCGGCGGCATCCCCCGCGGTCGGATCACGGAGATCTTCGGCCCCGAGTCGTCGGGGAAGACCACCGTCTGCCAGCACATCATCGCCGAGGCCCAGCGCCGCGGCGGCGTGGCCGCCTTCATCGACGTCGAGCACGCGCTCGACCCCGGCTACGCCCGCGCGTGCGGCGTCAACGTGGACGAGCTGCTCGTCAGCCAGCCGGACACGGGCGAGCAGGCCCTCGAGATCACGGAGACGCTCATCCGCTCGGGCGGGGTGGACGTCGTCGTCGTCGATTCGGTCGCGGCCCTCGTGCCCCGTGCCGAGATCGAAGGCGAGATGGGCGACAGCTTCGTCGGGATCCAGGCTCGCCTGATGAGCCAGGCCCTGCGCAAGCTGACGGGGGCGGTCAGCCGCTCGAACACCTCGCTCGTGTTCACCAACCAGCTCCGCGAGAAGATCGGCGTGATGTTCGGCAACCCGGAGACCACGCCGGGCGGGCGCGCGTTGAAGTTCTACGCCAGCGTCCGCCTGGAGATCCGCCGGATCGAGACGATCAAGACCGGGACGGAGTCCATCGGGAGCAGGGTCCGCGTCAAGGTCGTGAAGAACAAGGTGGCGCCGCCGTTCCGCGTGGCCGAGTTCGACGTGATGTACGGCGAGGGGATCAGCCGCGAGGGCGGCCTGCTCGACGTCGGCGTCGCGATGGACGTCGTCACCAAGACCGGCGCATGGTTCACCTTCGGAGAGACGCGCCTCGGCCAGGGCCGGGAGGCGGCCAAGGAGTTCCTGCGAGCGAATCCGGACATCGCCACGGAGATCGAGCGCCGCATCCGAGCGCGCGTGACCGAGTCGCCCATCCCCGTCGAGGGCATCGAAGAGGCGGAGTAGCCGTGGCGGAGCGCGCCTCGACCGGCCGAGCCCGCGCGCGGCGGGAGACGCCGGCGGCGGCACGGGAGCGTCGCGGCGCGATCGACGATCCCGAGGTCGTCCTCGCTGCCGCCGCGCGCCTGCTCGAGTCGCGCCAGCGGACGGTCCACGAGATCCGCAACCGCCTGACGGTCGCCGGCTATCGCCCGGACCTCGTGGACTGGGCGGTGACGCGGCTCCTCGCGCTCGGGTACCTCGACGACGTGGAGTTCGCCCGGGCGTGGGTGGCGTCGCGCGACCGGACCCACCCGCGAGGCGAGCGGGCGCTCCGCTTCGAGCTGGCGCGGAAGGGCGTGCCGCGGGATGTGACGGACGTGGTCCTGGCCGAGCGCGGAGCCGCGGCCACCGATGTCGAGGAGACCACGACCGACGACGCTGCCCCGGGCGCCGATGGGGGCGGCGCGGCGGACATGCAGGCCGCGGAGCGGCTCCTGGAGCGACGGCGGTCGTCCCTCGACCGCATCCCCGACCCGCGCGACCGGCGCCGTCGCGCCTACGCGCTGCTGGCGCGCGCCGGGTTCGACCCCGGGACGGCGGCCGAGGTGGCTGCGGGTTTCGTCCGAGGCGACGCCTCGGAGTGACCGCACCCGGCGGCGCCGCGCCGTTTGACCCTCCCGCCCCGCGCGCCTACCCTTAACGCGACGACCCGGCCGTCGCCCATGAACCCTGCGGCCGCGTCGTCGGCCCACCCGTCCTGCGGGACCGGCCGCCGCCCCCGAGAGGCGCGCTGCCGGGACGGTCCGCGGGACGGCCCGAACGACTTCACGACGCCCGGCCGCGGACCGGCCGGACGGGAGGACAGCAGCAGTGGATGTCGCCGCCCTCGCGGTGGTGGCTGTCGTGGCCATCGTCGCCGGTGCCGCCATCGGCTTCGTCGCGCGCGGATTCTGGGCGAACCAGGCCATCAAGGCTGCCCAGGAGAAGGCTGCGCGCATCGTCGCCGAGGCGCGCACGCAGCAGAAGGACCTGATCCTCGAGGCGAAGGACGAGAAGCTCCGGCTCTCCCAGGAGGCCGAGGAGGAGGCGCGCCAGAAGCGCGGCGAGCTCTCCGGCCTGGAGCGCCGGCTCCTCCAGCGTGACGAGCAGCTCGACCAGCGGACGGACATGCTCGAGCAGCGCGACCGCAAGCTCCTCGACCGCGAACGGGAGCTCGATCGCGCCCGCGAGGAGACCGCGCGCCTCCGCCAGGAGCAGATCGCCGTCCTCGAGCGCGTCTCCGGACTGTCGGTCGACGACGCGAAGGCGATGCTGCTCGACGCCGTCCGCGAGGAGGCAGAGCAGGATGCCGTCCGGCTCGCCCGCGCCATCGAGCGCGAGGCGCGCGACGGCGCCGCGGAGAAGGCGCGCGAGGTCATCGTCACGGCCATGCAGCGGGTCGCCGCCGACCACACGGCCGAGCACACGGTCACCGCCGTGCACCTGCCATCCGACGAGATGAAGGGCCGGATCATCGGCCGCGAAGGGCGCAACATCCGTGCCCTGGAGCAGGCGACCGGCGTGGACCTGATCATCGACGACACGCCCGAGACGGTCGTCCTGAGCGGCTTCGACCCGGTCCGCCGCGAGATCGCGCGCGTCGCCCTCACGAAGCTCATCCAGGACGGCCGCATCCACCCGGGCCGGATCGAGGAGGTCGTGAACAAGGCGCGCGCCGAGGTGGATCTCGTGATCCGCCAGGCGGGTGAGCAGGCCGCGTACGAGGCCGGCGTCCCGGGGCTCCCGCCGGACCTGCTCAAGCTCCTCGGCCGGCTCAAGTACCGGACCAGCTACGGGCAGAACGTCCTCCAGCACTGTCTCGAGACCAGCCGCGTCGCGGCGATCATCGCCGCGGAGCTGGGGGCCGACGTCACGGCCGCCAAGATGGGCGGCCTGCTCCACGACATCGGCAAGGCCGTGGACCACGAGGTCGAGGGCCCGCATGCGGCCATCGGCGCCCAGATCGCCCAGCGGCACAGCCTGCCGTTCAAGGTGGTCAACGGGATCGCGGCGCACCACCAGGAGGTCGAGTACGCGTGCGTCGAGGCGCCGATCGTTCAGGTCGCGGACGCGATCAGCGCGTCGCGGCCGGGCGCACGGGGCGAATCCACCGAGACGTACGTCAAGCGGCTCGAGGACCTTCAGGCGATCGCCGGGAGCTTCGACGGCGTCGAGCGCTCGTTCGCCGTGCAGGCGGGCCGCGAGGTCCGCATCCTCGTCCGCCCGGACGAGATCGACGACCTGTCCGCCGGCCGGCTCGCCCGCGACATCGTGAAGAAGATCGAGGATTCGCTGACCTACCCCGGCCAGATCAAGGTGACGGTCATCCGCGAGACCCGCGCGATCGAGTACGCGAAGTAGGGGAGCGAGGGCGAGGGCCGACGGGCGACACGCCCGGTCCCGGGCTCGTTCGACCGTCCGATCGCGCGCAGAGGGCACCGATGGACATCGAGAGTCTCAGGCTGGCCGTGTACGGCGGTTTCGCCGCCGACGGCCATGCCCCCGCCGTGAGCGAGCTCGTGGCACGCCTGGTCCGGGCTGCGCGATCCCGCCGACCCCCTGGGTCGCCGCGACCCCGGTCTCGCGCGACGCGCCTCAGCCGAGCGCCTCGGCGATCTCCCGCGACCAGGCACGGATCGCGTCGAAGTCGCGGAAGTCGCCGGTCCGGTGCGTGGCGATGATCCCTTCGGCCACCTCCGGCGCCTCCGGCACGAGCCGCCCGCCGAACGTCCGGTGGCCCTGGATGGGCAACGTGCCGACGGCTTCGGCCACGTGCGGGGTCATGGGGATGTCGTCGAAGTCTGCGGATCGGTCGAGTGGACCGCTGCTGAACAGCCACACGGGCAGTCGCGCGAGCGCCGTCCGATGGACACGGACGAATCGGTTGGCATCCCGCAGCCACGTCGCGGAGTAGAGGCCGCTGCCGAGGATCACGGCATCGACCTGGCGAAGGCTGCGCACCTCCGCGGCCTCCTGCACCTCCACCTCGAGACCCGCGGCCCCGAGCTCCTCGGCGATCGCCGCGCAGATCTCCGCGGCCGAACCGTGCTTCGTCGCGTACGCCACGAGCACGCGCCGGAGCGGGGTGGGATGAGCGGGGCCAGCGTCGGCCGCCCCGTCGGTCGGGCCCGGGCCGGCGTCGAGCGATCGGTCGTCAGGGGTGGTCGGCATGGTTCCCCGAGTGTACCGACGCCGGGGAGGTACCATCCCGTCCGTGGACGAACGAGCGAGCGTGACCGGCACCACCCCGTCGGGGCCGCGGTGCCGGATCCTCATGATCGGCGACATCATCGGCAAGCCGGGTCGGGTCGCCGTCGAGCGGCGCCTGGGGCCCCTGCGGGCCGAGCGGGGCGTCGACTTCGTGGTCGCGAACGGCGAGAACGTGGCCGGCGGGCTCGGCCTGACCGAGTCGACCGCCCAGGCCCTCCTCGCGGCCGGCGTGGACGTCATCACGTCCGGCAACCACATCTGGGACAAGCGCGAGATCTACGGATACCTCGACCGCACCGACCGGGTGCTGCGCCCCCTCAACTACGGCCACACCGACGTCCCGGGCCGGGGGTGGGCGATCCACGGCGCCCTCGACGGCACCGACGTCGCGGTCATCAATCTCCAGGGCCGCTCGGCCATGATCCCCATCGAGAACCCCTTCCTCGAGGTGGATCGCCTGCTCGACGAGTCGGCCGACGCCCTGCCGCCGGTCCGCGTCGTGGACTTCCACTGCGAGCTGACGAGCGAGAAGAACGCGATGGGCGTCCACCTCGACGGGCGCGCGTCGATCGTCTCGGGGACGCACACCCACGTCCCGACGGCGGACGAGCGGATCCTCCCGAAGGGCACCGCGTACCAGTCCGACGTGGGGATGACGGGGCCGCTGCACAGCATCATCGGATTCGAGCCCCGGACCGTGCTGCCGCGATTCATGAACGGCCTGCCGACCCGCTTCGAGGTGGGCGATGGGCCGGTGGTGTTCAACGCCCTCCTCGTGGACGTGGATCCGGCGACCGGGCGGGCGCTGTCGGTGGAGCGGCTCCGGGAGATCCTCGACGACTGACGGACGAGGCGGCGACCCGATCGGTCCGCCCGCGAGCCTGAGAGCCGACCGCCTCGCCGCCTCGCGATGGTAGAGTCCCGCCTGCGATGATCGAGACCCGCCCGACCCGCAGCCTGCCCGTCCTCGACGCGCTGCCCGACCCGTCGGCGGCCCGCGGATCGCTCGACACCCTGGACGAGCGCCTCGCCGAGTTCCGGCCCGAGGAGGTGCGCCGACCGAGCTTCTTCGTCTGGACCCTGGGATGCCAGATGAACAAGAGCGACTCCGAGGAGATGGCCGGCCGCCTGCTGGCCGCCGGCTGCCCCGAGGCCGGCGCGCCCGACGACGCTGACGTGCTCGTGATCAACACGTGCGCGATCCGCGAGACCGCGGAGGCCAAGGTCGTCGGCAGGCAGGGGCGCATCGCCGAGCTGAAGGTGCGCAACCCCGGCATGCGCGTCGTGCTCACGGGCTGCGCGGTGCGCGAGATCGACCGTGCGCGCCTCCCGCGTCGCTACCCCGCGGTGGACCTCTTCCTGCGCCCCGACGAGGAGCCCGAGATCGCCGAACGCCTCGGCCTCGCCTCCGCGCAGGCAGCGGTGGGCATCGCTCTCGGCGTGGACACGGCGCGGACGACGATCGTGAACAGGACCGTCGTGAGCGCCGCCGACATGCTGCCGGCGACGCGGGCGGGCGCCGTCGCGGCGGGGGCGGTGCGACGGGCGTCGGCGATCAGCGCGTGGCTGCCGATCGTCTACGGCTGCGACAAGACGTGCACGTACTGCATCGTCCCATTCACGCGCGGCCCTGAACGCAGCCGCCCCTTCGACGACATCGTGGCCGAGGCGCGGTCCCTCGCGGCTGCCGGCTACCGAGAGGTCACCCTCCTCGGCCAGAACGTGAACAGCTACGGCCATGACCTGCCGGCAGAGCCGCGCTTCGACCACGTGCGCCCCGAGCGGACGGCGGGCCGCCGGATCGAGCGCGCCGCGCGTCCCGACCTCGCCGAGCTGCTGCGCGCGGTCGACGCGATCGAGGGACCGGACGGCGGACCCGCGATCCCGCGGCTGCGATTCCTCACCTCGCACCCGTGGGACCTCTCCGACCGGCTCATCGCGACGTTGGCGGGTGTGCGGTCGGTCTGCGAGCACCTCCACCTGCCGGTGCAGTCGGGCGACGACGCCGTCCTGCGCCGGATGGGGCGCCAGTACACCATCGCGCACTACCTCGACCGGATCCGCGCCCTGCGCGATGCGCTGCCCGGGATCGCCCTCTCGACCGACGTGATCGTGGGCTTCTGCGGCGAGACCGACGCGCAGTACCGCGCGACCCTGGACCTGCTCGAGGAGGTGCGGTTCGACCAGGTGTTCGCCGCCGCGTTCTCGCCGCGGCCGGGGACCCCCGCCTGGCACCTGCCGGACGATGTCCCCGCCCACGTGAAGCGGGACCGGCTCAACGGCCTCCTTGCCCTCCAGGAGGGGATCGGCCTCGCGCGCAACCGCGCCTGGCTGGGCCGGCAGATCGAGGTGCTCGTGGACCAGGCGGCGGAGGCGTCCGTCCATGATCACGAGGGCCGCGGGCCGGACCCGGACCCGGGGGTGGGGGTGAGGGTACGCGGTGACGCGGGCGCCACGACCCACCCCGGCGGCGGGACGCGGATCGACCCGGCTGCCGCAGACCCTGCCGCCCCGCTCGTACCAGGACCCGGCGAGGTCCGCCTCGCCGGCCGCACGCGCGAGGGGAAGCTCGTCCACCTCGTCGGCCCGCACGACCTCGTCGGGCGCCTCGTGGCCGTGCGCATCGTCCACGCCGGGCCGTTCTCACTCCGGGGCGTGACGGCCTGAACGGCTCGACATCGGCCGGCGGCACGGCGGCGACCCGCGCGGGACGCGGGCGCGGCGCCTTGGCCAGGGCCCCGATCCCGATCCCGGCACCGCCGCTGGTCGTCCTCGCCGGGCCCACCGCGACCGGCAAGACCGCCCTCGCGGTCCGCCTTGCCCTCGCGCTCGGCGACGACGAGCGGCCCGCCGAGGTGATCTCGGCCGACTCCCGACAGGTGTACCGCGGGATGGACGTCGGGACGGCCAAGCCGACGCGGGCCGAGCGCCGCGGCGTGGTCCACCACGGCCTCGACCTCGTGGAGCCCGACGAGCCGTTCAGCGTCCACGACTTCGTCCGCCACGCGCGCGCCGCCCTCGCGTCGCTCGCCGCGCGCGGCGGCGTCGCGATCCTCGCGGGCGGGACCGGCCTCTGGCTCCGGGCGGTGGCCTCCGGACTGGACCTCGACGCCACGCCGCACGACGCCGCCCTTCGTGCGCGGCTCGATGCCGATCTCGCCGCGGACGGGCTCACCGCGCTCGTCGCCAGGCTGCGCACCCTCGCGCCGACCCTGGCGGCGCGCACCGACCTCGCGAACCCGCGACGGGTGGTCCGTGCGCTCGAGGTCGCGACGCTCCGGGGCGACGGCCTGCCGCCGCCTCCGGCCGGCTACCCCGGCGCCGTGGCCCGGATCGGCCTCGATCTCGCCGACCGGGCCGAGCACCGACGGTGGATCGAGGGACGCGCGCTCGGCCAGCTCGACGGCGGGCTCCCCGACGAGGCGGCACGGCTCCGGGCCCGGTACGGGGAGGGGCTCCGGTCGCTCTCCGCGATCGGCTATCGCGAGGCCTTCGACCTGCTCGATGGCCGGCTGGACCGAGAAGGGTTCCTCACGGTGAACGTCGCACGCAACGCGGCCTTCGCCCGGCGCCAGCGGACGTGGTTCCGCGCCGAGGAGGGCATCGCCTGGCTCGATCCCTCCGCCGACGATCCGCTCGACGCCTCCCTCGCGCTCGCCCGCCTATGCTTGTCCGCGTGAGCCCGCGCACGCCCATCGACCTCGCCCCGCCCGTCGAGAAGGCCTTCCTCGTCGCCGTGGACACCGGGGCCGACCCCGGATGGACCGCAGAGGATTCGCTCGCGGAGCTCGCGAGCCTCGCCGACACCGCGGGAGCCGAGGTCGTGGGCGCCGAGTGGCAGAACCGGCGACACGTCGACCCGGCGTGGTACGTCGGGAAGGGGAAGGCGCAGGAGCTCGTGGCGGCCAAGGGCGAGACCGGGTTCGGGCTCCTCGTGGCCGACGACGAGCTGAGCCCGACGCAGCAGAGGTCGCTCGAGCAGGTCCTCGGCGTCAAGGTCATCGACCGGTCGCGGCTCATCCTCGACATCTTCGCGATGCACGCCCGGACCCGCGAGGGCCGCCTCCAGGTCGAGCTGGCCCAGCTCGAGTACCAGCTGCCGCGCCTGACGCGCATGTGGACGCACCTCTCACGGACGGGCGGCGGGATCGGCACGCGCGGGCCCGGCGAGACCCAGCTCGAGACCGACCGACGCGTGATCCGCGAGCGGATCAAGAAGATGAAGCGGCGTGTCGAGGAGGTCCGGCAGCAGCGGCGCGTCGCGGCGCGCGGCCGCGACCGGCGACTCGTGCCGACGGTCGGCATCGTGGGGTACACGAACGCCGGCAAGTCCACGCTGCTCAACGCCCTCGTGGGGGAGGAGGTCGCGCTCGCCGAGGACCGCCTCTTCGCGACGCTCGACCCGACGAGCAGGCAGGTCCGCCTCGGCGACGGCCAGACCGCGGTCGTCACGGACACCGTGGGCTTCATCCACAAGCTGCCGCACCAGCTCATCGACGCCTTCCGCGCCACCCTCGAGGAGGTCAACCGGGCCGACGTCCTCGTGGAGGTGGTGGACGTGTCGGACCCGCACGCCGCGGAGCACCGCGCGACCGTCCAGCTCGTCCTCGACGAGCTCGGTGCAGGGACGAAGCCGCGGCTGGTCGCGCTGAACAAGGCCGACCTGCTGGAGGCCGGATCGGAAGCGGATCCGCGCGACGGGTCGTCGAGCGAGGTCCCGGCGGATGGCCGCGTGGCGCCCGGGGCCGTCCTCGTGAGCGCGCTCACCGGCGCCGGGCTGGCCGAGCTGCGGGCCGAGATCGCTGCGCTCCTCGCATCGCTCTGGGTGGACGTGGACGTCGTCGTCCCGTACGCGGAGGGGGCGCTGCTCGCGCAGGTCCGCGAGCGGGGCTCGACGGAGGCGACGTACGACGCGGACGGCGTCCATGTCGTCGGCCGGGTGCCGCCCGCCGTCGCGGCCGCGCTGCGGCGCGCCGCCGGGATCGAGGACGAGGCGGACGCGGAGGGATGGGAGGCCGCGGTGCGGGGGCTCGGCGGCAAGGGCGACGACGTCCCCGATGACCCGGAGGCCGACCTGGACGACATCGCCGAGGCCGACCCGGACGACGCGACCACGGGCGATGCCGACTCGGACCGTGACGACGGCGGCACCCGCCGGGCCGGCGCGAAGGACTGAGACGCGACGGACCAGCCGCCGTCGCCGGCGTCCACGACTCCGATCGGGCGACCCGCTGGGGACGGCGCTGGGGATGGGTTGTGGACGGAGGCCCGACCCACGGCGATGAGACGCGAATCTCGTGGATAACCCGCTGGACGCCTCGCAGGCTGGACCGTATCTTCATCCCTGCCCGGAGGGGCGATGAACCGGTAGACGGGAAGGCTGGTCCTCGGATCGGCCGGATCGGAAGGCGGGGAGTGGTTCCTCCGGGCGTTTCGTCGTCCCCGGCAGCGGACTGATGCGGCGCTCGTGCGCGCCGGGGTCGCCCGCGACCGCCCGTCGCGCGATGCCGTAGAGTCGGGTCGATGTCCCAGGAACGGATCGCCCGGGTGCCGGCGGAGGCGGGCGAGGTCGTCCGCCAGGTCCGCGGGATCAGCGGAGTCCCGTGGCGGCGCCTCCTCGCGTACCTGCGGCCGCACCTGGGACTCTTCGCGCTGGCGCTCGTCGGCCTGGGCCTCTCCGCGGGCCTCGGGCTGGTCATGCCCCTTCTCATCGGCCGGATCACCACGGTGGTCGTCGCCGGCGGCGACATGGCGAACCTCGACCGACTCGTCGTCGGGCTCCTGGCCCTGTTCTCCGTCATGGCGCTCGGCAGCTTCCTCCAGACCTACCTGCTCGGCGTCATCGGCGAGCGGATCGTCGCGACGATGCGGGCGCAGCTCTTCGGACGCCTCGTCACGCTGTCGCTCGACTTCTACGTCGCGAAGCGGGTGGGGGAGCTCATCTCGCGGCTCTCCAGCGACGTGACGCAGGTCCGGACGATGCTCACGCAGACCGTCACGGACCTCCTCTCCGCCACGATCGGTCTCGTCGGCGGGGTGGTCATCCTCTTCCTCCTGAGCCCCTCGCTCCTCGTGCTCGTCCTCATCCTCGCCCCGGCCCTCATCGCCGTCGCGTTCGTCTTCGGCCGGCCGCTCCAGCGCGTGAGCACCGAGGTCCAGGACGAGATCGCCCGGAGCACGACGACGGCCGAGGAGGCGCTGGCCGGGATCCGCGTGGTCAAGAGCTTCGTGCGCGAGGACTGGGAGACCGCCCGCTACGGCTCCGACCTCGCGCGGGTCGTGTCGCGCGCCTCGCGCCTCGCACTGTGGCGCGGGCTCTTCGCATCGGTCATGACGTTCCTCGGCTTCGGCGCCGTCGCCCTCCTCCTCTGGTACACGGGCCGCCAGGTCGTCGAGGGCACGCTCACCGTCGGCGCGCTCACGGCCTTCCTCCTGTACGGCGTGACGATCGCCGCCAACCTCGCGAGCATCGCCGGCCAGTACGGGCAGTTCCGGGCCGGGACCGGCGCCGTGCAGCGCGTCTTCGAGATCCTCGACACCGAGCCGACGATCGTGGACCCGGT
>JALOOH010000061.1 GCA_025454515.1 Chloroflexota bacterium
TCCTCGATCGGCGTGGAGGTGCCGCCCGTGACCCCGACGGACCGGTAGCCGTCGAAGGCGGAGCCGTCCACGAGGTCCGCCACGCCCTCGATCTGCGTCACGGGCGTCCCCACGATCTCGCAGAGCCGCGTCAGCTCCTTCGTGTTGGCCGAGTGTCGGCCGCCCACGACGACCATGAAGTCCACCGCGCGTGCGGCCTCCACGGTGTCCTCCTGCCGGCGGATCGTCACCGGGCAGACCGTGTTCACGATCTTCAGCTCGTGCGCGCGACCGACCATGAACGCGGCGAGCTTCTCGAACTTCCACGGGGGCTGCGTGGACTGGCTCAGGAGCGCCATCCGCTTCTTCCGCGGGATGGTCCCCCACTCCTCTTCGTCGTCCACGACGATCGCGTCGGGCGCGACCCCCAGGAGGCCGACGACCTCGGGGTGGCGGAGGGTCCCGAGCAGGACGATCGTGTATCCCTCCTCGACGAGGCGGGCGAGCTGGCGGTGCTCCGCCGTGACCCAGGAGCAGGTGCCGTCGATGACCTCGAGTCCGCGCTCCTCCGCCCGGGCGAGCACCTCGGGCCGCACGCCGTGCGCGCGGATGACGACCGCCGACCCCGTGGAGACGTCCTCGAGCGAGGCCACCGTCCGGACGCCCTGCGCCTCGAGCTCCGCGACGACGCCCTCGTTGTGCACGACCTGCCCGAGCGTGTGCGTGATCGCCCCGGTCGCAGCGGACTCCTTCGCGCGATCGATCGCCTCGCGCACGCCGTAGCAGAAGCCGGTGCGGCGGGCGATCAGGACGGTCTCGACGGTTCCCATGGCCCGCGTATCATGCCACGGGCCCGGCGTCCTCCCCCTCCGGCGCGACCTCGCCGTACACGCCGCGATACGCCGGCGGCAGCAGGATCGCGATCCCCTCCATGAGCCTGTCCGCGACCGCCGGGAGGTCCTCGCGCTTCCCGTCCACGGTCCGACGGTCGAGGACGAAGGGCGGCCCGACGCGCAGGTGAACACGCCCGCCGGGGTGCGGGAACGTGTTCCCCACCGGCCACAGCCGCTCCGTCCCCCAGACGGCGACCGGCAGGATCGGCGCGCCCGTCCGGATCGCGAGGAGGGCGACACCCTCCTTGCCTCGCTCGAGGGCGCCCGTGTGGCTGCGCCGGCCCTCCGGGAAGGTCCCGAGGACGCGGCCGTCGTCGAGGACGCGCTTCGCGAGGCGGAACGCATCGGTGTCGGCCGCGCCACGACGGATCCCGAAGGCGCCGTTCGCCTTCAGGAACGGCCCCGCGATCGGCCAGTCGAGCGCCTCCTGCTTCGCCATCCAGTGAACCGCGCGCCCGAGCGCCGGCGTGAGCCACGACGCGATGAGGGGCGGGTCCGCGTTGCTCAGGTGGTTGCTCGCGATGATGAGCGGGCCCTCGGTCGGGAGGCCGTCGAGAGGCCCCATGTCCACCCGCGTGATGGCGCGATAGATCGTCCGTCCCACGAGCAGCGACGCGCGCATGATCGGCGTCGGGTGCCGCGCGCCGAGGTCCAGCAGGCCCTGGTCGCCGGCGCCCCGAGCGGGTCCGCCCGACCCGGCGGCCTCCGGCTGTTCGTCGCGCCTCGCGGTCATCGGCCCCTCCCCTCCACGCCGTCGGCCGCGGCGGCCGCGAGGCGGGCGCGCGCGAGCTCCACCACGTGCTCGACCACCACGTCGAACGGCATCCCGTCCGTCACGAGGACAATCGCGTCGTCGGCGGGCCGGAGCGGCGCGATCGCCCGGCCGGAGTCCACGGCGTCGCGCCGCTCCAGGTCCGCACGGATCGCAGCGGTCTCGGGTCCCTCGGGGTCGAGGCCGCGCTCGAGCGCGCGGCGACGGGCCCGCTCCGCCGCGGAGGCGTCGAGGTAGACCTTGAGGTCGGCCCCGGGCAGCACGACCGTCCCGATGTCCCGGCCGACCATGACGATCCCGGCGTCCGCCGCAAGGCGACGCTGGACCGACACGAGCGCCGTCCGGACGTCCGGCTGGCGCGCCACCTCCGAGACCATCCGATCGACGGCCGCCGCGCGCACAGAGCGTGTCACGTCCCGGCCGTCCACGCGGACGCGCGCGAGGCGTCCGTCGGCGTCCGGGGCGAGCTCGACGTCGGGCGCGAGGGCCGCGACGCCGGGGCCGTCGTCGAGCGCGATCCCCCTGCGTGTCGCGAGCCAGGCGAGCGCGCGGTACAGGAGCCCGGTGTCCACGAACCGCAGGCCGAGGATAAGCGCCGCCGCCATCCCCACGCTCGACTTGCCGCTCGAGCCCGGGCCGTCGATCGCGATGCGCACGTCCGGCACGGCGGCCGTCACCCGCCGTGCCGGGGTCCCGGCGCGCGCGGTCGCCGTCACCACCCGTGCCCCGGGGCGGCGAAGACCGGCTGCCCCTCGACGAGCGTGAGGAGGACGCGCGCATCGCGCAGGTGCGCGGGCTCGCAGGCGCGGAGGTCGCGGTCGAGGACCACCACGTCGGCTGCCATGCCGGGGGCCAGGGTGCCGGTCGACGCGTCGAGGTGATCCACCCATGCCGCGCCCGCCGTGAACGCCCGGAGCCCGGCCTCGACGTCGATCGCCTCGCCGGGCAGCAGGGGCCCGGGATCGACGTCCGGGTCCGGCCACGTGCGCGTCACCGCCACCTGGATCTCGTCGACGACGCTCGCGGTCGACACCGACCAGTCGCTCCCGCCGGCGAGCCGGGCGCCGGCCCGCAGCAGCGACCCGAACGGGTACTGCCACGCCGTCCGCTCGGCCCCGAGGAACGGGATCGTCAGGTCTGTCATCTGCGCGTCCCGGCACGCCCAGAAGGGCTGCATCGTGGCAGTCACGTCGAGGGCCGCGAAGCGCGGGACGTCGGCCGGGTGGACGACCTGGATGTGGGCGACGTGGTGGCGGCTGTCGGTCCGGCCGTTGGCCGCGATCGCGGCCTCGAAGGCATCGAGAGCGTCGCGCACGGCCCGGTCGCCGATCGCGTGGACGTGGACCTGGAACCCGAGCGCGTCGAGCCGCACCGCCGCCTCCCGCAGCGTGTCGCGGTCGAGGAAGGAGAGGCCGCGCCCACCGGTCGGCCGCCCTTCGACGTCGAGGTACGGGTCAAGCATCGCCGCGGTGCCGTTCTCGAAGACGCCGTCGGCCATCACCTTCACGGTCCCCGCCACGAAGCGCCCGCCCGGCAGCGCGCGCGCGGCCTCGCGCCGCTCGACGAGCGTCGCGACCTGCTCGAAGCCGAGGTCGCGGTCCCACCAGAGAGCCCCGCGCACCCTCGCGGTCAGCAGGCCGCGGTCGATCGCCAGCGCGTACGCATCGAAGTCGGGGCCGGCCACCCATGCGTCCTGCCACGCGGTGATGCCGCATCCATGGAGGTATGCCTGTCCCGCGAGGAGCGCCCGGAGCATCTCCTCCGCGTCCGGCGCGGGGACGCGTGCCCGGGCGGCCACGAACGCTCCCTCGTGGAGCGTCCCCTGGGGGGTCCCGTCCGGCTCGCGCTCGATCCGGCCGTTCGGCGGGTCCGGCGTGGCTACTCCGATCCCCAGCGCCTCGAGCGCGCGCGTGTTCGCCCACGCGCCGTGGACGTCACGGTTCGCGAGGAAGACCGGCCGGTCCGGCATGGCGGCGTCGAGCAGGTGTCGCGACGGCGTCCCGCCGGGGAAGTCGGCCATGTACCAGCCGCCGCCGAGGATCCAGGGCACGTCGGGATGCGCGGCCGCGTACGCTCGCACGGCCTCGAGGACGGCATCGGCCCCACGGACGTCGTGCAGGTCGCAGCGGATGCGGTCGAGCCCGCCGTGCGTGGGATGGACGTGCGCGTCCTGGAACCCCGGGAGGATCATCGCCCCGGGGAGCTCCACCGTCCGGGTCCGCGTCCCCGCGAGGGCGCGGATGTCCCGCGCCGCACCCACGGCGACGATCCGGCCATGCGCCATCGCCAGGGCGTCCGCCCGCGGATCCGCGGCGGCGATGCCCGTCCAGGCCGACCCCCCGACGAGGACGAGGTCCGGCTCGGATCCGCTGCCACGCAGGTCCCTCACCGCGCACCTCCCGGCCGCCCGGCGCCGCGCCGGACCGCTCGCTCAGCGTAGCGCCGGTCCTGCCCGCCCGTCCCCTGCCCGCCCGTCCCCTGCCCGCCGGCCGGCGGCGCGGTCGGCCGCCGCGGGGCCGCGGCCGCGCGCGCGAGACGCGCGACCTCGTCCGCGGTGAGCGCGCGCGCCTCGCCCGGGCCGAGGTCTCCCAGGCGCATCGTGCCGAACCGGACGCGGACGAGGCGGCGCACGGGCTCCCCCACCGCCCCGAACATCCGGCGCACCTGTCGCTTCCACCCCTGGCCGAGCGTCACGCGATACCAGACGAGCTCGCGGTATGCACGGGTCGTCCCGTCGAGCGTCTCGAGGAGCCTGCGCGTCTCGGCGGCGGTCGCCGACCGGACGGTGAGGGCCCGTGCGGTCCCCTCCTCGAGGTCGACCCCCCCGAGCAGCGCGGAGATCGCGGCGGGCGAGAGCGGCCGGTCCACCCCGGCCGCGTACTCGCGCTCGACGGCGTGGCGCGGGTGGAGCACCCGCTGCGCCCAGTCGCCGTCGTTCGTCAACAGGACCAGGCCCTCCGAGTCGGCGTCGAGCCTGCCCACCGGGTAGAGGCGGGCGCCGCGCGCAAGGCCGGGCGGCACGAGGTCGACGACGGTGCGGGCGGCGTGGCGGTCACGGACGGTCGAGGTCACGCCGACCGGCTTGTTGAGCACGATATGCCGGTGCGACTCGGCGCGCCCGATGGCCCGGCCGTCGACCGCCACGACGGAGGCCGCGGGATCCGCGCGGTCGCCGATGGCGGCGACGCGCCCGTCCACGGTGACCCGGCCGGCGGCGATCATCTCCTCGGCGGCCCGCCGCGACGCGACGCCGGCCGCCGCGAGCACCTTCTGGAGCCGCTCCGCGGGCATCGGCGTCAGCCGTCCGCGCGCGGGTCGAGGTCGGGGACACCCGCGCCATCGGCGACCGTGCGATCGGCGGCCAGGGTGGCGGCGGCCGGGGCCTCGGATCCGGTCGTGGCGTCCTGCTGCGCGTCGACGAGGCGCCCGGCGGCGGGCGCGTCGAGGGGCGGCAGGTCGTCGAGCGAGGCGAGCCCGAACCGCTCGAGGAAGTCGATGCCGGTCCCGTAGAGGATCGGCCGGCCCGGAGCGTCGGCGCGTCCCGTCTCCACGACGAGGCGGCGGTGCAGGAGGGACCGCAGCGTGTAGTCCGAATCCACGCCGCGGATGCGCTCGACCACGGCCTTCGTCACCGGCTGCCTGTACGCGACGATCGCGAGCACCTCCAGCGACGCCGGCGACAGCCGCCCCGGCTCGACGCCCACGTACCGCGCGAGGACCGGGCCCGCCTCGGGGGCCGTCGCGAGCGCCACATGGTCGCCGGCAGCGACGACGCGGATCCCGCGCGCCGCGAGCGTCGTCTCGAGGTCTCCGACCAGGGCGTCGACCGTCCCGCGGTCGCACCCGAGCAGGCGGGCGATCTCGCCCCGCGGCAGCGGCCGCTCCGCGACGAACAGCAGCGCCTCGAGCGCGGCCTCGGTGGCAGCGGCCTCGAGGACGTCGGACGCGTCGATGTCGGCAGCCTCGCCCGTGGCGGGCGCGTCGCTCACGCCGGGTGCGGGCACGCCCGTGGCGGGCGCGTCCATGTCGGCGCCCTCGCCCGTGGCGGGCGCGTCGCTCACGCCGGGTGCGGGCACGCCCGGTGCACGATCGCCGGCGGTCGGCCCGTCGGTCATCGGTCCTCCCTCTCGCGCCGTCGCACGACGATCGGCCCCCACGGCTCCGCCTGCTCGGCCGTCACCTCGCGGCGCTTCACGAGCTCGAGGAGCGCGAGGAAGGTCACTGCGACGACGACGCGATCGCGCGCCCCGGCCACGAGGTCCTGCAGCACGATCATGGGCGCATCACGGAGCGCGGTGCGGATGATCGCGACGCGGTCGGCCAGCGTGATCGTCCGGCCCATCACCGCCGGGGGCCCGGGCTCGGGCGGCACGATGCGGAACAGGCCGTCGAGCGCAGCGGCGAGCACCGCCGGATCGAGCGGCTCCGCCGGGGCCGGACGTGCCCCCGCGATCCCCGCGGCGGACGCCGCGACGGGCTCGCGGCGGAACATCCGCGCGCCCGATGCGGCCATCGCGCCGAGCGCGCGCGACGCATCGCGGTACGCGCGGAACACGAGGAGCCTCCGGCGCAGATCCTCCTCCGGATCCGACTCCTCCGCCCCGGCCTCCGGCGGACGCGGCGTGCGCGGCAGCAGGGCGCGGCTCTTGATGACGATGAGCTGACCGGCCACCGCGACGAACATCGCGATGTTGCCCATCCGGTCCGCCTCGAGCGTGGCGAGCGCGTCCAGGTACGCCTCCGCGAGGCCCCCGAGGGGGACCGTGAGCACGTCCAGCCGGCGCTGCTCGATGAGCGCGAGGAGCAGGCCGAGCGGGCCGTCGAAGTCGGCGACGCGCACGACCGTCGCCCCTTCCGGACGCGGTGACTCGGCGAACGCGACGCTCGGCGCCCCCGACGCGAGCGACGGGACCCCGTCGGTGGCCGGCGCCGGCCGGATCCCGGTCACGTGCCCGCCCTCGCCCCGGTGCCGCGCATCAGGCCGCCTCGTCCGCGGCGCGGAGCAGCTCGCCGAGGATCGGGTCCACCGGCGCGGCCTGGTGGCGCGCCAGGTCGGCCGCGCGCGGCGTCGCACCCGCAGCGAGCATGAGCGCCGCCGACGCCTCCCCGTGGTCCCGGATCCGGGCGAGCCCCGGCCGCATCCCCGGGAGCGGCTCCGCGGCCGCGACGACCCAGGCGCCGTACCGCTCGGACAGCGACCAGGCGACGCGGTGCACGAGCCGCACCTCCGGCCCCTTCCCGCAGTCGTGCAGGAGCCCGGCGAGCAGCAGGTCGGGATCGCGGGCGCCGAGGGCGCGAAGGCGTGCCACCACCTCGAGACCGTGGCGACGGTCGGCGACCGGCATGGAGTCGTACAGGGCGAGCTGCACGGGCGTCAGCCACGCGGTGAGGGCAGCGCGCTCTTCGTCGGACACGCGGGCGGTCACGTGGGCACGCGCCTGGCGGACCTTACGCCCCCACCAGGAGCTTGACGATCTCAAGCGCGAGCCTCCCGACGGTGAGGCTGAGGATCGACTCGCCGTTGAAGAGTGGCAGGATCAGGAGGATGAACAGGAAGATCCCGTACTGCTCGAGGACCGGCCGGATGCGGTACACGGTCCGGGCGTCGAGGAATCCGAACAGCAGCTTGGACCCGTCGAGCGGAGGGATCGGGACGAGGTTGAAGATCGCGAGGATCACGTTCACGTACACGAAGAGGTAGAGCGCCTGGAGCACCTCGAACGGCACCTCGAGCGTGGACCCGAGGATGAAGCGCAGCGGGATCGCCGCGGCGACGGCCATGACGGCGTTCGACGCGGGGCCGGCGAGGGCGACGACCGCCTCGCCCCGGTGTCCGCCCTGGATGTTCAGCGGGTTCACTGGCGTCGGCTTCGCCCACCCGAAGATGAACCCGCCGAAGAGGGCGGTGAGGGCGAGGAGACCGCCGCCGATCGGGTCGAAGTGGACGATCGGGTTGAGGCTCAGGCGCCCGTAGTACTTCGCCGTGGAGTCGCCGAGCCGGTAGGCCGCGAGCGCGTGGCAGAACTCGTGCACGGGGAAGGCGAAGAGAAGGAACGCGGCGATGATGATGATCGTCGCCGGGTCGAGGTTCAGTCCGAGGCCAGACACGCGTTTCCGCTCCGGGCGGGGATGGGGACCGGCGTATGGTACCGCGCGACCCGGGCCGCGGCCCGGAGGGCGGCTGCAGGCCGGGTCCGCGGCCCCCGGCTCAGATCCGGTCCAGCAGCTCGGCCTTCTTCGCCTCGTACTCCTCCGTGGTGATCGCGCCCTTGTCCCGCAGGTCCGCGAGCTTCGCCAGGGTGTCCGTCACGTCCGCGGACGACGCGGCGGGCGGGGGCGGAGCGACGGCCGGAGCCGGCTGGGCGGAGGCGGCAGCCGCTGCGGCGGAGGCCTGCCCGGCCACGTCCACGGTGGGAGCGCGCGAGCCGATCGGCGAGCTGGTCACGACGGGCTCGGCGCGCAGCGGCGCGTCGGCGAAGCGGCCGGACGCCACGCCCATCTCGAGCGCGTGCTTGGCCTCCATCATGTCCTTCTTGAACTCGTTCGGCTCGACGAGGAAGCGCATCTTGCTGATGCCGCTCATGTTCGCCGTCATCACGTCGAGCGAGCCGAACCCGAAGATGCGGCCGAGGATCCCCTGCTCGAGCATCGCGTCGTTGATCTTCTCGAGCGAGGAGTCGGCAGCCTTGCGGTTGATGAACCCGCTCGTCTGGATGACCCGGCGGGTGGTGATGACGTCGCGGTCGTTCTCCCACTGGAACCAGGCGAGGGCCATCTGGGCCACGCCGGCGACGAACACGATGAGCGTGATGATCCCGGCGATGCTCCGGATCGACCCGAGGATCCCGTCGCCCGGGAGCCACCCGCCCACGATGAAGAGGCCGACGCCGACGAGGATGAGGACGATCCCCAGGCCCCAGCGGAAGACCAGGCCGAACCAGTGCTGCCGCTGGTTGCGGATGATCCGCTCTCCGTCGGCGAGCAGCGATGCCGCGTAGGTCTCCGAGACGTTCAGGTCCACTCCGCTCTCCCTCCGCCGGCCCCCGGCTCGTCATCCCTCATCGCGCGCGAGGATGTGCGCGCGCGTAGATCTCCCGGATCCTCTCCCCCGTGACGTGCGTGTACAGCTGCGTCGTGCTGATGCTCGCATGCCCGAGCAACTCCTGTACGACCCGGAGGTCGGCACCGCCCTCGAGGAGGTGGGTCGCGAACGAGTGGCGCAGCGTGTGCGGCGACACGCGTTCCACGAGCCCCGCCCGGAGAGCGGCGGCCCGGATGGACTCCCACGCTCGCTGGCGGCGGAGCCGGCCGCCCCGGTCCCCCAGGAAGACCGGGCCGCCGCGCTCGGTCCCCGCGCGGCCACGCTCGAGCAGCGCGGGCCGCACGTCGGCGGCGTACCGGGCGAGCCACGCGACCGCCTCGTCACCGATCGGCACCAGGCGCTCCCGGTCGCCCTTCCCGACGACGCGGACGTACGTGCCGGGCAGCGAGACGTCGTCGTCGTCGAGGCCGAGGGCCTCGCTCACGCGCAGGCCGGCCGCGTAGAGCAGCTCGAGCAGCGTCCGGTCCCGGACCCCCTCCGGGCGCGTGACGTCCACGGCCTCGAGCAGGCGGTCCACCTCGTCCACCGTGAGCGTGTCGGGCAGCAGGCGCGACTGTCTCGGCAGGTCCAGGCGCGTCGCCACGTCCACGCGCGTCATGCCCTCCGCGTACGCGAACCGGTAGAACGAGCGGAGCGTCGCGGCGCGTCGTCGCAGGCTGGTGGGCCGCAGGGCGCGCCCCGTCGCGCCGCCCGCCGCGCACGCCGCGAGGTGCGCCCGGGCGAGGTCCGGTCCGGCCGCCCAGCGGTCGATGGCGCGCTCGCGCCCGAACGCCGCGAGGTCCGTCCGATACGCGCGGAGCGTCGCGTCCGACAGGCCGCGCTCGACGCGCACGTAGTCGAGGAACGCGTCGACGGCCTCCGCGAAGGCCGGAGACGTCACGTGGGACGCGCGCGCCACGCGGCCGCGCGCTCGAGCATCTCGTGTGCACCGGCGGCCGCCGCAGGCCCTCCGCCGGGACCGCCGAGCATGAGCGCGATCTCGGCGACGCGCTCCTCGCCCGCGACCTCCGTCACCTCGGTCACCGTCCGCCCGTCACGCGTGGCCTTCGCGATCCGGACATGCGCGTCGGCGTACGCCGCGATGACCGGCAGATGCGTCACGCACAGGACGGCCCGCCCGCGGCCCAGCCGCCACAGGGCGCGCGCGACCGGCTCGGCGCTCCTCCCCCCGATCCCGGCGTCGATCTCGTCGAAGACGAGCGTGGGTGTCGCGTCTGCGCCGGCGAGCACCTGCTCGACGGCGAGGGCGACGCGGGACAGCTCGCCGCCCGAGGCGATCCGCGCCAGGGGCATCGCGGGCTCGCCGGGGTTCGGCGCGATGACGAACGCGACGTCGTCGATCCCGCTGGCGTCGAAGGCACAGGCGATCCCGTCGACGACGACCGCCGGCGAGCCCTCGGCCGCGGCGCGGCGCCGGACCTTCACCGCGAAGCGCGCCCGCGCCATCCCGACCTCGCGGACCACCTCTTCGACCGCCGGGGCGATGGCCCCCGCGGCCGCGGACCGCGCCGCCGAGAGCCGGGCGACGGCCTCGGCGACCACGGCGAGCCGGGCCTCCGACTCCGCGGCGAGAGTGGCGGCACGGGCGTCGAGGTCTCGCAGCTCGGCGGCGCTCGCCGCCGCGCGATCGCGGTAGGCGAGGACCGCGGCCTCGTCGTCCCCGTACCGGCGCTCGACCGCGTAGATCGCCGACAGGCGCTCCTCGAGGCGGTGGAGGTCGTCCGCGTCGTGGTCGAGGGCCCCGGCCACGGCCCGAGCCTCCGTGGCCACGTCGGCGACCTCGGCCTCGAGACCGGTCAGCCTCCCCGCGGTCGCCTCCCACCGCGGATCGAGACGGGCGTTCTCCGCGGCGGCCCGCGCGGCCTGCGCGAGCAGGTCGCGCGCGTTCGGGGCGTCGGCACCCTCCGGCCCGAGGAGCGCCTCCTCGACCGACGTCGCGCCGCGTGCGATCGCCTCGCCGTGGCGCGCGGCCCCGAGGCGCTCCTCCAGGGCGGCGGCCTCGCCGACCCGGATCCGTGCGGCATCGATCTCCGCGACCTCGTGCTCGAGGACGGCGAGCCGTCGGGCCGCCTCTCGGGGATCGACGGCCGCGCGGTCCAGCGCGTCGCGCGTCTCCCGCCATGCGCCGACGGCCGCGCCCACCTCCGCGACGAGCGGGCCGGCCCCAGCGAACGCGTCGAGCAGCTCCCGCTGGCGGCGCGGGTCGAGCAGGCGCTGCTGATCGTGCTGCCCGTGGATCTCGACGAGGTCGCGCGCCACCTCTGCCAGCCTGCCTGCGGTCACCGCCTCGTCGTCGATGCGGGCCGTGGAGCGCCCCGCCGCACTCACCTCGCGGACCACGATGAGCGGCTCGGGGAGCCTGTCGAACAGCGCCTCCACCCGGGCGGCAGCCTCGCCCTGCCGCACGAGGGAGGGGTCCGCCCGCCCACCGAGCGCGAGTCCGAGCGCGTCGATGAGGAGGCTCTTGCCCGCTCCGGTCTCCCCCGTGACGACCGTGAAGCCCTCCGGCACGGCGAGGCGCACGCGCTCGAGGAGCGCGAGGCCGGTGACGGAGAGGTCGGTGAGACGGCCGGGGACGTCGGTCACGACGGGAGCAGCTCCACCTTCCGCCGGAAGAGGTCCCAGAACGGCACCGCGCCGTCGGGCACGAGGAACCGGATCGGCCGGTCGAGTGCGGCCACGGTCACCGCGTCGCCGGCGACGACGGGGCGGTCGTCCCGTCCGTCGATGCTCACGAGCGCCTCGTGTGCTTCGGCGATGACGATGCGGATGGTCCGGCGCGGGCTGACGACGACGGACCGGATCGCCGACAGGTAGCCCGCGATGGGCGTGACGATGAGGTTGCGGCTCGCGGGATCCACGACGGGTCCTCCGGCCGAGAACGAGTACCCAGTGGAGCCCGTGGGGCTCGACACGACGAGCCCGTCGGCGATGAACGTCGCGAGGTGGGAACGGCCGATGTCCACTTCCAGGCGGACGACGCGTGCGAGCGCACCTCGAGCCACGACGACGTCGTTGAGCGCGACGAAGCTTCCCGAGGCCGCAGGCCTGCCCCCCGGGTGGACGGCGCCCCGCAGGGCCATCCGCTCCTCGATCCGGTAGCCGCCCGCGGCGACGCGCTCGAGCACGCCCTCGACCTCGTGGGCCTCCACCTGCGAGAGAAAGCCGACCTTGCCGAGGTTCACGCCGAGAAGCGGCGCGTCCACCCTCGCGACGGCCTGCGCGGCGAGGAGCAGCGTCCCATCGCCGCCGAGGACGACGAGGAGGTCCGTGTCGGGCAGCCGCGCGGTCAGCTCGTCCGTGGCACCGGCGGGGGCCGCCCAGTGGTCGAGGCCGCGCGCGGCGCACCAGCCCGCGACGCGCTCCCGGAGCTCGATCGC
>JALOOH010000220.1 GCA_025454515.1 Chloroflexota bacterium
CCTGGAGGAACCGGTAGTCCGCCGCGGTCCCTGAGGCGTCACGGACGATCTCGTGCAGCGCGAACCCGGCCGAGAGCGACTCGAAGAGGAGTCGGAACCTGCGCTCGCTCTCGCGGAGCGCCGACTCTGCCGCCTTCCGGTCGGTGATGTCGGCGATGTCGCCGGTGACGCGGACGACGGCCCCGCCCTCCAGCACCGGGCGCCCGACGGTGCGCACCCAGATGCGCCTGCCGTCCGCCCGGTCCAGCCGCACCTCCAGGTCGTACGGCTCCCCCGCCTCCACCGCCCGGCGGAAGGCCTCGGCCACGACGGCCCTGTCCTCCGGCGCGTAGAAGGGGAGGTCGCCCTCCACGGTCGTCGGGTCGAACGTCCGCTCCACCCCGTGGATGCGGTAGGCCTCGTCCGTCCAGCTGATCCGCTCGGTCGAGACGTCGTACTCCCAGCCGCCCACGTGGCTGATCGCCTGGGCCTCGTCGAGGAGCCGGCGGGCGCGCGCGAGGTCGTCCTCGACGTGCTTGCGGTCCGTGATGTCGCGCTTCACGGCGACGTAGGCCGTCGTGGTGCCGGTCTCGTCCCGGATCGGGCTGATCGATGCCTCCTCGGCGAAGATGGAGCCGTCCCTGCGCCGGTTGACGATCTCGCCGCTCCACGTGTCTCCGGCGGCGAGGATCTCCCACATCGACGCGTAGAAGTCGGGTCCGTGCACGCCGCTCTTGAGGATCCGCGGGTTCTGCCCCACGGCCTCGGCACGCGTGTACCCGGTCGCCCGCTCGAACGCCGGGTTCACGTACTCGATCCTGCCGGTGCGGTCGGTGATCACGACCGAGTCGTTCGCCTGCTCGATCGCCCGCACCAGGCGCGCCGAGCCCCCCGCCGCCTCGCGCGTCGCCGTCACGTCCTGGACGAAGCCCACCCACGCGATCGGCCGCCCGTCACCGTCTCGCTCGACGTCGCCCTCGCCGTGGACCCACCGGACCGCGCCGTCGGGTCGCACGATCCGGTAGTCGACCGGCGGGGGAGAGCCCGAGCGCTCCGCGCGGTCCGTCGCCTCGTCGAAGACCGCCCGGTCGTCCGGATGGACGAACGACGCGACCCTCTCGGCCGTCAGCCCGGGGCCGGCGACCGCGACCCCGAAGATCCGGTACATCTCGGCGGACCACGCGACGGCACCGGTGGCGAGGTCCACGCGCCAGCTGCCCATGTGGGCGATCGACTCGGCGCGGGCGAGCATCGCCCCCGCGTCCGCCGCGCCGGACGCGGGGGCGGGTGCGCCGCCGTCCACCGGGTGCCGATCCTGGCCGGGCATCCTCCTGACCTCGCGAGCGACGGGCGCGCGAGGCGGGCGCGCTCGCGGACCTCCATTGTGCCTCCCGGCCTCCGGCCGGCGTCCAGCGACGAACGTACCGGTCCGCCTCCTGCGAACGTCGTAGGCCGAGCAGGGGGCTTCACGGATCGCGCGCGGTTCGGCATACTCCGCCGATCCCCCGCGCCGGGCGGCCCGTGTCCCGCCCCCGGTCGAGCGGGGACCCAGAGGGGGAGCCCGATGACCCGACGTCCCGGCCGCCGTTCGCTCGGCAGGCTCGGCATCCTCGCAGCCGCCGCGGTCCTCGCGGCGGCCGTGGTCCCGGCGGCGGCCGTGGCCGCGCCGCCCACGCCGGCGGCATGCGATGCCCGCACGAACGACAACGTGAAGAAGCTGCTGGAGTGCGTGACCCTCGCGGGCGTCCGCGAGCACCAGGCCGCGCTCCAGGCGATCGCCGACGCGAACAACGGCACCCGCGTCTCCGGCAGCCCCGGGTACGACGCATCGGCCGCGTACGCTGCACAGGTCTTCGCCGATGCCGGCTACGCGGTGACGGTGCAGGAGTTCCAGTTCCAGACGTTCATCGTCCTGAGCCCGTCGATCCTCGAGCAGGTCGCGCCGCCGCCCGCCGGGCCGGTCGCGAACAGCATCCTGTCGTACTCGGGCAGCGGGGACGTGACGGCCTCCGTGAGCACCGTCAGCGACATCCGCGGATGCAACGCCGCCGACTTCGCGGGCTTCCCGGCCGGGAACATCGCCCTCATCAGCCGAGGCAGCTGCACGTTCGCGATCAAGGCGACGAACGCGTACAACGCGGGCGCATCCGGCGTGGTGATCTACAACAACCAGGCCGGCGTGCTCAACGGCACGCTCGGCAACGGCTTCACGCTGGACATCCCGGTCACGTCCGTCACGCAGGCGGTGGGCCAGCAGCTCGCGGCCACCCCGGGCCTCGTCATGCGGCTGAAGACCGACACGTTCCGCGGGATCGCGACGACCTCCAACGTGCTGGCCGAGACGCCGGGCGGCGACCCGGACAACGTGGTCATGGTGGGTGCCCATCTCGACTCGGTGAACGCCGGCCCCGGCATCAACGACAACGGCTCGGGCTCCGCCGCCATCCTCGAGGCGGCGCAGCAGATGGGCAAGGTGAAGCCGCGCAACAAGGTCCGGTTCGCGCTGTGGGGCGCCGAGGAGTCCAGCCTGGTCGGCTCGACCTTCTACGTGAACGGCCTGTCGCCGGAAGAGGGCGCGCGCATCGCGCTCTACCTCAACTTCGACATGATCGGCTCGCCCAACCACGTCTTCTTCATCTACGACGGGGACGACTCGGACGCGGTGGGCGCGGGCCCCGGCCCGGCCGGCTCCGCCGAGATCGAGGACGTGTTCGAGGCGTACTACACGTCGGTCGGACGCCCGTTCAAGGGGACCGACTTCAGCGGCCGATCCGACTACGGGCCGTTCATCGCGGCCGGCATCCCGTCCGGCGGCCTCTTCACCGGCGCCGAGGGGGTCAAGACCGCCGAGGAGGCCGCGCTGTGGGGCGGGACCGCCGGAATCGCCTACGACCCGTGCTACCACCAGGCGTGCGACACGTACGCGAACAACAACGACGACGCGCTCGACGTCAACGCGGACGGCGTGGCATACGCCACGCTCCAGTTCGCCCAGAACACCTCTGCCGTGAACGGCGTGAAGGGCAAGGGCAACTTCAAGCCCGGCCCGGTCCCGCCGGCCCCGGCCGATCCCGAGCACGATCCGGTCACCGAGTAGCGAACCCGGGCACGCGTCGCCCCCGGGGGGCACGTGCCGAGCGACATCACGAACGGCCGGTGCGGGTGGCCCGCCCCGGCCGTTCGTCGGTGCGGGGCGGCCCGCCCCCGGCTCTTCGTCGGTGCAGGGCGGCCCGCCCCCGGCTCTCTCCGCCGTCCCCCGGTACCCTTGCCGGTGATGACGACACCGACACTCCCCCCGCGACACCTCCCGCTCGACGGCACCCGCAACGTCCGCGATGTCGGCGGGTACCCCACGCTCGACGGCCGCCGCATGCGCTGGCGGACGCTCCTCCGCTCCGATGAGCTGACGCGCCTGCCCGCCGGGACGGTGGATGCGCTCGTCGGCCTCGGCCTCCGCCAGGTCATCGATCTCCGCTGGCCGGAGGAGCTGCTCCTGGCGCCGAACGACTTCCGCGCCGATCCGGTCGTCCGGTACACGAGCATCCCGCTGCTCGCGGACGACCCCACCCCGCACGCCGG
>JALOOH010000062.1 GCA_025454515.1 Chloroflexota bacterium
GAACGAGTTCACGTTGTCGAGGTAGAACTGGAAGAAGGCCGCCACCTCGGGACGCGCGAGGCCCTGCGTCGACGGGTAGACGAACAGGGGCCTGCTGAGGGGGGCGTACGTGTTCGCCTCGATGGTCTCGCGGTTCGGCTCGACGCACCCCGCGCCGCCGTCGATCTGGACGGCCTTCAGCTTGTCGGTGTTCTCCTCGAAGTACGCGAACCCGAAGTAGCCCAGGGCGTTCGTGTCGCCGGCGACCCCCTGGACGAGGGCGTTGTCGTCCTCCGACTGCGTGTAGTCGGATCGACTGCGGTCCACTTCGCCGTTGATGACCTCGGTGAAGTAGTCGAACGTGCCCGAGTCGGCCGGTCGTGAGGCAGGTCGCCCAGGTGTTCTGGGGGTTGACGACGACGGTGAGCCCGTCGAACGCGACCTGGAGCTCGACCGGATCGACGCCGGCCTCCTTGCACGTCGTGGCCTCGGACTTCGCGTCCGGCTTGTCCTCCGTCTTGATGGGCCGCGACGCGTTGTTCGCGTCAGTCTCGCCGGCGCAGAACTTCTTGAACCCGCCACCGGTGCCCGAGAACGCGACGGAGACCCTGACGCCGGGGTTCGCCTTCTGGAACTCCTCTGCGACGGCCTCGGTGATCGGGTAGACGGTGCTCGAGCCGTCGATGACGATGTCGCCGCTGAGGCTCGCGTCCGCCGTGGGTGCTGTCGTCGCGCCGCCACCGGCGTCACTCGCGGGTGCGGTGGTGGGTGCTGTCGTCGCGCCGCCACCGGCGTCGGTCGTGGGCGCCGTCGTCGCGCCGCTGCTCGAGCACGCGCCGACGGCGAGGGCCGCCGCGAGCGACAGCGCGGCGATCGTCCATGTCCTGGGGATGGACACCTTGTCTCCTCCTGGTCGCCCCGGACGCACCCTGATCCCGGGTCGGGATGGGCGCTCGGTCCGGCTCGGGACCGGGGCCACTGTCCGCGTCGCGCCTGAACGGCGCGTGTTTCCCGTGTTAACGGAAGGTCAATGCCGCGGTGGCCGCGGCTCGGCCGCATCCGTGGCCCTCGTCGCGGACGCCGCGGTGCGACACTACGCACGACGGCGGTCCAGACGGAGGGCATCGATGGGGAGGAAGCGGGCGAAGGGGCGCGGCGTCGACGGGATCCGGTCCCAGCCGGCGGCCGGCACGCCGGACGAGGTCGACGACGCGAGCGACGCGTCGGCGGCCGCCGACGCCGCTGCCGCGAGGCACGCCAGGGCGCTCCGGAAGAGGATCGCGGATCTCGACGAGGGGCTCGGGAAGGCACGCCGCCGGCTCGAGCGCCGGCAGGAGCGTCTCGCGGAGATCCAGCGGGAGGTCCGCGAGCTCGAGCGCGCGCTGGCTGCGACGCTGCGGGAGGCGCGCGACCTCGGCGTTGTCCCGCCGGGGACCGCGGCGCCGCGCGCCCCCCGGCCGCGGCGCGCACCCCGTACGGCCGGGACCCCCGCGCCTTCCGACGCCGGCGGCTCCCGGCAGGCTCCGGGCAGGTCGCGTCCCGCGGCCACGCCCGCCGGTCCCGCCCCGTCACCCGCCCCGGCCCCGGAGGCGCCGGGGGCTCCCGCCCGTCGTCGCACCCCGGCGGCGAGGACCACCCGCGCACCGCGGAGGCGTCCCAGACCCGACGCCGCCGGCACCGACGCCGCCGGCTGAGGGACCGCCCGCGCCCGTCGCGCCCGCGCCGGCCGCCTCCGCCCCCGCACCGGCCGCCCCCGCCTCGGTGACGGGCGCCGCCGACGCTCCGCTCGCCGCCGCGATCGACGTGGGGGCGAACTCGACGCACCTCCTCGTCGCGCGGATCGCGGCATCGGTCGAGCCGCTGGCGGACGAGTCCGTGCTCCTCGGCCTCGGCGCCTCCGTGTACGCCTCCGAGGTGATCCCCCGCGACACCGCCGAGGCGGTCGTGGAGGCCCTCACGACGTACGTGGCCCGCGCCCGGTCGCTCGGCGTGGACGAGCCCCTGCTCCTCGGCACCGAGCCGTTCCGCATCGCGGGCAACGCCGCGCGCGTCGTGGACCGGATCTGTCGCGAGGTGGGTCTGCCCTTCCACGTGCTGCGTCACGACGAGGAGGGCCTGCTCACGCTGCTCGGCGCCACGGGCGGTGCGCCGCTCGACGCGGAGATCGTCATC
Source organism: Chloroflexota bacterium (assembly GCA_025454515.1). Classification (GTDB taxonomy): domain Bacteria; phylum Chloroflexota; class Limnocylindria; order Limnocylindrales; family CSP1-4; genus CAIYQJ01. The sequence goes on from JALOOH010000062.1 coordinate 2,152, forward strand.
GTGGACATCGGCGGCGGCAGCAGCGAGCTCGTGGCGGCCGGGCCGGGCCGACGGCCCGTCATGCTGGGCCTGCCGCTGGGCTCGGCACGGGCCAGTGCGCACCACGTGGAGCACGATCCGCCGACGCCGGGCGAGCTCGACGCCATCCGCGCCGAGGCTGCCCGCGTCCTCGATGGCGCGCCCGACGCGTCCCCGGCGCGCGTCGTCCTCGTCGGCGGCACGGCCACGAACCTGCTGAAGGTGGGCGACCCGGTCCCGGACGACGACGAGCTCACGCGCGCCCGTCTCGCGCGCGCCCTCGCGGAGCTGCTGCTGGAGCCGGCGGCGGCCGTCGCCGAGCAGCACGCGATCCGCGTCCAGCGGGCCCGGATCCTGGGGGCCGGCGCGGCGATCGTGCAGGCGATCCTCGATCGGTACGGGATGGACTCCGCGGTGGCCACCGACGAGGGGATCCGGCAGGGCGCCGCGATCGCGTCGGCGCGCGCCGGCCGCGCCTGGCGGGACGTGCTGCCGCGCCTCGTCGGCGTGGAGGGGCTCTGACGACCCGGTCCACGGACACGGGGCGGGGTGCGCCCCGTGTCCGCCGGCGCTAGAGCGTGGCGATCGCCCTCGCCAGGGCGCGCCGGAACGACGGCCCCACCACCGCGCGCCACGGTCGCCCGACCGTGCGGCGCAGCCGGGCCATCTCCTTCTCGCGACTCGTCAGGTACCGGCCGATCGCCGCGGACTCGGACTCGGAGAGCCGGCCGGAGCTCTCGACGAGGAAGGTCCGGGCGCGGCCCGCCGCGACCTCAGCGTCGTGCAGCGCGCCCAGGTGGTCCTGGAGCGCCACCGTCCGCGAGATCGCGTATGCCGCGTCGGGCCCGAGCGCCTCGCGGAAGAACTCGATCGCGTACCGGAGCCGCTTGGCCGTGATCCGCAGCTGGTGGAGGGTGGCGAGGTCCGCCCAGCGGAGCGTCGCCTCGTAGGCCCGGACGTCCTCGTACGCGACCCAGATCCGCGAGCCGGCCATCTCACGGACGCGCAGCGGCGAGGTGGGCGTGAGCGGCGGCAGCGCGCCGAGGCCCTCGGTGACGACGAAGTGCGAGTAGGCGGTCACCCACTGCCGGTACGCCGCCGAGTCGAGGTCGCGCAGGAGCAGGATGCGCGCGTCGTCGCGCTCCGCCTCCCAGGCCGTGATGAGCGGGTCGATCCCGGCGCGTTCGCCGCCGGGCAGCGCACCCTGGTAAGCGCGGAGCCCCTCGATGAGGACGTCGAGGTCCCGGACCGCGCCCAGCCTGGTGGCGACCTCCTTGAGGTGCCCGCGCATCCGCTGCGCGCGTCCAGGCCGGTACGCGGAGCCGAACACGCGCCAGGCCGCCCGCATCCGGCGCGTGGCCACGCGCATCGCGTGGAGCTCCTCGGCGTCGGAGCCCTCGCGCGTCCCGTCCTCGTGCGCGAGCATCCGGGCGAAGTGGAAACGGAGGACCTTGCGCCCGGCCTCGGCGAAGGGGTCGTCCCCCGTGACGCCCGGCGTCTTGCCCGGCGGCCGGACCGCGATCGACACGACCGCCGGGATCGCGGGCTCGCTCGGCCGTGGCTCCGCGGCGCCCGCCGCGGCGGGCTCGCCAGCCGCCGCGTCGTCCGACGGCGACGGCGGGGCGTCCACGAGCCTCTCCGGGCCGCCGACGAGCGCCGCGACCACGGCCTCCGCGTCGCGCTCCAGGGCGGCAGTCTCGAGCGCCGCGGCGCGTGCCTCGGCGGCCTCGCCGAAGACGGGGGCCGTCGTGATCCCGGCGTCGGCGACGGCGAGCATCGCGCGCTCCAGCTTGGTGCCCGCGTCGTGCGCGAGGGCCGGCTCGCGCGCGAGCCTCTCCGCCAGGCGATGGAGCGCGGCCTCGTCGCCGCTCGCGAGCTCCGCCTCCAGCTCGGCGAACCGATCGACGACGCGTCCCTCCGCGACGACGGTGACGTCGTCGAGCGTCAGGCTGACCTGCGCGCCGTCGGTGACGAGGTCGACGGCCGTGCGGACCTGGTCGAGCGTCACGATCTCGACGAGGGGCTCGCCGGCCGCGTGCGCGGCGACGACGTCGCGGGCGGGGCTCGCCGGCCACTCGGACGGCGCGAGCGATCCCGTGGCGGGGGACTCGAGCTCCGTCCTCCGCACGACTGCGCCGTGCCGCGACCCGGGCGTCTTCACCGTGACGACGACCCCGTCGGCCCGGTGCCGGAGCCGCGCGGCGACCGCCGCGGCGGCCAGCCGTCCGTCCGGTGTGTCGATGTAGCGGTCCCGGACGCGCACCTCGACGGCCTCGCCCTCGGCGTGGAGCCCCGCATCCTCCGCATACCCGAGGACGGTCTCCAGCTCGAGCGGTCCCGTGATGCGGTACTTGAGCTCGACCTCGAGCGGGCCGTCGCTGGCGCTCATCCTCACCCCTTCAGGCGCGCGGGTCCATCGACCCGCGACCGGCCGCGGTCTCGCCGACGAGCGGCTCCGGCTCCTCGTCCTCGACGGACCAGAGCGCGAGCCGCTTCAGGCGCGCGAACGTGTCGATCGTCCCCTCGCGACCCTCGATCTCCTCGGTGCGCCGCCAGCGCCCGTCGGACGCGAGCTGCCAGGAGCGCCGGTCGTCGTGCAGCATCGTCTCGAGGATCTCCGCGAGCCGGAGGCGAGCCTCGAGGTCCTCCACCGGCACGACCGCCTCGACCCGCCGGTCGAGGTTCCGCTCCATCACGTCCGCGGACCCGATGTACCACTCGTGCTGGCCGCCGTTGAGGAACGTGAAGATCCGCGAGTGCTCGAGGAACTCGCCGATGACCGAGCGGACGCGGATCCGCTCGGAGGTCCCGGGCCTGCCCGGGATGAGGGAGCACGTCCCCCGGACGATGAGGTCCACCTCGACGCCCGCCGTGCTCGCCCGGTACAGCAGGTCGATGAGGGCCGGGTCCACGATCGAGTTCATCTTCATGACGATCCGCGCGGGCCTCCCCGCCTCGGCGTGCGCGATCTCGCGCTCGATGAGCTGCGTGAGCCGCTGGCGGAGCGAGACCGGCGCGACCAGCAGCCGGCGGTACTCGCGCTGCCGGGACAGGCCGGTGAGGAAGTTGAACAGGTCCGTCGCGTCGGCCGCGATCTCCGGCCGCGCGGTGAACAGGCCCAGGTCCACGTACAGGCGCGCCGTCTTGGGGTTGTAGTTGCCCGTCCCCACGTGGACGTACCGGCGCAGCGTCCCGCCCTCGCGGCGCACGACGAGGAGCGTCTTGCTGTGGGTCTTCAGGCCGACGATGCCGTACACGACGTGGGCGCCCGCCTGCTCGAGTCGGCGGGCCCAGATGATGTTGTTCTCCTCGTCGAACCGCGCCTTGATCTCCACCATCACGACGACCTGCTTGCCGGCCTCCGCGGCGCGGATGAGGTCGCGGACGATGGCCGAGTCGCCGCTCGTCCGGTACAGCGTCTGCTTGATCGCGAGGACGTCGGGGTCATCCACGGCCTGCTCGAGGAACCGCCCCACGGTGGCCGGGAAGCTCTCGTACGGGTGGTGGACGAGGATGTCGCCGCCCCGGATCGCGGCGAACACGTCGGCCGGCTCGTCGTCGTCCTCGGGAGCGAGGCGGCGCGGGACGACCGGCACCCACGCGGGATCCTTGAGGTCGGGTCGGTCGAGCCCGTGGAGCGTCCACAGGGCCGTGAGGTCGAGCATGCCGTCGACCTCGAAGCAGGACTCGTCGCCCAGCCCGATCCCGTGCAGGAGCGTGCGCCGCGTCGTGGCCGGCATCGCCCGTTCGACCTCGAGGCGGACGGCCTCGCCGAAGCGCCGGCGACGCAGCTCCGCCTCGATGGCCTCGAGGAGGTCGGCAGCCTCGTCCTCCTCGATCTCGAAGTCCGCGTCGCGCGTCACGCGGAAGAGGTGCGCCTCCTCGACCTCCATCCCGGGGAACAGCATGTCCAGGTTGGCGGCGATGACCTGCTCCACGGTGACCCATTCGCCGTCGCCGACGGGGAGGAGCCGAGGCAGCGACGGCGGCACCTTCACGCGCGCGAAGCGGCGGTCCCCGGTCTCCGGGTCGCGCACGCCGATGGCCAGCGAAAGCGTGAGCGTGCTGATGTACGGGAACGGATGCGCGGGGTCCACGGCGAGAGGGGTGAGGACCGGGAAGATCTCCTCCTCGAACCGCCGGCGCAGCTCCTCGTGATGCTCCGGGACATCCGCGTGGTCCACGATGCGCACGCCCTCGGCCGCGAGCGCCGCGCGGACATCCGCGAAGATCCGGCTGTGCTCGGCCACCGCGGCCTGCGCTCGCGTGCGGATCTCCGCGAGCTGCTCCGCCGGCGTCATCCCGTCCGACGACAGGCGGGTCGGGCGTGTCGCCGCCTGCTCGCGGAGGCCCGAGACGCGGATCATGAAGAACTCGTCGAGGTTGCTCGCGAAGATCGCGAGGAACTTGGCACGCTCCAGGAGCGGCGTCCGCGTGTCGCGGGCCTCGTGGAGCACGCGCTCGTTGAAGTCGAGCCACGACAGCTCGCGGTTGAGGAACGGCAGCCCGGCCGGCGCGCGGCGGCGCGGCGTCCTGCGCGGGGGGGCGGAGCGTACCGCGGTCATGCGGGGCCCCGGCCGGCGCCGATGCCCTCGGCCACGTATCGCCGCTCACCCGACGATGGGTCGAACCACACGCGCATCGTGACGCCCGAGGACGGGTCGACGAACACCTCGTCCGTGCGTCGGAACGACGGCGGGAGGCGCGTCCCGGGTGGGTCGCCGCCGGCGCGCGCCGGGTCGTCGCTCGGCCTCTCGTCCGCCTCGGAGTGGTAGCGCATCCGCTCGAACGCGAGCGCGACGATCCCTCCGACGCCGATGACCGCGAGCACCATGCCGGAGAAGATCCCGCCCTCGCCCGGGAACGCGACGGCGAGAGCCAGGCCGCCGACGACGAAGGCGATGCAGAAGACGACGACGATGACGCGACTGGCGCCCAGCACGAGCGTGAACCTCCAGGCCCGCGGATCCGACCGTCCCGACCGAAGTCCGTGGACGGTCCAGCCTACTCGATGACGACCGGCCCGGTCGAGGTGGGATCGGACTCGACGACCACGGCGGTCCCGTACGCGACGATCTCCGACATGGTGCCGCCCAGCTCGGACGAGTCGAAGCGGAAGCTCACGACGGCGTTGGCGCCCACGGCGACGGCGTTCGCGACCATCCGGTCGATCGACTGGCGGCGGGTGTCCTCCAGCAGCTCGGTGTACTCGTGGATCTCACCCCCGACGAGCGAGCGCAGGCCCGCGGAGATGTTGCCCGCGAGGCCCCGGCTCCGGACGACGAGCCCGAACACGTGGCCTTTGCTCTCGACGATGCGGTGCCCCGGCACGTACGGCGTCGTCACGATGACCATCGATCCCGGTCCTTTCTGGTCGTGCCCTGACCCGGCCGGATCAGGGCGGTCCCGCGGCGTCGTGCCGCGCCCCGACTGCGGCGTCCTGGTCCCGCGCGGCCGCGCACGCCTCGCACGGGCACGCGTCGCGCAGCATGCGGAACGTGTAGAAGCCCAGGCCGTGGCCGTCCGCCCAGGTGGGCGCGAGGGCGTACCGGCCGACGAGCGCGACGTCCGTCAGTCGGGTCTGGTCCGGCGTCAGCGTGGGCATGGTGTCGAGCCAGCCGGGCAGCCCGGCCTCGCCGCGACAGTACGCGCACGGGCACATCCACCGCAGCGTCACCGCGTCGTACGTGGTCGCGTGACCGTCGGCCCAGTCGATTCGGAGCGTGCCGGCGTCGCGGTCGGCGTGGATGCGCGCGGGTGCGTCGGTGGGAGCCGGGCGTGCGGAAGCGTCGTGCATGCGCACATCGTACCCGTGGAGACCTTCGACCCCCCGGGCCCGGTGGGACCGCGGAGGGTCGTGAAGGGGGTGTGCCGGGTCGGCCGTCGCTCGGCCGGTGGCGTCAGGCCGCGGCTCGGCCCGGCGCGTCAGGCTGCCGCGCTCGCGCTGGCCGCGGACGACGCCTGGTCCGCCGCGGCGTCGATCGAGATCGTGATCTCCCTGCCGACGAGCCAGCCGCCGGCCTCGAGGCCGACGTTCCACGTGAGCCCCCACGCCTCGCGGTCGATCCTGGTCCGTGCCGTGAAGCCTGCGTGGCGGCCGCCCTGCATGCTCGGCACGATCCCGAGGAACTCGGCATCGAGCGTGACCTCCCGGGTGACGTCGCGGATCGTCAGGTCGCCCACGATCCGGTAGGCACCGCCGGCCTTCTCGATCCGCGTGCTGCGGAACGTGATGGTGGGGAACCGCTCCACGTCGAGGAAATCCGCGCTCCGAAGGTGCGCGTCGCGCTGGGCCATCCCCGTGTCCACCGTGGACGCGTCGAGCGTCGCGACGACGGAGGAGCTGGTGGGATCGTCCTCGTCGAGCTCGATCGTGCCCGTGGCGCCGTCGAAGTGCCCGCGGACCGTCGTGATCATCATGTGCTTCGCCGAGAACTCGGCCTGGCTGTGGGCGGGGTCGATCGTCCAGGTGGTCTTCATCGGTCTCTCCGTCTCCGTGCTCGGCGTCCCGTGGGGACAGTCCATCCGTCTGTTGTTGCTGTCGCAACGATTGCTGACGCAACTATATACGCTGGCTGTTGCGCGTGCAACTACAGTGCGGACGGGGTATCATGCGGGCCCATGGACGACACCACGCGCGCCCTCGGCGGCCCGGACGACCCGGGCATGCGGACATGGGTCCGCTTCCTGCAGGCCCATGCCGCCGTCACGCGCCGCCTCGAAGCCGAGCTCCAGGGCGAGTGCGACATCTCGCTCGGGGAGTACGAGGCCCTCCTCCAGCTCGACGCTGCGGAGGAGGGACGCCTGCGCATGAGCGATCTCGCCTCCAGCCTCCTGCTCAGCAGGAGCGGGGTCACGCGCCTCGTGGACCGCCTCGTCGCGGCCGGCGACGTGGAGCGCCGCACGTGCCCGTCGGATGCGCGCGGGTCGTTCGCCGCGATCACCGATGCGGGGCGGCGGCGCCTGCGTGCTGCGGCGCCGGTCCACCTGCGCGGCGTCCGCGAGCACTTCCTCGAGCCGCTGCCGGCGGACGAGGTCGAGCCGCTTGGGCGGACGCTCGCGCGCCTCGTGCCGTCGGACGTGGAGGCCGCCTGCCGCGCCACGGCGCCCGCCCCGGCCGACCGGCTCGACGCGACCGCCGCGGCCGGACGCGGCTGACACGGCGTCCGCGGCCGCGCATGCCCGGCCCGCTCGCGGGCGCAGGTCCCGGTCGAGCGGTGCCTTCCGACCCTGGCCGCCGGCATCCGTCGGCCCCCGCCGGCCATCGGACGCCGGGGTAGGCTAGGGCCGTGACGCTCGTCATCGATTCCCTTGTCAAGACCTTCGGCGAGGTCCGGGCCCTCGACGGCGTGAGCTTCTCCGTCGGGCCCGGCGAGGTCTTCGGGTTCCTCGGCGCGAACGGCGCGGGAAAGACGACGACGATGCGCATCTGCCTCGACGTGCTCCGCCCGGACAGCGGCACCGTCACGTGGCAGGGCAGGTCGAACGTGGACCTCCCGCGACGCACGTGGGGCTACCTCCCGGAGGAGCGCGGCCTGTACGCGAAGATGCGCGTTCTCGACCAGCTCGTCTTCTTCGCGAGCCTCCGCGGCGTGCCGGCGGCCGACGCACGCAGCACGGCGCTCGGCTGGCTCGAGCGCTTCCGGATCCCCGACTACGCCGGCCGTCGGGCGGAGGAGCTGTCCAAGGGCAACCAGCAGAAGATCCAGTTCATCGCGGCGATCCTCCACGACCCGGACGTCCTCCTGCTCGACGAGCCGTTCACGGGCCTGGACCCGGTGAACGCGGCGCTGCTCAAGGAGGCGTTCCTCGAGATGCGCGACGAGGGCAAGACGATCGTCTTCTCCACGCACCAGATGGAGACCGTCGAGGAGCTCGCGGAGTCCATCGCGATCGTGGACGCCGGGCGGATCGTCGTCGCCGGGCCCGTGCGGGAGGTGCGGGCGTCCAGCGGCCGCGTCTTCGTCCGCCTCGCGGTCGAGGGCGACACGGAGCTCGCCTGGCTCACGGGCCTGGACGGAGTGACCGTCACGCGCCGGGGCCAGGACTACGCGGAGATGGAGGTGGCGCGGGACCGGGATCCCGAGACGATCCTCCGGACCGCGCTCGACCGCGGGCTCCGCGTCACCAGGTTCGAGATCGCGGACCCGACGATCGAGCAGATCTTCGTCGAGCGCGTCGGCAAGGTCGCGAGCGACGAGAGGACCCTCGCGGCGCGCGGGGCTGCTCCCGTCGCCGCCGGCGCCGGAGGCCCCCGATGATGCGCCTGCTCCGGCCGCGTCGCACGTCTGCGGCGGCCGCGCCCGTCCCCGACGCGGTCCCGCACCGTCCGGGCGAGCGGCTGCTGCCGAACGCGGCGATCGTCGCGCGGCGCGAGTACACGCAGCGCGTCCGCACCCGGTCGTTCCTCCTCGGGACCGTCTTCCTCATGCTCGCGGCCTTCGGCGCGGCGCTGATCCCCGCGGTCGTCGGGATCATCGAGGGCCAGATGACGACGAAGCTCGCGGTCTACTCGGCCGCCGCGGGCCTCTCGTTCGACCCCGTGCCCATCATCGAGACGAGCCTGAACGCGGCCACGACCGCCGGGCCGGCGGGGCCGGGATCGTCGTCGGCGCCGTCTCCCACGGCCACACCCGGCTCGTCGGCGTCCGGGAGTGGCGACGGAGGCCCGGAGTTCGTCGTGACCTCGGTGACCGCCCTCGATGCCGCGACGGCAGCGCTCGGCGACGGGGCGTACGACGGCCTCATCGTCATCACCCGCGGCGCCGGCGGCGATCCCGCGTACTCGTTCGTGACGGATGCGGCGCCGGACGGCCGCACCGCGTTCTACGTCCGTCAGGGCGCGACCGCCGTGACGCTCCAGGACCGCGTGGAACGGCTGGGGATCACGGCGACGCAGGCGTCCGGGCTGTTCGCGCCCCTCGTCTTCGACGTCGAGCCCGCGGACGCGTCCAGGCCGGCACAGAGCGCCGCGGACCAGGCGAGCCGGATCTTCACGTCGAACATCCTCGTGATCCTCATCTTCATCACGGTCATCACGTACGGCACGTGGGTCGCGATGAGCGTCGCCGAGGAGAAGAGCAGTCGTGTCATGGAGCTCATGCTCAGCGCCGCGACGCCGCGCCAGATGCTCGCCGGGAAGGTGGTCGGGACCGGCGGTGCCGGCCTGACGCAGTACGCCGGCATCCTCGCCGCCGGGCTCGCGGGGATCGTGCTCCAGGGCCCGATCACCGAGGCGATCCTCGGGCGCGGCGGGGGCGACGCCCCCGCCCTGCCGGGCCTGACGCCCGAGGTGCTCGTGCTGTTCGTCGCCTTCTTCGCGCTCGGGTTCGCCCTGTACGCGCTCATCTACGCCGCCGCGGGGTCTCTCGTGAGCCGGCAGGAGGAGGTGCAGCAGGTCGTCACGCCGCTCACGTTCCTCGCGATGAGCGGCTACTTCGCGGCGATCTTCGCTGCCACCGCGGGCTCGTCCGCGCTCTGGGTGATCTTCTTCTCGTACTTCCCGTTCACGTCGCCGTACGTGATGCTCGTCCGCATGGTCGACGGCACGGTGCAGCCCTGGGAGCCGCTCCTCTCCCTCGTGATCCTCGTCCCGTCGGTCCTCGCGATGCTCGTCGTCGCGGCCCGCGTCTACAGCGCCGGCGTCCTCCTCTACGGGCAGCGCCCCACCTTCCGCACGATGCTCGCGGCGATGCGCATCCGGCGCTGACGCGTCGGGCAGGGGCGTCGGGCGGGGGTGTCGGGCGGCGCGACGGATCGCGCGCCCCCGGGGGGCCCGGCGATCGCGCCCGTCAGTGCCGTTGCGCCGCCGCGTGGTCGCGGACGATGAGCACCGAGCAGGGCGCGTGCGTGAGCACGCTGTGGGCGACGCCGCCGAGCACGAGGCGCGCGATCCCCCGGTGGCCCCGCGAGCCCATGACGATGAGGTCGGCCTCGTCCTCCGTGGCCGCCGCGACGATCTCCGTCGCCGGGTCGCCCTCCCGCAGCTCCATCTCCACCCGGCGTCCCGCCGCCCGCAGCCGCGCCGCGGTCTCCGCCGCGATCGCCTCCTGTGTGTCGTGGGCGCTCGCGATCATGTCGGAGTAGACGTCCATCGCGTTGCCGAACATCGTCGGCGCGATGCCCGTCCGCCACGGGGCCGCGACGTCCACGACCG
>JALOOH010000063.1 GCA_025454515.1 Chloroflexota bacterium
GCTCTTCCAGACGCCGCCCGGCGACATGTCCAATCCGATCGTCCGTCGCGCGGACCTGCCGGGGTGGGTCTACGTCGTCGTCGCGCTCGGGCTGTCGGCCGTCGCCATCGCCGTCGTCTTCCGGCGCTATCGGACGGTGGAGTCGTGAGCGGGCCGCGGTGGGCCGCCGGCCCGCAGCCTGCGGGCGCACCGCCCGGGCCGGCCGGCGCACCGCCCGGGCCAGCCGGCGCACCGCCCGGGCCGGCTGGCGGGTGGCCGGTCGCCGCTGGGCCCGGCCGTCGTGAGCCCGTGGACGCGAGCAGCCTCACCGGCGCACCCGTCGAACTCATCGGCGTCAGCCGCTGGTACGGCAACGTCGTGGCCGTCAACGAGATCACCTTCTCGCTCGCCCCGGGCGTGACGGGCCTGCTCGGTCCGAACGGCGCCGGGAAGAGCACGCTCCTCTCGATGATCGCGGGGCTGCTGCCGCCGTCCGCCGGGATCGTCTCCGTGGAGGGGCGGCCGGCATGGCGGGACCCGTCCATCTACCGGCGCATCGGCCTGGTGCCGGAGCGCGAGAGCCTCCCGGGGTACCTGACGGGCCGCGGCTTCGTCGAGTACGCGGCGCGCCTCCACCGGATCCGTGACCCGCGCGCGGCCGCCGCCCGGGCGATCGAGGCCGTGGCGCTGGAGGACGCGGCGGACCGGTCGATCGGGGGCTACTCGAAGGGGATGCGCCAGCGCATCAAGGTCGCCTCCGCCCTCGTCCACGACCCGGCGATCCTCGTCCTCGACGAGCCGTTCAACGGGATGGATCCGCGCCAGCGGCTCCACATGATGGACCTGCTCCGCGCGATGGCGGCCGACGGCCGGACGATCCTCTTCTCGAGCCACATCCTCGAGGAGGTCGAGCGCCTCGGCGAGCGGATCCTCGTGGTCGTCGCCGGCCGGCTGGCCGCGAGCGGCGACTACCGGGAGATCCGGCGCCTGATGACCGACCGACCACACGCGTTCACCGTCCGGAGCAGCGCCGACCGGCGCCTGGCCGCGGCCCTTCTCGACGCGGATGCCGTGTTCGGCGTGGAGCTGACCGAGGCCGGGCTCGCTGCCCGTTCGGAGGACTTCGGCGGCTTCGGGCGGTCCATCGCGCGCATCGCCCGGTCAGCGGGCGTCACGCTCTTCGAGGTCGTCCCGACGGACGAGTCCCTCGAGTCCGTCTTCAGCTACCTGGTGCGTCGGTGAGCGGGGGGCAGGGCGGCGTGGCATCTCGAGCCGCCGACGCGCGCCCGGCGACGGGCGGGCCCGGGCCGCGGCCGTTCGGGGCGATCGTCCGGGCGACGACCCGCGCGCTCCTCGGCCGTCGCCGCACCATCCTCGTGCTCCTGTTCCTGCTCGTGCCGATCCTGCTCTCGCTCCTTGCCCGCGCGATGCCCGGCACGGAGGCGCGCGAGGAGATCGCGATCGGCCTGCTCGACAACCTCGTCGTCCGGGTCGTCCTCCCGCTTGTGTCGCTCCTCATCGGCACCGCCGTCCTGGGGGCGGAGGTGGACGACGGGACGATCGTCTTCCTCCTCGTGAATCCCGTGCCGCGGTGGGAGATCGTCGCCGCGAAGCTCCTCGTCGCGGAGGTCGTGACGCTCGCCCTGCTCGTGCCGGTGACGGCGCTGTCGGGTGCGATCCTCGTGGCGGGCCTGCCGGGGGTGGACGCGGGGATCGCGACCGGCTTCACGGTCGGGGTCGCAGTGGGCGCCGCCGTCTATGTCGCGATCTTCGTCGCGATGAGCGTCGTGACGTCCCGGGCTCTCGTCCTCGGCCTCGGGTACGTCCTCATCTGGGAGGGCTTCCTCGCGAGCCTGTTCGCCGGCACGCGGAACCTCTCGGTCCGGGAGTACACGCTGTCGATCGCCCAGGCCGTGTCCGGCGTGGACATCACCGCGGGCCAGGGGATCGCGCCGGCCGTCGCCGTCGTCATGTCCGTCGTCGTGTTCGTCGGTGCGGTCGTGGTCGCGATCCGCCGGCTCGGCTCGTTCTCCGTCACCGGGGGCGGGTAGGGGAGCGACGAGCCTGTCCCGCCGACCGGGTCGCCTGCCCCGCGGCCGGCCGGACCGCGGCCGCGGCCGATATCATCGGGAGCATGGCCGAGCAGCACGATGATCGCCGCGATGCCGGGAGCGGGGCGCCGCCACCCGACGTGCGCCCGTCGACGTGCCCGTTCCTCGGCCTTGCCGACGACCCGTCGTCCCGGTTCGATTTCCCCAGCTCGGAGCACCGGTGCCTCGCGGCGGCTCCCGTCTACATCGAGCTGGCGCATCAGGGCACGTGGTGCCTGACGGGCCGCTACGTCTCGTGCGTCCGGTACACGGGGCCGGATGCGGCCGCCGGCGGCCCCGGTCTCGGCGCCCGCACCCGCGCCGGCAGAGCCCGCGCCCGCACCGGCCGCACCGCCGCCGGCAGAGCCCGTACCCGCGCCAGCGCCGGCACCGGGAGAGCCCGCACAGCCCGACGGCGGCGATCCCGAGGGTCTCGGGGCGCTCGTCGAGGGGGGAGCAGCGGCCGCGGTCGCACTCGCGGGCGGCGCGGCGCTCGGGACCGCCGCGGAGGCGGCGCCCGGGCCGGTGGGCGGCGAGGCCGCGGTCACGACCGCGCCCGCCCCCACGCCCGCCGATCCCTCCGTCGCCTCCGCCCCCGTCGACTCCGCCGCCGCGCCCGACGCCGCCGGCCTCCTCGACGACCAGGCCGCACCCGAGGCCCCCGGGCGACCGGAGGCCGCCGACGCGCCGGGTCCGGCCCCGGTGCCGGGTCCGGGGGTCGCGGCGCGGGCCGCCGCGCTCGGCCGCGCCCTGCTCCGTGGCGTCGCGATCCTCGCGGCAGGCGTCCTCGTCCTGGCGGCCCTCGTGGGCGTCGGGTACGTCGCCGGGAAGGTCCTCGTGCGCCCGGGGGAGGCGCTTCCGTCGGTCGCGCCGTCGGCCGCGGTCGCGACGCCGGCGTCCTCGGCCGTGGCCCCCCGGCCCACGTCCCCGGCCGTGCCCGGAGCCGGCCAGGCATCGCCGGCGGGTTCCGCTGCGCCGTCCGCGCCTGCCGTGGCGACCCCGAGGCCCACCCCCACGCCGGAGCCGACGCCGCGCCCGACGCCGACGCCGCGCGTCTACGTCGTGAAGTCCGGCGACACCCTCTTCGCCATCGCGGAGCGCTTCGGCGTCACCGTGGACGCGATCATCGAGGCGAACGACATCGCGAACCCGAACGCCATCATCCCGGGCCAGCGGCTGACGATCCCGCGCCCCTGAGCGCGCCGCCCAGGCCGCCAGGACGCCCTGCGTCGCGCCGGCGCACCGGTCGGCACGGTCGTCCGTATGATGGCGGCACGGCACGAGTGTCCACGGAGGGAGGGATCGATGTCCGGCGTATCGCGCGCGTTCCGGGTCCTCGCGGCCGGCGCACTGCTCGCGCTCCTCGGCGCCCTGCCTGTCGCTGCCGCCGACCCCGTGCCGGCCACGGTGACGATCACCGTCCCCGATGCCCCGATCGCCTGTCGCGTCGAGACGGAGGTCTCGGCGCTCGTCCTCGACGCAGGCGGTGCGACGATCGCCGGCGTCGCGGTCACGTGGTCCCTCATGCCCGTCGCCAGCTCGCAGGACTCGGTCGTCGAGGGGGAGACGGCGACCGGCTCGCAGGGCGTGGCGACGACGATGGTCTGGATCGACTGCATCCCCGGCCTGCGGACGCTGAACGCGACGGCGGGCGAGGTCACGGCGAGCGTGGACCTCACGATCGCGGCAGCGGGGATGCCGGAGACCTCGACGGAGCCGCCCGATGCGGAGGTGAGCGAGGGGATGACGCCCCTCGCCGTCGCCATCGTGGCGGCGGCGGCGTTCGCCGGGCTGGCGCTCTTCGGCCTTCGGACGACGCGCGCCCGCTGACCGGGGTCGGCGCCCGGGCGGCCCTGGCCGGGGATCCGTCCGCTTCCGCACGGCACGTCCGCACGGGCAGGGCGAGGTCACCCGGGACCGAGCCGTGGGGGCCTGCGCGCGTCGGCCGCGACACCTGCGACGTGCCTGCCCCTCTGACACGTCGCAGGTGCCTCCGGGCACCCGGGGGGAAAGGTCCCGGTGCCGACGACCATCGGGCATCCGTCCGTCGCCTCGCGGTCCCGGACGGGCCGGTGGCGGCCCGACCGTATCGGGCGCCGCTTATCTGCGGATCACCTGGAGGTCGCCGCGCGGCACGACGACGGCGTCTCCCCCTCGCATCCTCCGCTCCGGCACGCTACGCTGTCCGCGATGGAAGCGTCCGCCGCGCGTCATCTCCGCCGGCTCGCGCTCGCCCTCGCCCTGGGCGTCATCGCCCTCTGGGTCACGGCGGGCATCGTCATCGCCGCGTGCACGCAGCGCGACGGGTCCGCATGCGGGCCGATCCGCTTCGAGGGATCCCCCACCGACCTCCAGGTCGGCGTCTCCGTCGGCTCCACCTGCACCGAGCCCGGGACGACCGACTACATCGTCACGCTCTCCGGGCCCGGCGGTTTCGAGCGCGTCCTCGCGCAGGGAGCCGTGAGCGCCGGGACCGCGATCGTCCCGACGCAGGTGATCAAGGTCCCGACGGCGGGCGCGTACACGCTCACCGTCACCACCACGACGAACCAGGGCGAGACCGGCACGTGCGTCACGGGCACGACCCAGCGCACGACCCAGGTCCCGTCCGCGCCGAAGCCGACCCCAACGCCGAAGCCGACCCCGACCCCGACACCGTCGCCGTCGCCGACCCCCGAGCCCACGGAGGAGCCGACCGACGAGCCGCCCGTGGAAGAGGTGACCGAGCCGCCCGTCGAGGAGGTCACGGAGGCCCCCGCCGAGACGCCCGGCGAGGCCGCCTCGGAAGGCCCGGCCACGTTCGAGCCGAACCCGTCCGTCGATGCCGCGTCGCCCACGCCCGCCGAGACCCCTGCCGGTGGCGGCGGCCAGGGAGGGGGAGGGGGTCCGGACCTCTTCACGCTCGGCCTGGTCGGCGTCGTCGTGCTGGGCGGGATCGGCGCGGCAGCCGCCGCGCTCTACTACGTGCGACAGGGTCGCGCGGACAGCGGCGCCCCGTGGCGCTCGGGTCCGTGGAAGTGCGCGCGGTGCAACGCGGTGAACCGCGAGGGGACCGACCGCTGCCGCCGCTGCTACGCCCGCTGGGACGGCACGCCGTAGTCATCGACGACCGCTGACCCGGCGCCCGGCGCAGGGACGTCCGCGCGCCGCCGGGCGGGCGGCGCCGGACGCGTCAGCCGTGGCCGTCGATCGTGCGGCCGAGACGCCCGAGGATCCGCCGCTCCAGGACGAAGACGGCCGGCTCGAGCGCGAGGACGCCCATCGTCGGGGCATCCGGCTGCCCGGGATGCGCGGCCCGGAACCGCGTGAGGACGCGCGTCCCGCCGGACGGGTCCGGCCGGAGGGCGAGCGCCCACGTGGCGACCCATGAGCCGGCCGCGACGCGCGCCGCCGCCGGCTCGGCGACGGGATCCCATGTGGCGAGGACGAGATGGCTGCCGGGTGCGACGGCGACGGTACGGAGCGAGAGAGCGTCCATCGACGGGGCGTACCGCGGCAGCGGGAGTGCGAATCGGTCGCCGACCGCGGGCAGCGCGCCGCCGGGGAAGAGCCGCGCCCACGTGGCTGCCGGGGTCCCCGCGACCGTACGCCCACGGGTGCTCTCGAGCACCGGCGTGGGGAGGAAGACGTCGCCCGGAAGCGCCGACGACACCTCGGCCTGCGTGGCGCCCCAGCGGACGAGCCGCCCGCGCCCGACGGCCATGTACGCGGTGGTGCCGATCGCGGCGAGCGCCCCGGCGGCAGCGGCGAGGCGCGTGGCGTTGCCGGCGGTCCGCGTCACGCCACGCCCGGCGGCGCGCGCACTCGACCGGGGCCGGGCCATGGAGCCGTCCGTCAGCTTCCCGCGGGCTGGGTGGCGGTGCCGTCGTCCGCCGCCGTCTCCACGTCCGCCGGGACGGCCGTCTCCGCGTCCACCGGTGCCGTGGCCGTCTCGGCCGCGGGGATCGCCGTCGCCTCGGGCGCGTCAGCTGCCATCGCCGGCGCCTCGAGGACCGCATCCGGAAGGACGATGAGGGCCATCGCGTCGTGGCGGCGCTGCCGCCGCCGCTCGAGCGCGGGCCGGACCACGAGGCGGTAGCCGAGCGCTCCCACGGTCACCACCACCCCCGTCACCGCGACGACCGCGACCGAGCGCCGGAGGAGCGGGCTGCGGGATCCGCGGACGATCGCCTGGCCGGCCGCGAGGGCGCCGGTCGCGAGCGCCGACGCGGCATCGGCCGCGAACAGCGCCGGGTCGTGGAGGATGGCGTCGTCGTCGGGCGGCGGCGAGGCGGGGACGGGCCGACCCTCGCCGATCGGTCGCAGGGCCGCGTCCACGGCCATCGCGACACCGGTCAGCGCACCGGCGGCGACCCGTGCCGGCAGCGGCACGAACGGCACCGTGGTCACGATCGTGGAGACGTTGCGCGTGACCCCGACGGCGCGGCGGATGTGGCGCGACCGCGCCGCCTCCGGGACGAGCGGTGCGACGGCCGCGAGGAGCGTGGCGGCGTCCTCCTGGGTCGGACGGCGGCGAAGGGGAAGGCGTGCCATGGCCTCTGGATGGTAGCGCAGGGCGCGACGCCCGGCTCCGTCAGGGCCGCTCGAGGCCATGCGCGAGGAGCAGCGGGTCGTCCGCGAGGACCTCGTCCGTGGGGCCGTCGGCGACGATCCGCCCGTCGTCCATCACGACGACCCGCGGGAAGACCTCCGCCACCAGGCGCATGTCGTGCGTGGAGACGAGCAGCGTCTGCTCCAGCCCCTGGAGGAGGCCGATGAGCTCCCGCCGGCCGCGCGGGTCCAGCCCCGCCGACGGCTCGTCGAACACGAGGACGCTCGGGTCCATCGCGAGCACCGTCGCGAGCGCGACCCGCTTGCGCTGCCCCAGCGACAGGTGGTGGGGCAGACGCCGCTCGAGCCCCGCCATCCCGACCGACGCGAGGGCGCGCTCGACGCGCGCGTGGATCTCCGGCTCGGGGATCCCCATGTGCAGGGGCCCGAACGCCACGTCGTCGAAGACCGTCGGGCTGAACAGCTGGTCGTCCGGATCCTGGAACACCATCCCCACCGCGGCCCGGATCCGCTTCAGCGTCGCGCGTTCCACGAGGGTGCCGCCGATCCGCACCGACCCGTGGGCGGGCGTGTTGATCCCGTTGAGGTGGAGCATGAAGGTGCTCTTGCCGGCCCCGTTCGGCCCGACGAGCGCGACCTTCTCGCCCTGGGCCATCGCCAGGTCGACGCCCTTGAGCGCCTCGTACCCGTCCGGGTACGCGAAGTGCAGGTGCTCCACGTCCACCCACCTCGCCGCCGCGTCGGGCACGCCCCCTCCGGGTGCGCCCCCGCCCGGCGCCGCGCCCGATCCCGCGAGCGCAGGGGCGCCCGGCCCGTGCCCGTGCTCGTGTTCGTGGACCGTGCGCCCGTCGTGCGTGTGGGGATGCGCGTGCATGGGAGTCGTCATCGGGGCCTCGTCGGGCATGTCAGGCATGGGGCAGCCACAGCTGGCCGGCGATCTCGAAGAGGGCGATCGCGGCGAGGGCCGCGACGAAGACGGCGCGGTCCGCGGCGTCGAGCGGCCGCCCGTGCATGTGGCGGAACTCGCCGGAGAAGCCCCGGGCCTGCATCGCCGCGTAGACACGCTCGCTCCGCTCGTAGGAACGCAGGAACAGGGAGCCGACCATCCCGCCGACGACGCGCATGCGCCACACGAGCGACCCGCCGCCGGAGCCGTCGACGTGCGCGGATCGGGCGGCGCGCGCGCGCATCATGCGCCCCGCCTCGTCGGAGAGGACGGCGATGTAGCGGTACATGAAGCTGATCGTGCTCACGATGACCCGCGGCATGCGCATCTTCCGCAGGCCGTCCACCAGGTCGTGGAACGGCGTCGTGAAGGTGAGCAGCAGCGCCACCTGGACGCTCACCCAGCTCTTCAGGGCGATCGTGAGGAACTCCACGATCCCCTGGCCGCTGATCGAGATCGTCAGCGGGCCCAGCTGGAACGTCGCGAGGATGTCGCCCGGGCGGGTGAAGATGAGGGGCAGCGCCGCGAGCATGAACGGCAGCGCGAAGAAGGCTCCGCGCGACAGCCGGAACGGTCCGAGCCCGGCGCTCGCCGAGAGGAGTGCCAGCGTGCCCCACGCGATCGCGAGCGCCGCCCAGGAGCCCGTCGGCAGCAGCGAGATCGCCACGATCGCGACGACCGCGAGGACGAACTTCAGCCGGGCGTCGAGCCGATGGATGGCGCTATCGCGCTCGATGTAGCGGTCGAGGTCGATCAGCGGGGGCCTCGCGATCAGGCGCGCGGGGCGCGGCGGCGGCGGAGGACCCAGCCCAGCCCGAGCATCGCGAGGAACACGATGCCGACCCCGATGAGCCCGGACACCACCGTGCTGGCCGATCCGTCGAGGCCGGGGATCGTGTAGTCGGGCAGGAGGTCGTACACGGCGCCCTGGGCGGACTCGAGCCAGCCCTGCTGGCCGGCGACCGACTCGAGCCCGTCCGGGTCGGGGGACGCGAGGGGGGCGAGGACGACGACGATCGCCGCGACGATGACGAGCCCCACGATGAGCCAGCCCCAGCGCCGGAGGAAGCTCCTCGGCGCGGCCGGGGCGGGGTCCGGCGCCGCCGTCGGCGGAGCGGCCGCGACGGACGGCGTGGCCGCCGGCTCCGGAGCGGAGGTGGTCGGCTGGTCGGTCATGGCGTCGTCTCCGGGGTCCCGCGCGCTCACGCCGCCGCCGGGCGCAGGTCCTTCAGCGTGAACAGGTCCTTCCGCGTCACCTGGATGAACCCGAGCGCGGCCATCGTGATCACCGCCTCGCCGACTCCGATGAGCGCGTGCACCCCGACCATCGTGGGGAGCGTCACCGACAGCGGCGCCGTGCCCGAGACCGCGAGCTCGATCGACATCGCCGCCGCCGCCACGACGAAGGAGCACCACGCTGCGACGCCCGCTGCAGGGATCCGCGCCCGCTGCTCGCCGCCGAGCGCGGTGGCCACCGCCTTGTAGATCGCGTAGCCGCCGAGCGTGCCGATCACGCCCATGTTGAAGATGTTCGCGCCCATGACGACGAGGCCGCCGTCCTGGAAGATGAGGCCCTGCACGGCGACGACGCAGGCCATGACGAGCGTGGCCGGCCACGGCCCGAGCAGGACGGCCGCGAAGACGCCGCCGAGGAGGTGGCCCGACGTCCCGCCGATGACCTGGAAGTTGAACATCTGGGCCGCGAAGATGAACGCCGCGGTCACGCCCATGAGGGGGATCATCCGCTCGTCGAGGGTCCGGTTCGTGCGGACGACCGCGATCCCGAGGATCACGAGCGTCACAGCCCACATGACGGCCGCGACGCCGACCGAGAGGAAGCCGTCCGGGGCGTGCATCCAGCTGATGTCGAGGCCCTGGCCTCCCGGCCGCATGAGTGCGAAGAGCACGGCGCCATGCCTCCCGGCATCGATGTCGACGGTCGCCCGCGGCGGCGCATCGCAGGTCGGATGGTAATCGCGCGCCGACTCAACTGCAACACGTTGCATCTACACGCCCGGCGACTCTCCACGGCATACTCCGCTGCATGGCGTCGGAAGGAGGGGACCGGATGCGGCTGCCCGGGGTCCCGGAGCGGCCCGGGACGGGGTCGGCCTCTGCGGACTGGTCGGGCGTACGCGCCCGGCTCCACGACGGCGGGCTGCGCTGGACCCCGCAGCGCCGGACGCTCATCGACGTCCTTGCGGCGACCGACGGGCACGTGACCGGGGCGGAGCTCGTGGAGCGCTGCCGGGCGATCGACCCGACCACCACTCCCTCCACCGTCTACCGGACGCTCGACGTGCTCGAGGACCTCGGGGTCGTCCGGCACCATCACGGCCCGGACGGCCGGGAGGAGTTCCACGTGCTGCCCGAGCGGGAGCACGGCCATCTCCACTGCCGGGCGTGCGGCCGCAGCTGGGAGGTCGGCGCGGCCGAGGTGGCGCCGATGCTCGAGGCGCTGCGCAGGCATCGCGGCTTCGAGGCGGACATCAGCCACATGGCGCTCGTGGGCCGCTGCGGCGACTGCGTCGCGGCTGACGATCGGGCGGCCGGGGGCGACTGAACCCCGCGGACGATCGGGCGGGCCCGCCGGGCGTCCCCGCGCCGGATCGGCGCGCCTACATCTCGATCGTCGTCACCCCGAGGATGTGGAAGCCGCCGTCCACGTAGATGGTCTCGCCGGTGACCTGGCGCGAGAGGTCGCTCGCGAGCCACACGGCCGTCCCGGCGACGTCCTCGCTCGCGATGCTCGTGCGCAGGGGCGCGACCTCGCGGAACGCCCGGTGCATGTGCTTGAACCCGGAGATCCCCGCGGCCGCGAGGGTCCGCACCGGCCCCGCGCTGATGGCGTTCACCCGGACGCCGTCCGGCCCCAGGTCCGCGGCCAGGTAGCGGGTGGATGCCTCGAGGGCTGCCTTCGCCACGCCCATCACGTTGTAGTGCTGGACGACCTTCTCGGCGCCGTAGTACGTGAGGCACATGACCGACGACGGGTTCGCGAGCACGCGGCGCGCCTCGCGGACGATCCCCACCAGCGAGTAGGCGCTGACGTCCATCGCCAGGGCGAATCCCTCCCGGCTGGTGTCCACGAACCGGCCGTCGAGGTCCTCGCGGTTCGCGAACGCCAGTGCGTGGACCAGGATGTCCAGCGTTCCCGCGCCGGTCCCGTCCGCGCCGGGATGGCGGGCGGCCCACGCGTCGAAGACCCGCGCCACGTCCGCGTCCTTCCGGACATCGCACGGCTCGATGAACTCCGCCCCGAGCGACTCGGCGAGCGGCCGGACGCGCCGCTCGAGGAGGACGTCGATCGAGCTGAACCCGATCTCCGCCGCACCGTGCTCGTGCAGCGCCTTCGCGATCGCCCAGGCGATCGAGTGATCGTTCGCGACGCCGAACACGAGCGCGCGCTTGCCGTCGAGCAGCCCCATGGAAGCCTCCCCTTCGCGCCGGTCCGCGGGCCGGGTGGCCGCACTGCGGCGTCCCGGATCCGGCGGCGCGGAGCGTAGCAGACGAGCGAGGACCGGCCGCCGGCCCCGTCCCCCGGCGCTACGATGCCGCCATGGCTCCCGACCCGGCCGTCGCCACCGCGCCCGAGGTCGCGCGCGAGCGCCTCGCGGGCGTCCGCGGCGTCCTCCTCGACATGGACGGCGTCCTCATGCTGCGCGGCGAGGCCATCGCCGGTGCGCCGGATGCCGTCGGCCGCCTCCGCGCAGCCGGCGTCGCGCACCGGATCCTCACGAACACGTCGCTCGTGAGCCGCCGCACGCTGTCCGCCTCGCTCGCGCGCGCCGGGATCCACCTGCCGCCGGAGGACATCGTGAGCGCCCTCTCGGCGACGGCGGGCTACACGCGCGACGTGTTCGCGGGGATGCCCCTCTACGTGCTCACCTCCCCGGACGGCCGGAGCGAGTTCATCGGGCAATGGCTGCTCTCGCACGCCGAGGCGGATGCGCCTGGCGCGACGGCAGCCGCCGTGGTCGTCGGCGACGCGCCCGACGAGCTGACGTACGGGAACATGAACCGGGCGTTCCGACTCGTGCGCGAGGGCGCCGCCCTCGTCGCGATGCACCGCAACCCCTGGTGGCTCACCGCCGCCGGGCCCACCCTCGATGCGGGCGCGTACGTCGTGGGCCTGGAGTACGCGACCGGGATCGACGCGACGGTCGTGGGGAAGCCGTCGCGGGAGTTCTTCATCCGGGCGATCGACGACCTCGGCATCGGCCCGCTCGGCGACCTCGTGATGGTCGGCGACGACCTCGTGAGCGACATCGGCGCCGCCGGCGCGCTCGGCCTGCGCACGGCCCTCGTGCTCACCGGCCGCCACGGGCCGGACGACGCGGCCGCGGCCGCGCGAGGCGAGCCGCCCGCCACCGGCGCGCCCATCGTGCCGACCGTCGTCGCCCCGTCGCTCGCGGAGGTCGTCGAGGCGCTGGCGCCCTAGGGAGCTCCCGGCGGAGCATGGCGGCGCCGGCCGCGAGAGGGCCGTTCCTCCCTGAAAGACGGCCTCCATGTCCCTCCAGACCGGGGCACGTTCCGGCGTACGTTCGGACGCGCGACACCACAGGCGAGGATGGGTGACACATGGATGGCTGGACCGGGCAGTTCCTGCGCGTCGACCTGACGAGCCGGACGCACCGCGTGGAGACGTTCTCCGAGGAGTTCGCCTACCGGTGGATCGGCGGCCGGGGCTTCGCCGTCAAGATCCTCTACGACGAGCTCGCGCCCGGGATCGACCCGCTGGGGCCCCAGAACAAGCTGGTCGTTGCGGTCGGCCCGATCTCGGGGATCCCGGCTCCCAACACCGGCAAGACCATCGTCGCCGCGAAGTCGCCGGCGACCGGCGGGTACGGCGACGGGAACCTCGGCACCCGCGTCACGGACCAGCTCCGCAAGGCCGGGTACGATGCCCTCATCATCGAGGGCCGCGCCGACCGCCCGACGATGCTCGTGATCGACGACGACCGCGTCGAGTACCTGCCCGCCGACGAGGTCTGGGGCAAGGGCACGCTCGACACGAACGACTGGATCTACGCGCGCTACGGCAAGGGCGTCGGGGTCCTGAACATCGGCCAGGGTGGGGAGAACCTGGTCCGGTTCGCCACGGTGCGGAGCCTCGAGGGCCGGTCGGGCGGCCGCCCCGGCATGGGCGCGGTCATGGGGTCCAAGCTCCTCAAGGCGATCGTCGTGAAGGGCTCCAGGCCCATCCCGCAGGCCTTCCCGGCCGAGATGAAGGAGCTCGGACGGGACGACCTCAAGGCCGTCCGGGCGATGGACAAGGAGCAGGCCTGGTCGGTCCAGGGGACGGACGGCGTGCTGCCCTGGTGCAACGAGGTCGCGGCCCTGCCGGTCCACAACTTCCGGGGCACGCATCATCCGGACGCCTGGATGGTGGACGGCGAGCGGGCGAACGCCGTGCGGATGGCCACGTACGGGTGTCCCAACTGCACGATGCGCTGCGGGATCGCGGTGCCCGACGAGCAAGGCCGGGAATCCGAGATCGACTACGAGCCGGTCGGGCTCCTGGGGCCCAACCTGGACATCTACGACATGGCCAAGGTCGGCACCCTCAACCGCCTGTGCGACGACTACGGGCTCGATTCGATCTCCGCCGGCGGCGTCCTGAGCTTCTACGCGGACGCGATCGAGCGGGGTGCGGTGGAGGGCGAGCCGCTGTTCGGCGACGCCGCCGCGTTCGCGCGCCTCCTCGGCCGGATCGCGAACCGGGAGGACGAGGTCGGGAACCTCCTCGCCGAGGGCACGATGCGCGCTGCCCGCGCGATCGGCCACGGCTCCGAGGCCTACGCGATGCAGGTCAAGGGCATGGAGATCTCGGCGTACAACTGCAAGTACATCCCCGGGATGGCCCTGGCCTTCGGCGTGAGCCCCATGGGCGCGCATCACAAGGAGTCCTGGATCATCACGTACGAGGTGCGGCAGACGGACCGCGGGTCGTACGGCCGGGACAAGGCGCAGAAGATCGTGGACCTCCAGCGCGTCCGTGGCGGCCTGTTCGAGTCGATCGTGACGTGCCGCTTCCCGTGGGTGGAGCTCGGCTGGGGCGCGGAGCACTACCCGATCTACTTCAACAAGGTCACGGGCAAGGACTGGACGCTCGACGACTTCTGGCCGATGGCGGATAGGATCTACGCGCTCATGAAGCTCTTCTGGCTCCGCGAGTACCCGGAGACGGACCGCTACGCCGACTACGTGCCGGACGCGTGGTTCGATCCCGACAACGCGGACACGGAGGGGCCGATCGCCGGCATGTACCTCGACCGCGAGAAGTACGACGAGCTCCTGGGCCACTACTACGACATCCGGGGCTACGACGCGCGCGGCATCCCGACGAGGGCCACGCTCGCGCAGCTCGGCCTCGACGCGGAGGCGGCCGTCGCGGAGGAGTACGCGACGCTGGCGTGAGATGAAGGTCACCCTCAAGCTGTCGGGCGGGTTCGTCCACACCGTCGGGTTCAGCCGCCGGGAGGTGGAGGTCGAGCCGGGGACGACGATCGCCGACATTCTCGCGACGATCGCCATCGACCGTGCACGGCCGATGATCATCGCCCGCAACGGCTGGGTCGTCTCCCCCGACGAACGGGTCGCGGACGGGGACAGGATCCTGGTCTCGCCCATCTTCTCCGGG
>JALOOH010000064.1 GCA_025454515.1 Chloroflexota bacterium
CACCCCACCCGCCACGTAGGCCGCCACGACCTCGCTCAGGCGCTTCCGCGGGTCCGGCTCCAGGGCGATCTCGATGTCCGTCAGGGCGAAGTCCCGCCCCTTGAAGAGGAGCGGCTCGCCGAGGTCGCGGGCGAGGGCGTAGGCGAAGCAGTCGCCCATGTTCAGCCGCGCGGGATGCCCCGAGCCGCGCCCGAAGCGCTGATACGCGTCGCGGGCGATGCGCGCCTGGGCGGGGGTGAAGGGAACGATCTCGATCTCCCACCGACGGAGGAACGAATCGAGTGCACCGGAGGTCACCCGATCACCCCGTCCGTCCACGACCGCCGCCAGCTCGACGTAGCTCGCGGCGGAGAGCCGGACGACCGGAGCGCCCACCACGAGACGGGTGAATGCGTCGGTCTCCTGCTCGCGCTGGAGGATCGCGACCAGCGCCGAGGTGTCGACGATCACTTCGGCAGCCCCATCTCGTCGTAGAGCAGGGCGTCGAAGTCCTGGCTCAGGTAGTCCTGGCCCAGACGGTCCCCCAGGGCGCCCCACAGCTCGGCCATCTCCCGCGCCCGTGCCTCGACGTCGCGCTCCCGCTCCTCCGCGCGCACCTGATCCAGCCGCGTCCGAACGGCGTCCTCGACCGCGGCCGTGAGGGAGATGTGCAGCTCATCGGCCAGCTCGCGCACCAGCCGGACGGTCTCCTCG
This sequence comes from Chloroflexota bacterium, assembly GCA_025454515.1. Taxonomy (GTDB): domain Bacteria; phylum Chloroflexota; class Limnocylindria; order Limnocylindrales; family CSP1-4; genus CAIYQJ01. The sequence continues at coordinate 694 of JALOOH010000064.1, forward strand.
TTCTTGATGTTGAGGCTCATGGTAGAAGTCTACCATCGACATGGTGGATGTCTACCACAGGAGGGGCCGGGCGCGGTGCGGGGGCCAGGTCCGGGCCGTCCCGTAGCATTGGCGCGGTCCGATCAGGATCGGAAGGGGAGGTGCGGCGGTGAGCGAGGCGAAGAAGCCCGCCCAGGGCGGGAAGACGACGTCGGGGACCTGGACGGCCGAGGAGAAGGCCGCCATGCGAGCGCACGCGAAGGAGCAGAAGGCGGCCGCGGAGAAGGCCGACGGGGAGGCGATGGCGGCTGCGAGCATCGCCGAGATGCCCGAGCCGGACCGCTCGCTGGCCGAGCGGATCCACGCGATCGTCAAGGCGGCCGCGCCGTCGCTCGGGGCGCGCACCTGGTACGGGATGCCCGCCTACGCGAAGGACGGCAAGGTCATCTGCTTCTTCCAGGCGGCGTCCAAGTTCAAGGTGCGATACGCGACGTTCGGCTTCCAGCCCGATGCGGCGCTCGACGATGGCGAGATGTGGCCGACGTCGTTCGCGGTGACCGAGCTGACGCCGGAGGTGGAGGCGCGGATCGCCGACCTCGTGAGCAAGGCCGCCGGCTGAGGCCCGGGGGCGGGGCCGCGGGGCCTCAGCCGGGCGGCCTCGCCTGTCGGCTCGCCGGCTCGTCCCGCTCGAAGGCCCTGATCTCCTCCACGTTCTCCTCCGAGTGGGAGGACGGGTCGAATCGGTAGCCGAGCCACTCCCGTGCGAGGCGTCGTGCGACCTCGAGCCCGATGACGCGCTGCCCGAGGCACAGGACCTGCGCGTCGTTGCTCAGGATCGACCGCTCCACGGAGTAGCCGTCGTGGGCGGTGGCGGCGCGGACCCCGCGGACCTTGTTGGCGGCGATCGCCATCCCCAGGCCGGTGCCGCAGATCAGGATCGCCCGGTCCACCTCTCCCGCTGCGACCAACCGCGCGGCGGCGAACGCCACGCGCGGGTACCGCGTGGCCTCCCCGGCGCGGATCCCCACGTCCACGACCGCAGCGACGCGCGGGTCCGCCTCCAGATCGGCGCGGAGGGCCTCCTTGTACGTGAACCCGGCCTCGTCACTGCCGATGGCGACCCGCAGCGGCTCGGACACCGGCATCACCTCCGTCGCCACGGTGCGGCCCCGCGGCCTGACCGCCGTCGGGGATGGCGCACGCGCATGCCGGCAGTATCGGCCCCAAGGGCACCCCCCGTGGCACACTCGGTCTCGGGACACCGCTGGTCGGTCGAGCCCGGCCATCCTGCCCGGGCGCCGACCGGGCGCTCGACCTGTGAGCGCCGCGTGCCGTACCCTGCGCCGCACGGCTGCCCGGAGTCTCCGGGGGCGTCACGAGCGGAGTGCGATGTCACCGAACAGGCCGGCCGCGGAGGTCGCCGCGACCTCGATCGATCCGGGGCCGCGGCGCGGCGTGCGGGCGTCGCAGCCGCAGGGCGTCACGTTCGTCGAGCTCTTCTTCGACCTGGTCTTCGTCTTCGCCGTGACGCAGATCACGGCGAAGACCGCCCACGACCTCACGGCGGAGGGCGTCCTTCGGTCGATCCTCATCGGCTGGCTGATCTGGTGGGCCTGGACGCAGTACACCTGGACGCTCAACCCGGCCGACACGACCCACGGCGCCGTCCGCGTGCTGACCCTCGTCGCCACGGCCGCGGCATTCGTGATGGCCGCCTCGGTGCCGCGCGCGTTCACGGACGAGGCGATCTGGTTCGCCGTGCCGTACGTGGCCGTCCGGCTCATGGGCCTGGGCCTCCAGGTGAAGGTGGAGATGGAGCGCGAGGGCGCCGACCACGCCGCCGTCTACCGCTGGGCCGGCGCTTCCCTCGTGGGGCTGGCGCTCGTGCTGGCCGGTGCCCTCGGCGACCCGGGCGTCCGCAGCGTGCTCTGGCTTGCGGCGATCGGCGCGGACCTCGCCGCCGCCACCCTCGCCGGGCGGGCCGCGACGTGGGACCTGAACCCGGCCCACCTGGCGGAGCGCCATGGTCTCTTCGTGATCATCGCGCTCGGCGAATCGCTGATCCTCGCCGGCGCGGCGATCGCCGGCGACGAGCTCTCGCTCGGACTCGCGAGCGCCGTCGGGGCGGCCATCGTGATCGCGTGCCTGCTCTGGTGGACCTACTTCGGCTGGCTGAAGGACGAGCTCGAGCACCGCTTCGCCGCCGCCGACCCGCGGCGGCTGGGACCGCTCGCCCGCGATGCCTTCAGCTTCGCCCACTTCCCGCTGATCGCCGGGATCGTGGGCTTCGCCGCCGCGATCGAGGAGACCGTCCTCCACCCCGACGACCCGATGCCGGCGGCCGTCCTCGCGGCGCTCGGGGTCGGGGTCGCGCTGTTCGTCGCGTCCTCGGCCCTCGCGCTCCGGATCCTCGGCGGGCCGCTGCTCGTGACGCGCCTCCTGGTCCTCGTCGGGATGGGCCTCGCTCTCGTGGTGGTCGGGAGCGTCAGCCTGCCGCCGCTCGTGCCGCTCGCGATCGTCGCGGTCGCGATCGTCGCCATCGTCGCGGCCGAGCAGGTGGCGCGGCCGGCTGCCGCGCGCGACGGGGCCGCCAGGCGCGACGAGGCCGCCTGAGGCGGTCCGCGGCGCCGGCCGAGGCGCCCGGCGGTCCGCGGCGCCGGCCGAGGCCGATCAGCGGCCGGGCGTCCGCCCCTCGCCGCCGATGCCGGCCGCTGCGAGCCACGCGTCCAGGTCGGCGCGGTGGCCCTCGGCGAGCCGGCCGTCGCGTGACTTCAGCTCCAGGGTCACGGCCGCGCCGGTCGGCTCGAGCGCGCGGCGCATCCGCCTGAACATGCTGCCCGTCGCCAGCCGGTACGTCGTGAAGAGGCCGACACGCGGGTGGCGCAGGGTGGGGATCATCCGCGTGAACGCGACCCACTCGCGATCGGGGTGCTGGCCCACGACGAACAGGCCGCTCGTCCAGCAGCCGATCAGGACGAGATCGTGCGCGTCCAGGGTCGCCGGATCGCAGTCGCCGATCGAGATGACCGTCGCCTCGACGCCGCGCGATCGGAGATGCTCGCCGATCGCCTCGCCGAACCGCTCGGTCACCCCCGTGATGCTCTCGTAGACCACCGCCGCGGTCGCCATCGCCGTCCCTCCTCCTCGCCCGTGCCCGTGGGCCGGCCTCAAGCGCGGGCTGTCCCGGGTCGGAGCCCGCCGTCCACCCCATCCCGCGCCGCCCGCGCGCGTCGATCGGCGGTCATCCACGCCAGCGCCGTCGCGAGGGCCCAGGTCGCGATCGAGAGTACGACCGCCCACTCGAGGACGGACGCTGCCCAGACGTCCGGCCTGGCGTCCGGTGCAGCGAGCACCTCCCCCGTCGTGCGCGTGTCAGCGAACAGCGACGCCATGAACAGGACGAAGAAGCCCGTCGCGAGCGCGCCGATCCCGCCGAGCCACCGGGGGAAGCGCGGGTCGCGCCGGCGGGCCAGGTCGATCGATGCCAGCGCGACCGTCAGCCACCCGAGGCAGAAGAACGTGAGCGCGGCGACGGAGTGCGGCCGGAGGTCGTCCATCGGGAAGAGGCCGACGAGCGCGCCGGCGACGCCGGCGATCACGCCCGTCACTGCCCACGCGAACCGCGACCGCCCGGGAACCGAAGCCGCGAGCCCGGCGACGAAGACCGCGAAGCAGAGGCCGCCGACGACCAGCCCGGCGTTGAACAGGGGCGCCGCGCGGGAGACGCTCAGCTCCCCGAGCTCGGAGACCCAGTGGTTCAGCGGGCTGTACGGCTCGCCGGCGGAGCCCGTGTAGACGATGGCGGTGACGACCGACCCGACCGTCAGTGCGCCGACGCCGACGATCGCGGCCACCTGCGCGACCCGTGCCCGCGTCCGCGCCTCCACTTCCGCCTCCGTCGATCGGGCCGTCGCGTCGCTCCCGGGAGCCTCCCGGCTCCACCGCCCGGCGCGCGCCGAGGCATCCGCATCGGTCCTCGCCTCATCCTCTCACGCCGCGGGACGACCGGTGACACGACGCACCACCGTGCGCCGGATCGGCCGAGCGGACCGTTGCCGGCACGCACCGCGGGGTGCTACCGTCCGCCGATCACTCGACGCGGAACCGTGCGCGATCCCGCCCACGGACAGGCGTCCCTGCATCGGGAGGGGCTTCGATGACGTCGTTCGTCGCGTCCGCGCGCACGCGCGCATCCACGGGGAGGCCGCGGAACCGCGCCCGTGTCCTGCTGGCGGTCCTGCCGCTCCTCGCGCTCATGCTCGCCGGGGCGGTCGGGCCCGTCGCGGCCCAGACCGACGTGCTCATCGACGGCGGCACGGCCAACGCCCGGTGTGCGGTCAGCTACCCGGCCTCCACATACCCCGGCATCGCCGGACCCGACGAGCTCTCCGACTGCCAGTGGGACATGAGCGTCATCGGCGCCCCGGGTGCGCGGGCCACCGCGACGGGCCTGGGGGTCAGGGTCGGCGTCATCGACGGGGGCGTGGACTTCAACCACCCGGATCTCGCGGGCGCCATCGACGTCGCGGCGTCGTGCTCGTTCATCTACAGCGACACGCCGACGGCCGACCCGGGCGAGATCGCGAACGGCGACTGCACGAACAAGGCCGCCGTCCAGGACCTCCAGGGCCACGGCACGCACGTCGCGACGACGATCGCGGCGCGCGTGAACGGGATCGGCATCGTGGGGGTGGCGCCGGAGGCCACGATCGTCGCGCTCAAGGCCTGCACGATCGACGGCTTCTGCTTCGCCGACTCGGTCGCGGCCGCGCTGCGGTATGCAGGCGACCTTCGTCTCGACGTCGTCAACCTCAGCCTCTTCGCCGATCCGTACCTCTTCTACTGCAAGAGCGAGGCCGAGCAGCGGGCCATCCTCGCGTCGCTCGAGTCTGCCGCCCGGTACGCCCAGCAGCGGGGCGTGGTCATCGTGGCCGCGGCCGGCAACGAGGCGCAGGACCTCGGCCACCCGAGCATCGACGACATCAGCCCGGACTGGCCGCCGGACAGCGCCATCGTCCGCGAGGTGCGCAACAGCTGCCAGGTCGCCCCGGCCGAGCTGCCCGGCGTCGTCACGGTGTCCGCCTCAGGCGTCAACACCCTCGCGAGCTACTCCAACGTCGGCTCCCCGGTGGACGTCACCGCGCCGGGCGGCGACGCTGGCCAGACGCCGAGCAGCGTCTTCGGGCGCGGCCGCATCCTGGCCGGATGGTCGAGCACGGACGCGACCGGCTCCTGGGACGTCTACGCAGCCCTCAACCGGGCCATCGTCAGCGGCGGCGGCCGCTACGTGTGGATCAGCGGGACCTCGATGGCATCGCCGCACGCGGCAGGTGTCGCGGCGCTGATCCGGCAGGTGCACCCGGGGATGCCGCAGGGTGCGGTCGCGGCGCTCATCCGGTCGTCGGCCACGCCGCTGACCTGCCCGGCCGGCTGGCCTGCGGGCGACCCCCGCCAGTGCACGGGCGGCACCGGGAACACGTCGTTCTTCGGCGCCGGGATGCTCAACGCCGCGAACGCGGTGAAGTAGGCACGCAGCGCCCCGGAACGGGGCCGACGCTCGCCGCGCCGGCGAGCGTCGGCCCCGTTCCCGCGTCCAGCCCTCCCGGGACGACGCGAGGCTCCAGGAGATCCGCGGATGGCACCGGGACACGCCCCGGAACGCCGGGCTCGCTACTCTGGAGGCCGCCCGCGCATGCGGGCGGGCGAGGAGGTGGCCGATGAAGACGACCCATGAGACGGTCGACGTCGTCGTCGTCGGCGGGGGGACCGCCGGCCACATCGCCGCCCTCCAGGCAGCGCGGGCCGGCGTGATCACGTCCGTCATCGAGGCCGGCTCCATGCTCGGCGGGACCATGACGGTCGGCGGCGTCTGGATGCCCAACCACTTCTTCGACACCCGCGGTCCCGTCGTCCAGGGGATCCCCTGGGAGCTGTACGTGAAGTCGAAGGAGATCGAGGGCCTCCCGATCCCCGACTACCGCCGGCGTCGCCCGGTCGAGACCCCCGGCTACTACAGCTACATCAACGTGCCGGTCTACGCGGCCGTGGCCGAGGCCGAGGCGGTCAAGGCCGGCGTCGTCCTCCACTACCACGAGTTCGTGCAGGAGGTGGCGGCCGTCGGGGACCTCTGGGAGGTCGTCTCGGTCGGTCGCGGGGTGCGCCGCGTCACGCGCGCGAAGGAGATCGTCGACTGCTCGGGCGACTCGGACGTCGTGCGACTGCTCGGCCTCAAGGTGCTCAGGTCGAAGGTCGCACAGCCCGGCACCCTCCAGTACAAGATCGGCGGGATCGAGACCGAGCAGCTCTGGAAGGAGGAGGTCCAGGCGCTGTACGAGGAGGCGATGCGCGACGGCGTGCTTCAGAAGGGCGACTGGGCCTACGCGAACATGGAGCCCTTCCTCTACTACCTGCAGCACGGCGGCCACAACGCCACCCACATCTACGACGCGGACACGTCCGACGCGGATGGCCAGACGCGGGCGAACGTCGAGGGGCGGGAGCGGATGCTCCGGATGTTCCGCTTCGTGCGCGAGACCATCCCGGGCGCCGAGCGCGCGAGCCTGACGTTCATGGCGCCCCACGCCCTCGCCCGCGAGACCTACCACACGGTGGGTGAGTACCTCGTGGTGAAGGACGACTTCGTCAAGGCGACCGACTTCGAGGACAAGGTCTGCAACGCCTTCAACTACATCGACCTCCACAGCCAGGCCATCGGCTGCGAGGTGAGCTTCATCGACGACCCGGAGGCGATCCCGACCGTACCCTTCCGGGCGCTCATCCCGATGGGCAGCCGGCGGATCACGGTCGCCGGGCGGAACGTCTCGGCGAACCGCATCGCGTTCGCGGGGATCCGCGCCCAGTGCACGTGCATGGCGATGGGCCAGGCGATGGGCGCCGCCGCGGCCCTCGCGGTCCAGCGGGGCGTGGCGTCGCGCGACGTGGACAGCCGCGACATCGTGGCGATGACCGTCGAGCACGGAGCGGTGCCGCTGGCGAGGTAGGCGGGTCCGCCGCAGCTCAGCCGTACGGGTCGCGCACCTTGATCCGGGGGAACCGGCGGAAGTCCCGGTCGCGGGTCAGCACGGTCCGGACGTCGTTCTCGAGCATCAGGGTGGCGAGATGCGCGTCGGGGACCAGGTTCCCCGACGGCAGGGCGTCGTCCGCGACAGAGCGGAACGCACGCCAGAAGCCCTCGCCCTCGCCCGTCGTGCGCACGTGCGGGCGGGCGACGAGCTGCTCGATGTTCCCGACCGCGTCCACGATCGACAGCGGCCGGGAGAAGACGGCCGGGTGTGTCGCGATCCGGAGGTAGGCCATGACGGTCGGCCAGAACAGGTACACGATCTCGGGACCGTCCGCCGCGCGTTGCACGAGGGCTCGCGCGCGGGCGTGCAGAGGGCTCGCCTCATCCGAGGCGTAGAGCAGGACGTTCGCGTCGATCGTGTAGCTCACGGCTCGCCGAGCAGCCTCCGGAGCGCCTCCGCGTCCTCCAGGTCCACGCGCGCCCCCATGGGCCGGGACGACCACGCGAGCGGAGGAGGCTCGGCCGGTGGCCTCTCCGCTGCGAGCCCTGCCCCCAGCACCTCCGACGCGACCCGTCCGAGGGTCTTCCCCTCGCGACGGGCGCGCGCCTTGAGATCGCGGAGGACGGTCGGGTCCAGGTCGAGGGTCGTGCGCATGATGTGTGATGCTATCATAGAACACATCAGATGCGTCCGTGCCGGCGTGCGGCCCGGCGCCCACGGGCCGCGCGAGATGGAGTCCCGATGATCCTGGTCTGCGGCGAGGCGCTCATCGACCTGGTGCCGGTCGCCGGCGCCCGGGAGCCCACCTACGTCGCGCGGCCCGGCGGGTCCCTGTTCAACGTGGCGGTCGGGCTCGGGCGCCTGGGGATCCCGACGGCGTTCCTCGGCCGGCTCTCCCGCGACCCGTTCGGGCGGCTGCTCCGCCGCACGCTCGAGGCGGACGCGGTGGACGTCCGGTACCTGATCGAGGGCGACGAGCCGTCCGCACTCGCGGTCGTGGACGTCGCCGAGGGTGCCGAGCCGATCTTCACCTTCCACGGCGAGGGGACGGCCGACCGGCTGCTGCGGCGCGACGACCTTCCCGCCTCCCTCCCGCCGGAGGTGACCGCCCTCCAGTTCGGGTCGATCTCGCTGGTCCGCGAGCCCGGCGCCTCGGCCTACGCGGCGCTCATGCAGCGCGAGCACGGCCGGCGGGTCATCGGCCTGGATCCCAACGTCCGGCCCGGGCTCGTCGGCGATCGCGCGGCCTACCTCGCGCGGCTCGAGGGCTGGGTGGCGCTGGCCGACGTCGTGAAGGCCAGTCGCGCCGACCTCGCCTGGCTCCACCCCGGCCGCGACCCCGAGGCTGTGGCGCGCGAGTGGCTCGCCCTCGGCCCGGCGGTCGTGGTCGTCACGCGCGGGAGTGACGGCGCCGTCGGGCTCGCGGCCGTCGGCCGCGTCGAGGTCCCGGGCGTGCCGATCGCCGTGGCCGACACGGTCGGCGCCGGGGACGCGTTCACCGCCGGGCTGCTCGCCGCCCTGTCCGACGCTGGGATCCTCGCGACGGACGCCATCCGGCGCGCCACTACGGACGACCTCGAGCATGCACTCGCGTTCGCGAACGCGAGTGCGTCGGTCGCGTGCACGCGTCCGGGCGCGCAGCCGCCTGCGCGGGCGGAGGTGGAGGTGATGCTCCGCCGGTGACGGGCGCCGCGATGGCCGGGCCGGCCGCGGCCCCGTGCGGGGGGTCGACCGGCAGCTGCCCGGTCCCTCGGCCCGCGTCGAGCGCGACGCGTCCGGCCCCACGCTCGCCCGCGTGGTCCCCTACGGTACGCTGCGCGCGGCAGCACCGCTGGAGATACTCACGCATGGATCTGGGGGTGGCGGCCCTGGCGGCCGCCGTGGGCTACCTGTGCGGATCGATCTCGTTCGCTCGGATCGTGGCGCGGATCCGCGACCCGCGGGTGGACGTCACCCGTGTGGAGGTCCCCCTCGCCAGCGGCGAGGTCTTCGTCAGCGACTCGGTGAGCGCGAGCGCAGTGCGACTGACGCTCGGCCCGCGCTACGGGATCCTCACCGCGCTGCTGGACATGGCCAAGGTCGCGCTGCCGACCCTCCTGTTCCGCATCTGGATCCCCGAGCCGCCCTACTTCCTCATCGTCGCGGCGGCGGGGCTCGTCGGCCACGACCGGCCCGTCTTCTTCCGGTTCAAGGGCGGCCGCGGGGAATCCGCCATCTACGGCGGCATGCTGGTCATCGACCCGCTCGCCGTCGTGGGCACGACGATCCTCGGCGCTCTCGTCGGGTTCATCGTCGGCAACATCCTGGTCCTGCGGTGGGCCGGGATGGTCCTGCTCATCCCGTGGCTGTGGGTGGCGACCGGCAGTCCCTGGTACCTCGCCTACATCGTGTTCGCGGTGGGCTGGTACCTGCTTGCGATGCGGCCGGAGCTCGCCCAGTACGGCCGCATGCGCGGCAAGGGGACCGACCCCACGAACGAGGAGATCGCGATCGAGTTCGGGATGGGACGCCGACTCGGCCGCGCCCTCGACAGGTACGCGCCGCTGCCCGCTCTCGCACGCGCTGCCCGGGGGTCGGACCGGCCCGCCGGGTAGAGACCTTCGACCCGGGCGGTCCGCGCGGGACCACGGCGTAGACTGGCTGTGCCCGGCCGCCCCGGGTCCCTCGCGACCAGGGCCGGTCGCACGCAGGCCTGAGATGCAGCCCGACACGCCGTCCACCGGCGCGGCCCCGGCACCCTCGGATCGGTCGGCGGCCCCGCATGACCCGATCGTCGACCTTCGTGCCGTGGTGAAGGACTACGCCACCGGGGCCGGAGCCGTGCGCGCACTCGATGGGATCGAGCTGCGGATCCGCGCCGGCGAGCTGGTGGCGGTGGTGGGCAGGTCCGGATGCGGCAAGTCGACCCTGCTCAACGTGATGACCGGGATCGACCGGGCGACGGATGGTGAGGTCCGGGTGGCGGGCCTGGACCTTCGGGCGGCCTCCGAGGACGACCTCGCCCGTTGGCGCGGGCGGCACGTCGGAATCGTCTTCCAGTTCTTCCAGCTGATCCCGACGCTGACGGTCGCGGAGAACGTCATGCTGCCGATGGACTTCGCGGGCCGCGGGACGCTCCGGGACCGGAAGGCGCGCGCCGCGGAGCTGCTCGCGATGGTCGAGATGAGCGACCAGGCCGACCGGCTGCCGCTCGCGACGTCCGGAGGGCAACAGCAGCGGATCGCCATCGCCCGCGCGCTCGCGAACGACCCGTCGGTGGTGGTGGCGGACGAGCCGACCGGCAACCTCGACTCCGCCACGGCTGAGCAGGTGTTCGGGATCTTCGGCGGGCTCGCGGACGCCGGGCGGACCGTCGTGCTCGTCACGCACGATGCCGAGCTCGCAGGGCGAGCGCCGCGGGTCGTCCACCTTGCCGACGGGAAGGTCCTCTCCGACGTTGGTGGCCGCGCCGATGGGTAGCGTCCGCTGGCGGAAGGTCTGGCGGGATCTGACGACCCACCCCGCCCGGTCGGTCGCGGTCGTCGCATCGATCGCGGTCGGCGTCTTCGCGATCGGCACAATCCTCGGCGCGAACGCCCTGCTCGAGCGGAGCCTCGCCGACGCGTACGCCGCGGGAAGCCCCTCGTCCGCCACGTTCTACACCGCCGGCGGGTTCGACGATGACCTCGTGGATGCGATCGTCGGGATGCGCGGCGTCGAGGCGGCGCAGGGACGCCGCGGCGTCACCGCGTTCCTCGAGCCGTCGACGGGGCCGGGCGGAGCGGCGGCGACGGGCGGCGCACGCGAGATGCAGCTCATCGCGCTGCCGGACTTCGACGACCAGCGGATCGACCGCGTGCTGCCGCGGAGCGGACGGTTCCCGCCGCGCCGCGGCGAGATCGTGCTCGAGCGGTCGGCGCTCCGGCTCGTGGACGTGCGCGAGGGCGAGGACGTGGTCGTCCGCACGGCCGCCGGCAAGACCAGACCGCTCCGGGTCTCCGGGTTCGCCTACGAGCCGGGCGCATCGCCCGCGTACTACTTCGGCCGCATCAGTGCGTACGTCTCGTTCGAGACGCTCGCCGACCTGGGCTGGCCGGAGACCTACAACGAGCTCCGGGTGCGCGCCGAGCCGTGGGTGGGGGATCGATCGGCGACCCAGGCGCTCGCCGACGACGTCCGGCAGCGCCTCGAGGCCGCCGGGGCGGCCGTCACGTTCGCCCTGGTTCCCGAGACGGGGCGACACCCCGCGCAGGAGCTCGTCCAGGCGATCTTCATCGTCCTGGGCGCGATCGGGTTCCTCAGCCTGTTCGTGGCCGGCTTCCTGATCGTGAACACGATCGCCGTGCTCATGGCCCAGCAGACGCGCCAGAT
>JALOOH010000221.1 GCA_025454515.1 Chloroflexota bacterium
CGACGTGCGCCTGACGCCGGAGACCTTCGAGCCGCCGACGAGCGGAGCGACGGAGGAGTCGCTCGAGCGCGCGTGGTGGATCATCGCGGACCAGGGCGACGTCGAGGTCGTGGTGCGGTTCGACTCCCGGGTGGCGGCGCGCGTCGCCGAGACGGTCTGGCACCCGACCCAGCGGATCGAGCCCCAGCCCGACGGGTCGATCGTGTGGTCCGCGACGGTCTCCGGGACCCTCGAGGTGCGGCTGTGGATCCTCGAATGGGGCGCGGACGCGGAGGTCCTCGGCCCCGCGGCGCTCCGCGACGACGTCGCGCGGTCGTTCCGGGAGGCCGCGGCGCGGTACGCATAGGTCCGCATGGCGGGCCGGACGCGCATCTCCTGTACCATGCCGGGTGATGCGTGCACGCACCGCTTTTTTTTCCGGGCCGGCGGCCCTCGCGCTCGTCGTCTCGGCCCTGATCGCGGCGCCCACGTCGGCACTCGCCGGCGCCGTCCCTCCCGGCGCACCGTCGGCCGTCACCGGCGCGGCGCCGGCGCTCGACCGCCCGGATGACGCGGCGACGGCGCCGCTGAGGGACGCGCTCTTCGACGGCGTGAACCAGGACCGGACCGCCTCGGGCCTGGTGCGGTACGTGCGGGACGTCGCGCTGGAGCGCGTCGCGCAGGACCGGGCGGCGCGCCTGTCCACCTCCTCCACGTTCGGTCACCCGGCTGCGGGGGACCCGCTCCTTGGCGTCGTCGAGGCCACCGGGATCGGCCCGCTCGGCGTCGGCGAGGACCTCGGCTGGTCCTCGAAGCCCGGCCCGGCCGCGCTCGCGTCGATCCGCAGCATGTGGGCGCAGAGCCCGGCCCATCGAGCCATCCTGCTGAGCGACGCCGCGAGCTACGCGGGCGTGGGCGTGACCGTCGCCGGGGGGCGTCTCATCGCCGTCCTCGTCGTCGCGGAGACGCTGGACCGCACGGCGCCTGTCGTCGCGGCTCCCACCGCGGAGCGTCGATCGTCCGGCGCGGTGATCCGGTGGACCGCGCGCGACCCGCTCCTCCAGACGCACACGGCCGGCGTCCGCGACGCCATGGTCCAGGTCCGCGTGGACGGCGGGGCGTGGCGGACCGTCGATCGCGCGAACGCGCGCGGCGTCGCCACGCTCGGCACGATCGAGCGCGGTCGCACGTACGTCGCGCGGGTGCGGGCGCGCGACCGGGCGGGTAACGTGTCCGCATGGGTGGAGTCCGACCCGATCCGGATCCCGTGAGCCGCGCGGACCGGCTCGTGTCCGGGCCGGCCCGCGCGGAGGGGACGCCCCTCCCGGACCCCGTGGCGCTGTTCTCCGCCGTCAACCTGCTCTCCGACCCGATCCACGGCTACATCGAGCTGACGAAGCGCCTTGCGCGCGGGCGCGCGGCCGCGCTCGGCTTCGCGCCGGAACCCGCCGCGGAGGACGACGTCCTGGACACGCCGTGGGTGCAGCGCCTCCGGCGGATCAGCCAGCTCCAGACCTCGCGCTGGGTCTTCCCCACCGCGGAGCACAGCCGGTTCACGCACGGCCTCGGCGTCATGCACGAGGCGGGCCTCTGGGGCCGCCGGCTCTACCCGAGCCTTCGGGAGGACGCCCTGCGCGCGGCCCCCGGCGAGCGGGTGCCGTCCGAGGGGCTCGTCGTGGAGACGCTCCGGATCGCCGGCCTCCTCCATGACGTGGGGCACGGCCCCTTCGCCCACTACTTCGACGAGCACGTGCTCCACGACTTCCCGGCGCCGGCGGACGCGCGCCGCCCCGGGGGCAAGCGCCTGTCGCACGAGGACCTCAGCCAGCTCATCATCGAGCGCGAGCTCGGCGACGTCATCCGGGGGCTGCGACGGGCGCCGGGCGAGGAGATCGGGCGAGCGGCGTTCGCGCGGGACGAGTCGATCGACCCCCGGTGGATCAGCTTCCTGGTCTCCAAGCCGCGGCTCGTGGACCCCGACATGCCGCTCTGGGTCCGCCGCCTCCAGCCTCTGCTGTCCGGCGTGTTCACGGTGGACAACCTCGACTACGTCCGGCGGGACGCGTATATCACGGGCGTGTCCGCGGGGCCGGTGGACGTCGAGCGCCTGCGCCGCTACTGCTTCATCGGCCCGTCCGGGCTGACGCTGTACGAGCCCGGCCTGGGCGCGCTCGAGATGTTCCTCACGGCACGCCTCTTCATGTACCAGCAGGTGTACTTCCATCGGGCCGTCCGGGCGATCGACCTCGACCTGCACGAGGTCTTCGGCCCGTCGGTTCGCGCTCTCGTCGGCGAGGGATCCCCGGCGGACGCCCTCTCCGCCTACGCGGACCTCGACGAGTACGCCCTCCTCCACCAGGCCGCCCTCTGGTCGCGCGGCGAGATGGTCTCGCTCGACCCACGTCCCGGCGACGGCACCGTGACGCCCGAGGTCGGCGCCCTCTGGCGCAGCATCCTCCTGCGACGCCCGCGATGGCGCGCGGAGATGGAGGTGCGCGCGGAGTACGAGCCCGACGCGTACCCGGCCGACCTGGTCGCGACCCTCGGCACCGCGGTGCCCGGGGAGGTCGTCATCGACCTCGCGATCGTGGACGCGCGGCCGGAGGATGCGACCGAGACCGACGCGCTGCTCTCCGTCGCCGGCCGTGACGATCGACCGGCCGAGCCGGTGAGCCGGGCGCTCGCGCGCCTCCCCGCATGGGCCCTGGTGGGGCGCCGCTACGTCCGCAGGCCGGAGGCCGAGCCCGGGTGACGCGCGCGGGACGCGGCCGGGCACGACGCGTGGGACGCGAGATCGCGAAGGCGGCGGCCACGATCGCGCTCTTCGTGCTGCTGGCGGCCGCGCTCGCGCTGGCTGTCACGCTCGCACTCGCGCTGACGGCGGGCACGACCGCGGCCGGGACATCCGGTGCCGGGGGATCCGGTGCCTTGAGGCCCGGCGCCCGACCGGGTGACGGAGCGACGCCGCTCGCGGCGGCCGAGGTCGCGACGATCCGGAAGGTCGTCGACGGCGACACCATCGACGTGCGCGTCGGCGGGTCGAACGTGCGCGTCCGCCTGCTGCAGATCGACGCGCCGGAGACCCGGTCCGCAGCCGAGTGCTGGGGCCGGCAGGCCAGCGCGGCGCTGAGCCGCCTGTTGCGGCCGGGCCAGGTCGTCACGCTGTACGCCGACCCGGCGCTCGACCGGACGGATCGCTACGGCCGCGCCCTGCGCTACGTCTTCCGCGGCACGACGAACGTGAACGTCCGGCTCGTCGCGCAGGGCGACGCCGCGCCGTACTTCTACGACCGCGATCGCGGCCGATACGCCGCCGGGCTCGAGCGGGTGGGCCTGGCGGCGCGGAGGGCGCGGATGGGCCTGTGGGGCGGCTGCCCCGGCACCGCCTACGACCCGTACCGCGCGATCGACACCGGGCCGGTGAGGTAGCGCGGCGCGCGGGCGGGGGCGGGCGGGCGCCGCGATGCGCGGGCGGGCGGCCCGCGGCAGGCAGCCAGCGGGCGGGCGGCCCGCGGCAGGCAGCCAGCGGGCGGGCGGCGCGCGCCGCGACGGG
>JALOOH010000065.1 GCA_025454515.1 Chloroflexota bacterium
CGACATCCTCGCGCGGATCAGCTCGCGGATCGTCAACGAGGTCCCGGGCGTGAACCGCGTCGTCTACGACATCAGCTCCAAGCCCCCCGCGACGATCGAATGGGAGTGACGCCCGTGGTGCCGCAGGGCGACACTTCCCCGCTCCGGGAGCCGGATGCCGATGGGCGGCACGCGGGGCAGGCGAGTACGCTCGACGGACGGCGACGCCGGCCCGGAGTGCGGGCGCCCGCCGGACGACCGTGGTGCCGATGACCGACGAGCTGCCCAGCCCCACCGACCGACCGCCGGGAGCCGCGGACGGCGCACCGGAGGTCCCGCAGAACCCGTTCGACGCATGGCTGGCGGAGGCTCCTCCGGCACCCGATGCGGACCTGTGTCCGTGGTGCTCCGCGCGACTCGAGCCGCCGACCGTCGCGACCTGCCCGTCGTGCGGCGCGCACCTCCGCGCGGTCGAGGCCGTCGAGGTCCCGGGCGTCACCGTGGTGGATCCCGACGTGGCGAGCCGCCGGCCCCGGGCGCCGAAGCCGTCCGGCAGCGCGGGGATGCTCGCGTGGCTCAGCGGGGACACGGACCTCGTGAACGCGGCCGCCGGGCCGGGGCCAGGGCCGGGGCCGGGGCCAGGGCCGGGGCCGGCGTCGTCCCCGACGGTTCCCGGAAGGCCCGTCGACGCGGGCGGGTCCGGTGGCGCCTCGGAGCCGCTCGGTGCCGTGGACGTCGCGACCACGCTCGGCGCGCCCGGCCCCGACGCGGTGGCGCCTCCGGACCCGCGGCTGCGCCGCGAGATGCGACGGATCGGGGCGGAGCCCGACGACGCGCAGGACCGCGACGGCGCGGCGGACCCCGACGACGCGGGGGACCCCGAGGCGGCCGGCGCGGCGCCGACGCTCGACGCGTCGGGTCCCGACGCGGATGCCGGCAGCGCCGTCGACGACGCGGAGGGCGCGGCCGACGGCCGCACCTCCGACCGCTGACCCGGACCCCCGCCGGTGAGCGACCGCCTCCCGCCCCCCGGGCCGTCCTTCCTCAAGGAGGTCGAGGTCCGCATCGGCGACGCGACCCTCCGCGCGGGCATGGGCGTCCCCTCGGCGCTGCCGGACGGGTGGTGGATCGCCCTCCTCTGGGTCGCGGATGCGGACGGCATCGTGAGCTGCCGGGCGCTCGCGCCGGCCTCCGGGCCGCCGCCGGACCCGCCGGCAGCGCGCATCGGCATCGTCCTCGCAGGCGGGCTCTCCGGGCTGGCGGCCGAGGAGGGCGGGCGCCAGGCGGTGAAGGTCCGCACGCCGATCCCGTCGTCCTCGGAGGAGCGGCCCTGGGATCGCCCGGCCGTCGTCCAGCTGGCGGTCCGCTGGGATCCCGTCCGCGCCGCGTCGGCGCGCCCGACGGAGCTCGCGTCGGCCGCCCTCCGGGCGTTCGCGTCGGCCGTGGCCTCGCTGCCGCACGGCTGACCGGGCGGGCCGACCGGGCAGCCGGAGGCCCGATCAACGGCGTGGCCCGAGCCCGGATCCGACGTGCGGACCGCGACCTCGCGTCGCCCGGGGTATGCTCGGTGCGTGAGCGATCCCTTCGAGGACTACCTCCGCGAGCTCGCGCGGCGAGAGCGTGGGGACGACGCCGCTCGGGAAGCCGGATCCGGTACGGGTGACGGCGACGCCGCGGGCGACGGTCCGGATGACGAGCCCGCCGACGCCGACGCCACGGGCGCGAGAGACGACGACGGAGCCGACGGCTCCTCGGAGGAAGAGGCCGCCCCGGGCTCCGGGGAGGCGGGCACCGACGAGCCCACGCCGATCCGCGGACGGCGCCGTGGCCGCGCTGGCCGTCCGCCCGGCGGGCCCGCGGACGGCGCGCGCGGCTTCCGCCCGTCCGGCCGGGCCGTCGTCGGCATCCTCGTCTTCGTCCTCATCCTCTTCGCGTTCGCCTTCCTCGGGTCGATCCTGGACATCTGGACCGACTCCATCTGGTTCGGCAGCGTCGGCTACTCGGACGTGTTCTGGACGCGCGTCGGGACGCAGATCGCCCTCTTCGTCGCCGCCCTCGTCGCGGCACTCCTCCTGTTCGGGCTCGACCTCGGCCTGGCGGGCCGGCTCGCGCCGCCACCGGGAACCGGCGGTGACCGCCTGCGCGAGCTCTTCGATCGGATCGGTGCGGCTGCCACGGCCGGACAGGACGCCGCCTCCCGGATGGGCCCGCGCGACCGCTACGGCGACGGGTGGAGCCCCTTCGGGCCCGCGACGCCGGGCCGCGGGACGCCATCCGCGGCCCAGGTCGAGTTCGACGTCCCGGACCTCGTGCCGATCGGCCGGTGGGTCCTCGTCGCCGTGGCGCTCCTTGCAGCGCTCACGCTCGCCGGCACGGTCGCGGGCGGCTGGCAGACCATCCTCCTGTTCCAGCACCGGGTGCCGTTCTCGCCCGATGGCGCGGTCGCCGTCACCGACCCGGTCTTCGGGCGCGACATCGGCTTCTTCCTCTTCGACCTCCCGTTCCTCCGGCTCGTCCAGTCCGTCGCCGGCGCAGTCCTCGTCGCCGCGCTCGTGCTGGCCCTCGGCCGCTATCTCCTCTCGGCGGTCCGCGGCGGCCTTGACTTCGGGACCGCGCCGCGCCTGCACCTCGCCGTCCTCGCCGGCCTGTGGCTCCTCGTCGTCGCCTTCGGCTATCAGCTCGACAAGCTGGAGCTCTCGTACGCCGCGAACGGCGTGACGACCGGCGTGAGCTACGCGGACGCGAACGCCCGGTTCCTCGCGTACGACGTCCTCACGGTGGTCGCCGCCCTGACGGCCGCGTTCCTCGTGGCGGCCGCGTTCACCCGCGCCATGTGGCCCGTCGGGCTCGCGGTCGGCGTGTGGTTCGTGGCCTCGTTCGCGCTCGGCACGGTGTACCCGGAGATCGTCCAGCGGTTCGTCGTCCAGCCGAACGAGTACGCGACCCAGGAGCCGTACATCGGCTACAACATCTCGATGACGCGCCTCGCGTACGGCCTCGACGAGTGGGAGACGATCCAGTACAACGGGACGGCGACGCTCACGGCCGACGCGCTGATCCGCGATGCCGACACCTTCGCGAACGC
This sequence comes from Chloroflexota bacterium, assembly GCA_025454515.1. Taxonomy (GTDB): domain Bacteria; phylum Chloroflexota; class Limnocylindria; order Limnocylindrales; family CSP1-4; genus CAIYQJ01. Next base: position 3,065 of record JALOOH010000065.1, read on the forward strand.
GCGTCTCTGGGACTACCGGCCGCTCGGCGCGACCCTGGACCAGCTCCAGACCGTCCGCCAGTACTACGACTTCTTCGACGTCGACACGGACCGCTACGACATCAGCGGCAAGCGGCGCCAGGTGATGCTGTCGGGGCGCGAGATGGCGCTCGACCGGAACCCCCAGGCGCTCACCTGGGTGAACGAGCGCATCGTGTTCACGCACGGGTTCGGCCTCGCGATGGTCCCCGTGAACGCGGTGGACGACCAGGGCCTCCCCCAGCTCATCATCGAGAACCTGCCTCCGGTCTCGTCCGCCGGGGCACCGGAGGTGACCGAGCCGCGCATCTACTTCGGCGAGCGCCCCAACGGGTGGGTCCTCGTCGGTGCGCGGCAGCCCGAGTTCGACTTCCCCGTCGGCGACCAGGCGACGGGCGGGGAGACCACGACCCGCTGGTCCGGCACCTCGGGCATCAAGGTGGATTCCACCCTCACGCGGCTCCTGTTCGCGCTGCGGTTCCGCGACCTCAACCTGCTCATCACCGACCAGATCACCCAGGACAGCCAGATCCTGGTGAACCGGGCGCTCTCGGAGCGCGTCCGGACGATCGCCCCGTTCCTTCGATACGACAAGGACCCGTACCTCGTGGTCACCCCCGAGGGACGGCTCGTCTACATCCAGGACGCGTACACGGTGAGCGGGATGTTCCCGGGCGCCGAGTACTTCGACGCGACGACGCTCGGTGCCGAGAGCGGCCTCACAGGCGAGCCGATCAACTACATCCGCAACAGCGTGAAGATCGTCATGGACGCGTACGACGGCACGACGACGTTCTACGTGGCCGACCCGTCCGACCCGCTGATCCGCGCGTACCAGGGCATCTACCCGACGCTGTTCAGGCCGCTCGACACGATGTCCGCGGATCTGCAGGCCCACCTGCGCACGCCGGAGGAGCGGTTCAACGTCCAGGCCCGGATGTTCGCCCGCTACCACGTGACGAACACCCAGTCCTTCTACAACAAGGACGACCTCTGGACGATCCCGACCAACCCCCCGGGAGCGACCCAGCAGCTCCCGCCCGAGGCCTACTACGTGATCATGCGGATGCCCGACGAGGAGGAGACCGAGTACCTGCTGCTCCAGCCGATGGTCCCCGCCCAGCGCCCGAACATGATCTCGTGGATCGCCGTGCGCAACGCGCCCGATGACCGCGGGCAGGTCCGCGTCTACCAGCTCCCGCGGGACACGTCGATCTTCGGTCCCACGCAGATCGAGGCCCGGATCGACCAGGACCCGGTGATCTCGTCGCAGATCACGCTCTGGAGCCAGGCCGGCAGCGAGGTGATTCGCGGCAACCTCATCGTCGTCCCGGTCGGCGATTCGATCGTCTACCTCGAGCCGATCTACCTGCAGTCCACCGCGTCGGCGTTCCCGCAGTTCACCAAGATCGTCGTGGCCACCTCCACGACCGTGGAGTGGGCCGACACCCTCCGGGAGGCGCTGGAGAAGGTCGTCTCCAGCGAGCCGGCCCCGAGCCCGTCGCCCTCTCCGGGTGGGCCCTCGCCCTCGCCGGGGGCGACGCCGACGCCGCGGCCGACCGCGTCGCCGGGCGGCTCGCCGGCCCCGGGAGACGTGGCCGGACTGGTCGCGTACGCCAACCTGCACTTCGAGCTCGCCCAGGCCGCGCTCCGCCAGGGTGACTTCGCGACGTACGGCGACGAGATGGAGCTCGTCGAGGCCGCGCTCATGGAGCTCTCGCGCCTGACGGGCGCGAGCCCCGCCCCGACGGCCGCACCCGCGACGCCCGCCCCGATCCCCACGCCGGCGCCCACGGCGACGCCGGCGCCGTGACCGCCGGGTCCGCCGGCGCGGCGGAGCCGGTGCTCCCCGCCGTCGCCCGCGGGTCCCGGGCGTCGCGTCCACGCCTCGCGGCCGTCCTCGCGTCGGCGACGCGGTGGATGGTCGCGCGCCCCTCGGTCTGGCCCGTGGCCCTCGTCGCGTTCCTCGCCCGTGGCGGTGCGCTGGTCGTGGCCCTGCCGTTCCTCGTGCTCCCGACGCCCATCGGGATCGCCGCGTGGATCGGCGCGGACGCGATCACGGCGGACGGCCCCGCGGCTCGCCTCGTCGTGCTCGCCGTCCTCGCCGCGCTCGCCGCGGGCGGCCTCGTCGTGCTCGGGACGGTCGCCGCCGCGGCCGCCGACAGGATCGTGCTCGCGGCGTGGGCGGCGGATGCGGCGGTGGCGCCGTCGCGGTCGCGCGGCCCGGTCCCGACGGTCGGCCGCGTCCTGGCGGTCCGCGTGGCCGCGGCGATCCCGGCGGCCGTGGCCGTCGCGTGGGCCGTCCCGCGCCTCGCCGACGCGGTGTACCGCCAGCTCACCCTTCCCGACGACCTCGCGTCGCCGCTCGTGCTCCGCGTCGTCGTCATGGCGCCCGAGGCGGTCGTCGCGATCCTGCTGGGCATCCTCGTCGGGGAGCTGCTGGCCGGTCCCGCGACCGTCCACGTGGTCGTGGGCGCGGACGGCGCCCTCCGCGCGCTTGCGCGCGTCCCGGGCGACCTGGCTCGCCGCCCCGCTTCGGTGCTCGGCGCATTCGCGACCGGAGTGCTGCTGCTCCTCGCCGGCCTCCTCGTCCCGCTCGTCGCCGGCATCGCCGCGTGGGATCTCGCGCGTCGGGCGCTCACTGACGGATCGGACCCGCTCGTGGGCGCCGCGTCCGTCGCGGCGTTCGTCGCCTCGTTCGCGGTCGCGCTCGCCGCGGCCGGGGCCGTGGCCACGTGGCGGCGCGCGGCCATGGCCGCGGCGGTCACGGACCCGGGCGGCGACCCGGCCCGGGCCGCATCCGCCGGGTCGCTCGACGGGCCGTCCCGGAGCGCGTCGGCGGGCTGACGGGACCGTCCGCGGTCGGACGGGCGCCGCCGGACGCCCTGCTACACTGCGCCAGCGCGACGTGCCCGGCGCCCACGCCGGTCCTCACGCGCCGCGGGACGGCGGACATCGATGGACCAGATCTTCCGGGAAATCGGCAACACCATCGCCGGGATCTTCTCGAGCGAGATCGTCCAGCTCGCGCTCCGCGGGATCGGCATCTACGTCGTCATCCTCTGGCTCGCCACCGCGTTCTGGGCCTACCAGGACATGAAGAGCCGGACGAGCAACCCGATCCTCCCCTTCCTCGCGGCGGCCCTCATCGTCGCGTTCACGCCGATCTTCTTCATCTTCGCCGCGATCATCTACCGGATCATCCGGCCGCACGAGCGCGTCGGCGAGGCCCACGAGCGGATGCTCGCCGAGGAGGCGATGCTCGCGGAGGTCGAGCAGCTCGACCACTGCGCCGGCTGCGGGCGCCGGATCGCCGAGGGCTGGATGGTCTGTCCCTCGTGCCGGACGCGGCTCCGCCGCCCCTGCCCCAGCTGCGGCAAGCTCGCCGGCGCCGACTGGATCGTGTGCGCGTGGTGCGGCGTCGACTTCGAGCGACAGCCGGGCCGCCCGATCCCGGCGGCGGCCGCGACGGCCGGCCGCCCCTCCCGCGGGCAGGCGCCGCAGGCCGCGCCGGCGCCGTCCCCGGCCCGAGCCCAGGCGACGTACGCGCCGGCCGCATACGCGCCGGCGTCGCCGACTTACCCGGCCGCGACCCCCGCGTACGCGGGCGCCCCGACATACGCGGGCGCCCCTGGCGACGCCGCGGGCTGGCCCGCCCCGCCGGCCGCGGCCTCGCTCGATAGGACGTCCGCATCGCGCTCGACGCCCGTGGCGGCCGCGGAGCCCGCGCCGACCGTGAGCCAGGCCACCCGGATCGAGTCGCCCTCCGCCGCGTCGCGCGGCACGGCCGCCCCGGCGCCGTCGCCCTTCCGCTCGACGACGCCCGACCTCGACGCAGAGGACCTGGGCTCCCTCGTGACCGACCCGGCCCCCGTCGCGGCGGAAGACGTCGTCGCGCCGGCGCCCGCGCGGGTCTCCGGCCGCCGCTCCTCCGGGCGGTGACCGAGCGGGATCCCGACGCCCCTCCGCCGCCCGACCCGTGGGCGGCCGCGACGCCCGACGCCGCCGCAGCTGACGTCGCCGACCCCGAGGCCTGGCGCGCGGCAGCCCTGGCCGCGGCGTCGCCTCGCCCCGTCTTCGCGCTCGAGGGACGCGCGGCTCCCGGCCTGTACGTCGCCGGATGGCTCCTCGCGCCCGCGGGACTCACGCTGCTGTTCGTGGCGCTCGCGTCGTCCGGCGGAGGGCTCGCCACCTACCTCCTCGCCGTCGCGGGCCTGACCGCGCTCTCGCTCGGGCTCTTCGCGGCCGCCGGTGCACAGGGACTGCAGCGGAGGGCGGATGGGACCCCCGGCTACGCGGGCCCGTCGCCGTTCCTCGTCCTCGCGGCGGCGCTCTCCACGTCGCTCCTCATCAGCGCTGCCCTCTCTGCCACGGGCGTCTTCGACGCGAACGATCCCCTCGGCCTCCTCGTGAGCGTCCTCATCACCGGCTCGGTGGACATCGGCCTCATCGCCCTGCTCGTCGTGGGGACCGGGGCGCTCACATGGGCGGAGATGGGGGTCCGCCGGCCGACCCTCCGGGCGCTCGTCGGCGACATCGCGTCCGGCATCTTTCTCGGGATCGTCGCGCTCCTCGCGACCGGCGTCGTCGCCGCGATCCTCGTCGCGATCCTCGGCGTGGAGCCCGTGGGGCCGGTGCCGACGCCGGAGACGACGGTGGACCGGATCCTCAACCTCCTCGCCGCGGTCATCGTCGCGCCCGTCGCCGAAGAGATCTTCTTCCGTGGCTTCGCGACCACGGCCTGGCTGCGCCGGATGGCGCCGGGTCGGGCGATCCTCCGCGGGGCACTGCTGTTCGCGCTCGTCCACGTGCTCACGCTCGGCGGCGCGGACGCGTCCGAGGCGATCCGGATCGCGCTCATCGCGTTCGTGGCCCGGATCCCCGTCGCGTGGCTGCTCGGCTGGCTGTTCGTCCGGCGCGACTCGCTGTGGGCCGCGATCGCGCTCCACGCGACGTTCAACGGCACGGCGCTCCTGCTCGCCGACCTCGCCGGCCGGACGGTCACGGGAGGCTGAGCGGCCGTCGTCGCGAGGCAGCGGGGCGTCCGACCCCGCGAGGCAGAGGCGGCGTGGCCCGCGGCCACAAGCCCCGGATCATGCCCGGGTGACGGTCCGGTGATGGGCGCCGCGTAGGCTCCGCACTGTCCTCGGTCCGGATGGCGGCGGGAAACGGCGGGCCTCCGTCGTCCGGGCCGGGGACACCACCAGACGGCCGCCGACCGGAGGGTCACCCCATGGACGCGACGGACCATGTCCGCGCCGGCCGGCCACGTCGTCCCGGCCACGCGATCGCAGAGCTCCCCTCGGCCGAGCGCCCGCGCGAGCGGCTGGCGGCCCTCGGCGCCGGCGGCCTCGCGACGGCGGAGCTGCTCGCGCTCGTCTGGGGCTCGGGGACGCGTGGGTCGAGCGCCCTCGACGTGGCCACCGACGCCCTCGCGTGCCACGACGGCCTCGCCGGCCTCGCCGCTGCCGGGCCCCTCGAGCTGGAGCGGCTTCCCGGCGTCGGTGCCGCGCGCGCGGCGCAGCTGACGGCCGCGTTCGAGCTGGGACGCCGGCTCGCGGCCGACTGGCCCACCGGGCGCTGGACGATCAGGGCCCCGGGGGATGTCGCCGATCGGCTCGCCCCGCAGATGGGCCGCCTCGAGCGCGAGGAGCTCCGCGTGCTCCTCCTCACCGCGAAGAACACGGTGATGAAGGTGACCACCGTCTACCAGGGGAACGTCAGCGCGTCGCTCGTGAGGGTCGGTGAGCTCTTCCGGGACGCGGTCCGCGTGAACGCCGCCGGCGTCGTCCTCGTGCACAACCATCCCTCGGGCGATCCCACGCCGTCCCCGGACGACCTCCACCTGACGGCCGAGGCGCTCGCGGCGGGTCGGCTCCTGGACATCGACGTCCTCGACCACGTCGTCATCGGGCACGACGCGTTCGTCAGCCTGCGCGACCGCGGCATCGCGTTCGACCGGCACACAGGCTCGCGCGGCGCCCGCGCCGCATCCCCCCATCCGTCGGCCCCGGTGGCGCGATAGGAGGGTGCACGGTGCTCGTCGGGAGACCGACGACGCACTCGGAACCACCGACCTCGACACATCCACGCAGACCTGGGGGAACCGCCATGAAGGTCCGCCGGACCATCGTCTCGCTCCTCGGTGCCGCCGTGCTCGTCACGGCGATCGCCGCTCCCGTCGCGGCCGCCCCGGCCGCGCAGGGCGCGAAGTCCGCCCCGGTGCCGGCCGCGCCGGCCCCGGCGGGCAGCATCCTCGCCCTCCTCGAGGCGGACGGGACCGCCTTCGATCGCGACTGGTACGACTTCGACATCCTCGAGGCCGCGGGGCGCACCGTCCTCGGCGCGAAGCCCGGATCCCCCGTCGCGGCGATCACCGTGCCGAACGCCGGCATCACCGTCTTCGCCCCCAACGACCGCGCCTTCCAGCTCCTCGCCCTCAGCCTCACCGGCAAGTGGTCGTGGACGGAAGAGGCCGTCGTGAACAGCCTCGTCACCGCGCTGGGCGCGAGCGCCGTCGACACCCTCGAGACCGTCCTCCGGTACCACGTCATCCCCGGCAAGGTCGACTTCGCCACCGCCACGTCGATCAGCGGGACGCCGGTCGCGACCGATCTCGGCCCGACGATCACGCCGCGGTTCGTCCCGTGGCTCAACACCCTCGTCCTGCGCGACCAGGACCCGAACGCGGCGGACCCGTGGGTCGTGAACAGCAAGCGCGACATCCCGGTGGGCACGAACAGCATGGTCCACGGCATCTCGCTGGTGCTCCGCTTCACCGACCTGTAGATCCCCGCTGGGGACCGGCCTCCCTCCTCGGCCGGCCCGTGAGTCGAAGCGGCCGGAGCCCACCCGGGCTCCGGCCGCTTCGTGCGGGGCGCTCCCCGACGTGTCCGGGCGCAAGGCCCGGGTCCGGTCACCGGACGTAACGCCCCTGGCCCCCGACGGAGCCGCTCGTCGCCGCTCCGCCGCTGGCTCGCTCGCCGGCCCGGAAGGCCGCGAGGCTCTGCGCTTCCGTCGCCGCTCCGCCGCTGGCTCGCTCGCCGGCCCGGAAGGCCGCGAGGCTCTGCGCTTCCGTCGCCGCTCCGCCGCTGGCCCGCTCGCCGGCGCGGAAGGCCGCGAGGCTCTGCGGCTCGCCGACGGCCGGGACGGCCGCGGCCGCGCGCTCCGCCGCGCGGAAGTCCACGAGGCTGGAGGCCTCGCCCGTCGCGGGGACGACGGCCCCGCTGGAGACGCAGGCGGCGAGGATGGAGGCCGCCGCCAGGGCCGTCACGGACGCTGCCGCGAGCCGGTTCCACGAGATCCTGCGCATCGATCGTTCCCTTCCCGCGCCGTCGGCGCGCTCCCGGGCCTCACGGGCCTCCTGCCCTGGGCCCCGCGATCTCCTCGACCGCGATGGAAGGAATCTCGCCGCGCGGCTCCGGCCGCTCGATGAACACGGTCACGTCACCCGCGGTACTTCGTCACAGTGCCCCCGCCCGGCGGGGCGCGTCCGCCCCGCCCGGCGGGGCGCGGCAGCCCCGCCCGGTGCGGCGCGGCAGCCCCGCCCGGACCGCCTGTCCGGGGTGCGCGGGTATACTCCCGGAGCGTCCGCCGCCTCGAGCCACCCTCGGCAACGGGGCCGTCAGTGCGCGCCGCCGTCGCCCGCGACCGACCGCCCCGCTCAAGGAGCAACGCTCACGAGCATCCTCGACATCATCCTCGGCACGTTCTCCCGGGACATCGGGATCGACCTCGGGACGGCGAACACGCTCGTCCACGTGCGCGACCGCGGCATCGTGATCAGCGAGCCGAGCGTCGTCGCCATCGAGGCGAAGACGAAGCGCGTCCTCGCGATCGGCGCGGAGGCGAAGCGCATGGTGGGCCGCACGCCGGCCGACATCATCGCCGTGCGCCCCCTGCGCGACGGCGTCATCAGCGACTTCGACGTGACCGAGCAGATGATCAAGTACTTCGTGCACCGCGTGCACGACCGCATCGGCCTGATCCCGCGGCCCCGGATGCTCCTGGGCATCCCGTCGGGCGTGACGGAGGTGGAGAAGCGCGCGGTCCGTGACGCGGCCATGAACGCCGGTGCCCGCTGGGCGCGCCTCATCGAAGAGCCGATGGCCGCCGCGATCGGCGCCGGCCTGCCGGTCAGCGAGCCGTCGGGAAGCCTCATCGTGGACATCGGGGGCGGCACGACCGAGGTCGCCGTCCTCAGTCTCGGCGGCATCGTCGTGAGCCGGAGCATCCGGATCGGCGGCGACGAGATGGACCAGGATATCGTCGCCTTCGCCCGGCGCGAGTACAACCTGCTGCTGGGTGAGCGAACGGCCGAGGACATCAAGATCGCGGTCGGCTCCGGGTACCCCGGCGAGTGGGACGGCCAGCGTGTCCTGCTCCGCGGCCGCGACCTGCTGACCGGCCTCCCGCGCAGCGTGGAGGTGGGATCCGAGCAGATCCGCGAGGCGATCGAGCCGTCGGTCCAGCAGATCGTGGACACGATCAAGGACACGATCGAGGAGACGCCGCCCGAGCTGGTGGCCGACATCATGGACCAGGGCATCGTCCTCGCGGGCGGTGGCGCCCTCCTCGCCGGGCTCGACAGACGCGTCGCCGAGGCGACCCAGATGCCCGTCCACGTCGCGGACGACCCGCTCACGTGCGTGGCGCGGGGCACGGGCGTGGTGCTCCAGGAGCTCGACTACATGCAGCGGGTGCTCGTGGCGGACACGTACTCGCGCCCGCCGCGGTGAGTCGCGGGAGATGACCGTCGGGATCGCCGCCGCGCGGAAGGTCCGGCGTCGCTGGGCCGCGTTCGCCGTCCTCGTCGCTGTGAGCGCGATGCTCATGGCGCTGTCGGCCAACCCGCTCGCCCTCGAGCTCCAGAAGGGGATCGCGTTCGCCCTGTCGCCCGTCCAGGGCGCGGTGACCACACGGTCGCCCAGATCGACGCCCTCCACCGGCGGAACGAGGCGCTGCGCGCCGAGAACGAGCGGCTCGCGGCGGCCATCGCGAGCCTGGAGGCCGCGAAGCGCGACAACGAGGAGCTGAGCGCGCTGCTCCAGCTCAAGAGCACCCTCCGGTACCGGACGGTCGCCGCCCCCGTCATCGGGCGCGACGCATCCGAGTTCCGCCGGGTGCTGACGCTCGGCCGCGGGACAGCGGACGGCATCGCGCTCGGCGACGTGGTCATCGGCGAGGGCGGCGCGCTCGTCGGGCGCGTCGCGCGCGTGGGGCCCGGCTTCGCCCAGGTGCTGCTCATCACCGACACGAGCTCGACCGTCATCGGGGAGGTCGTCGCGCCGAAGGCGACGGGCGAGGTCGTCGGGCAGCTCGGCGGGGCGCTCATCATGCAGAACATCGACTCGACGGAGCGCCTCCAGATCGGCGACAAGGTGATCACCGCGGGCATCTCGCTCGCCGACGGCGTCCGGTCCCCGTACCCGCGCGGCCTCGTCATCGGGTCCGTGCTCGACGTCGTGCGCGACCCGAACGCGGTGGTCCAGACGGCGTACCTGCAGCCGCTCCTCGACCTCGACAAGGTCACGAACGTCCTCGTCGTCACCGACTACGCCGGCGGCATCCTCGACACCGCGCCCGCGGCCAGCCCGGGGGCCACGCCCGCCGCGACGGGGGAGCTCCCGCCGGCGTCCACCGCGCCGTAGGCTCCCTGCGGCCGGGGCCCGAACGTACGGTACCGAGCACGACTTGCGGGTGGGTGGCATCATGGGGGAGTCCGCATAGACTGCGGTCACGCCGGTATGTGCCCACCGGTCCGTCGATATCCGCGCTCCCGGGAGAGCCCGACATCAGGACCGCATACCAGACCCTGACCGCCATCCTCATCGTCGCCGTGCTCGCGCTGACCGCGCCCGCGGCCGCCTCCGTCCACGCGGCGAAGGCCGCCGCCGGCGGCGCGAAGGTCGTGATCGTCGTCGGCCCCACCGGCTCCGCGACGGCCGACTACATCGAGGACGCGACCGCCGCCGCCGCCGCCGCGCGGAAGTGGACGACGAACGTCGTCGAGCTGTACACGCCCGACGCGACGTGGGCGAACGTCTCCGACGCTCTCCAGGGCGCCTCCGTCGTCGTGTACATGGGCCACGGGAACGGCTTCCCGAACCCGCGCGCGAAGACGCTCGACGGCGCGACGATGAACGGCCTGGGCCTGAACCCGCCCGGCGGCGCGAAGCTCACGCCCACGAAGTACTACGGCGAGGACATCATCGCCGGGACGGTCCGGCTCGCGCCGAGCGCCGTCGTCATCCTGGGCCACCTGTGCTACGCCGGCGGCAGCTCCGAGCCCGGCGATCCGGACCCTTCGCTCGCCGTCGCGAGGCAGCGCGCCGACAACTTCGCCGCCGGATGGCTCCGAGCCGGCGCGGGCGCCGTCGTCGCCGACGCGTGGTTCGGGTCGTCGGCGGCGATGATCGATTCCCTCTTCTCGACGGCCATGCCCGTGGACGACGTCTGGCGCGGGCTCCCGAGCGCCAACGGCGCCGAGGACGCGACCCCGAGCGTGCGCACGCCGGGGGCGGTGCTCCACCTCGACCCGGCCGGCACGAAGTACTGGCGCTCGATCACCTCGATGCCCGGCCTCGCGGCGGCGGACGTGGTGGGCGGGCGTGCGGCCGACACCGGCGCCGCGCCCGCCTCGCTCCAGGTCCCCGGCGCGGCCGAGGTGGGCGCTGCCGGGGCGCCGCTCTACGCGACGGCGACGGCCGCCGCGGACGCGCCGACGGTCGTCCTCGCGCCTGGGACCCGCCTCCGGGTCGTGCGCGACGCGGGCACCCCGGCGACCGGCGCGCTCGCCGGCCGCCCGGCGGTGGAGGTCCGCGCGCTCGACGGCACCGCTCGCGGCCTCGTGTCCGCGGACGCCCTCCTGCCGCGCGACAGCCGCGCGCCCGTCGCGTACCTCATCGACGGCAGCACGACCGCCATCTCCCCGAACGGCGACGGCGTCGCCGATGCGCTCACGCTTTCCGGCCGCCTCTCCGAGCCCGCGACGTGGAGCGCCGCGATCACCGCGCCGGGCGGCGAGACGCTCCTCGCGGCGGGCGGCGAAGGCGACGCGTTCGTCCTCACCTGGGACGGCACGGTCAACGGCGCGCCGGTCGCGGACGGTGCGTTTGACGTCCGCGTCACCGCGACGGACGCCTGGGGCAACGCAGCGACCGCCGTCTCCCTGTCGCTCCGCGTGGACCGCACGGCCCCCACCCTGACCGCCACCTTCCCGACGACGGCGACGGTCGTCTCGCCCGACGGGGACGGCGTGGCGGACACGCTCCGCACCGCGTACACCGCGAGCGAGCGGGGGACGCTCGCGATCACGGTCCGCGACGCAGCCGGCGTCGCCGTGGACACGAGCGAGGTCCCGGCGTCGTCCGGGGCGAGCGCCGTGGTGTGGGACGGCAGGGGCCCGTCGGGCGGGCCGGTCCCCGACGGCGCGTACACGTACGAGATCCTTCCGCGCGACGCGGCCGGCAACACGGGCGCGCCGGCGATCCGCCGGATCGTCGTGTCGACCACGATCGGCTGGGTCCGCTCCACCGCGACCGTCATCGACCCGTCCACGCCGACCGCGGTCGTCCGCGACGTGGCGCTCTCCGCGACGCTCGCGCGCCCGGCGACCGTCACGTGGTCGATGGCCGACGCGAAGGGGCGGAGCGTCCGCTTCTTCGCCAAGGCCCAGCCCATGTCGCCCGGCCCGCTCGCGGCGACCTGGGATGGCCGCGACGACGCCGGCGCGCTCGTGCCGCCCGGGACGTACACGATGGTGCTGCGCGCCAACGACGGCGTGACCGCGGCGGTCGCACGGACGACGGTCGGGGTCGGGTCGTTCCGCGTGGTCACGAGCCCCGCGATCCCCGTCCACGGCAAGGTCGCGACGTTCACCGTCACCACCGCGCTGCGCTTGACGGCCGCGCCCGAGGTCATGGTCACCCTCCCCGGCGCGGGCACCCTCGCGGTGCCGCTGACGAGCGTGGACGGCGCGACGTGGCGCGGGAAGCTCAAGCTGTCGGCCGGGACGCGCGCCGGCACGGCGACCGTCGTCGTGACCGGGACGGACGCGTCCGGGACGCCGGCCTCGGACACGTTCAGGATCGCGGTCAAGTAGCCGGCGCATCGCCGTCGAGGGACCCCGGCGCCGACCTGCGCTATGGTTGGGCGGCCGAGGCCCGCCCGGACGCACCGTCCGCGCCGCCCCGCCCGGCCCGCGGTCCCATCGCGGCGCGGCCCGTTCCCACCACGATCCCGACCGGAGGCTCCCTCTGACGTCCACGTCCAGCATCGGCCGCCTTCCCGGACCTGCGCGACGACTCGCCGTCGGGCTCGCCGCGCTCGCGCTGGTCGGCGTCGTGGCCGTGCCCGCCTCGGCCGGCGGACCCGCCGGATGCGGGCCGGGCGAGCCGAGGGTGCCGGCGCCCGGATGGCCGGGGCCGTCGGTCGCGTACGAGGAGTCGGTCGCGCACGCGACGCGCGCGTACGCCTTCGCACCCGGGGAGGCGGTCTCGGTGCCGCTTCGGCAGCGCGCCGGCGTCGCGGCCGCCGTCGGGCCCGGTGCCCGCGACGCGGCCGGCACCGTGCGCGCGGCCGGCGTGGCGACGCTGCGTCGGGAGGTGTACGGCTTCCTCCCGTACTGGGAGCTCGTGGACCCGGATCGCCGGCTCGACCACGCCTCGCTCTCGACGATCGCGTACTTCAGCGTCGCCGCTGCCGCGAACGGCTCGCTCGTCACGAAGGACCCCGACGGGTCCCCGACGTCCGGCTGGGGCGGCTGGACGAGCCAGGCGATGACCGAGGTCATCGACGCCGCCCATGCCGCGGGCGTCCGTGTCGACTTCACCGTGACGCTGTTCGCCTGGACATCGACGCAGCGCAAGACGCAGGCGGCGCTGCTCGGCAGCGCGAGCGCGAGGTCGCGCCTCGTGTCCACCCTCGTCTCCACGGTCGTCGGCCGCGGCGTCGACGGGGTGAACCTCGACATCGAGCCGCTCGTCGCAGGCTACGAGGAGGAGCTCGTCTCGCTCGTCCGGGAGCTGCGCGGCGCGCTCGACGCGGCCGGCCCCGGTCGCCGGATCACCGTGGACGTCCTCGGCTCGCCGGAGAACTACCCGCACGAGGACCTCGTCGCACCCGGCGCCGCCGACGCGATCTTCATCATGGGCTACGACTACCGTGGCTCCGGCGCGGGGTATGCCGGCTCGATCTCGCCGCTGACGGGCGACGCGTACGACCTCACGGAGACGGTCGCCCGCTACCGGGCGCGCGTCCCCGCGTCGAAGATCATCCTGGGCATCCCGTACTACGGCCGGGCGTGGTCCACGGTCTCGGACGCCCTGCGCGCGAAGACGCAGACGGGCGCGACGTACGGGTACTCCGCGACCGCCGAGTACGCGCTCGCGGCCGAGCTCGCGGAGGAGGACGGTCGCCGGTGGGACGACGAGGAGCAGGTGCCCTGGACCGCGTACCGGCGGACCGTCTGCGACACGTGCACGGAGACGTGGCGCCAGCTCTACTACGACGACGCGGAGTCGCTCCGCAGGAAGTACGCACTGGCGGACGCGAACGATCTCGCGGGGGTGGGGATCTGGGCCCTCGGGTACGACGGGACGCGGCCGGAGCTCGCCGCGGTCCTGCGGGAGGTCTTCGGCGGGCCGCCGACGCCGCCGACCGACTCGATCCCCCCGCGGGTCTCGCTCGCCGCCCTGCCGCCCGACGCGCCCGACGAGGGGATCGTCGTCGCGTGGAGCGCGACCGATGCCGGCGGGATCGCCGCGTACGACGTCCAGGTCGCCACCGACGGCGGCCCGTGGGTCGACTGGCTCGTGGCGACGACCGCGACGAGCGACGTCTGGCTCGGCCGGACCGGCAGGGGCTACGCGTTCCGCGTCCGGGCGAGCGATCCCACGGGCAACGTGAGCGGCTGGACGACGGAGGACGCCCGCACGGCCACGACGTCGCTCGCGAAGGGCGGGTTCGTCCGGGTCGTCGCCTCGTCGCTGCCGCTCCGCGCGAGCGCGTCCACGACGGCGAAGGCGCTCGCGACCGTGAAGGCGGGAGCCGTCCTGCTCGTCACCGCCGGCCCGAAGAGCGGCGGCGGCATCACGTGGGTCCAGGTGAGCGGGCCGCTCACCAAGTGGCCGATCGTCGCGCCGGTGCGGACGAAGGCCTGGATGGCGGTGAAGCAGGGCACGACGGTCCTCGCGGCGGCGACCCGCCGGCCGTCGGCGACCGTCGTCGCCGCCGGGTTCAGCGGCGTCGCGTTCGACGGCGCCGGCAGTGCTTCGCTCGGCGCCGCGGGCGCCGCCCGCCGCGCCTTCTCTCCCGGCGCGGACGGGGCGCGCGACCGCCTCGCGATCGCCTGGCGGGCGCGCGTCGCGATGACGAGCGTCTCCGCGCGCATCATCCGCCCCGACGGCTCGCTCGTCGGCGCCGTGCCGATCGGGTCCGTCTCGGCCGGGTCGCGGACGTGGACGTGGGACGGGAGGGTGGCGGGCGCGGTCGTGCCAGACGGGACGTACGTGGTCCAGCTCCTCGGCCGCGGCGGCACCACGACGTACCGCGCCCCCTCCGCGCGGCCCGCGACCGCGGCGCAGGCGGAGCGCTTCGCGGTGACCGTCGACACGGTCCCGCCCGTCCTCTCGTCGGCCGCGATCACCGCGACGACGCTCGCCCCTGACGAGCCCGGCGGTCCCGCATCGGTGACGGTGGCGGGGACAGCACCCGACGCCGCCACGTGGGCGGTGGTGGTGACGCGGGCCACCGTCACGGCGGCCGCGGGCGCGCCGGTCCGGACGATCGCCGGAAGCGGCCAGGCCGCGGGGGCCGCCTGGGACGGGACGGACGACGCCGGGCGCCGCCTGCCGCGCGGGACGTACACCGTGACGCTCTCGATGGCCGATGCCGCGGGCAACGCCGCGACCGCGTCCTGGACGGTGGACCTGCGGACGATCGGCCCGCAGCTCACGGCCTCCGCCGACCCGGCCACGATCGCCCCGGACGGCGACGGCGTGGCGGACCGCGCGACGATCCGGTGGACCTCCGACGTCCCTGTGGGCGGCGCCGTACGCGTGATGCGCGGCGCGGCGACGGTGCGCTCGTGGCCGGTCGCCGAGGCGACGTCGGGCTCGGTCCGGTGGGACGGCACGGACGCGGCCGGGAGGGCCGTCGCCGAGGGCCGGTACGCGGTCGTCGTGGACGTCGCGTCCGATGCCGGCGACCCCGCGACGGTCGAGATCCCGCTCGTCGTGGACCGCACGGTCCGGTCGTTCGTCGCCGCGCCGCCGCGGATCGCCCCCGCCGACGGCGACGCCCTCGCGGCCGCGACCCGCGTCGGGTTCACGCTCGCGCGTCCCGCGAC
>JALOOH010000222.1 GCA_025454515.1 Chloroflexota bacterium
TCCCTCGCGATCCGAGGCGGACAGCGTACCAGCGGGCGCCAGCGCCGCCGGTGATCGCCCGGGCCGGGACTCCGTCAGCCGGTTCCCGCCCGCCTCTCCTGCTCGATGACCTGGGCGACCCGCAGGTGGCTGATCCCGAGGATCTCGCCGGCATCTCGCGTCGACAGGCCGCCCTGCACGAGGTGTACCGCGAAGCGCCGAGTCTGCTCGGTCACCTCGCCTTCGAGCCTCTCGACCGCGCGCCGTTTGGCGACGAGATCCGCGATCGCCCGACCGAGATCGTCCCCGAGCCGGACCTCCTCGTCCAGGTCCTGTTCCTCGACCCGGTCCACTTCGAGGTATGTCGCGAGCGCCTCGCGTGCGTGTGCCTTCGCGGCAGTCAGGCTGCGGCCGTAGGTGCTGATGTCAGGATCCTCCACCTGGGCGACCCAGTGGGGACCCTCCCGCGCATACGCCACGCGATAGCGCGCCATCTCGAACCTCCTGCTGCCGGTCCCCGGCGCCCGGCTGCGTCAACGACCGAGGAGCCATGCCCTGTCCAGGCACGCCGCAAGTGTAAAGTCACTAGGCAGTTCTGTCGAGTCGATAGACACTCGCGCCGACTCGAGACAGGCTGTGCGCGCTGGAGCCCGAACCACCCCGGCAGCGGATCGATCCGCGCTCGCCCGCCCCCGTGGTACCCTCGCCGGTGCCTCGCGACGGGCGGGAGTAGCTCAGTCGGTAGAGCGTCAGCCTTCCAAGCTGAATGTCGCGGGTTCGAGACCCGTCTCCCGCTCCAGCCCTCTCAGGCGACCGGGCCGAGCGCGCTGCCGTCGATGAGCGACGACACCGTCTCCGCCAGCGCCGGCTCCGCCGCGGCGACCTCGATCGCCATCTCCCGGAGCGTCCGCCTGGGGTCCGCGCCCAGGTCCACCGGCTCGAAGGTCGGGCTCGCGACCGTCCCGTCCCCCAGGTCGATCGTCGTGAGGTGGCGTGCCAGCGGCGCAAGGACGTGCTTCATCAGGTCGTAGAGCGCGCGGACGTGGAACCCCTTGTCCTCGATCGGCCGATAGAGGTCGTCGAGCACATGGAAGAGCGCCCGATACGACGCGTTCGCGAGGACGGCGAGGCGGCGCACGTCCTCGGGGTAGTCGGCGGCCCGCGGGTCCGTCCGGACCGGGAGCACGTCGCCGATCGGGACCGTCCCGTCGGCGATCCGCCGGAGCTTCGCGTAGTGCGTGAGCTCCTGGTGCGCGGGGTCGGCCCAGCGGTGCGCGCCGAGCCCCTCGCCCTGGTGGACGATGATCTCGATCGCCTCGCGCGCGGACGCGAGGTCGGTGATCGTCACCAGGCCCCCGCTGTCCTCGGCGTCGAACTCGACCGGGCGGTAGAAGGGACCGCCCGCGAGCTGGTGCCCCTCGCTCCGTGGGGCGAAGAGCGGTCCCGCGGCCGCAAGCCGCTCGAAGGCCGCCTCGATCGCGGCATAGAACTGGCCGAGCGAGTGGTAGTCGTCCTCCTCGGGCGGCGCCCCGTGCGCGCCCGGGCGCTCGATGGTCATGAACGTGGACCGGACGGCCTCCACGGACATCGGCACGAGGTGCAGCGGGAGCTCGGGCCGGTGGTGGGCGAGCGTGCACGGGTAGGCGGGCTGCAGGTCCGCCCGCAGGAAGTCGGGCCTGCCGCCGATCGCCGCGAGGAGGTTCGCCGCGAGGGCGAGGTGGAGCATCTCCTCGGCGACGATGCTGCGGAAGAGGCGCGCCGACTCCGCGCCCGGGTCCGCAACCGAGTACATGGCGTACAGGTACGGCGGGATCGTCGAGAGCTCGACCGCCATCGCGACGGCGAGGTGGTCGCGGAGGTCCTCGGCCGTCCGGATCACAGCATCATCCCTCCGGTGGGGCGCCCGGAGCGCCCCCGCCCGTCGCGCCCGCCGTTACCCGACGGTGACGACGATGTTGCCCAGCTTCGCCCCGCTCTCGGCGTACGCGTGGGCCTCGGCCATCCGCTCGAACGGGAAGGTCCGGTCGATGACCGGGCGCAGCCGGCCGGCCTCCACGAGGTCGCGGAGGTGCGCGAGGTCCTCGCTCGTCGCCGTCGCCCCGGAGATCGACACGCGTTTCCCGGTCCCTCGCGCCGCCCGCCTCGCGCGGAGGATCTGCATGGAGCCCGGGTTGGCCATGAGCAGGTTCCCGCCGTCGGCCAGCCTGCGCACCATCCGGTCCGACCGCGTGCCGCGGACGACGTCGAAGATCACGTCGTAGCTCTCGGTCCCACCGGTGACGTCCTCCCGGTCGCAGTCCACGACCCGGTCCGCGCCGAGCGCCCGCAGCATCTCCAGCTTGGACGAGCGGTCGGCCGCGGTGACGTGGGCTCCGAGGTCCTTCGCGAGCTGGACCGCGAACGTGCCGAAGCTCCCTCCCGCCCCGTTGACGAGGACCCGCGACCCGGCCCGGACGCCGCCCCTCCGCAGGAACCCGAGCGCCTCGGTCCCGCCGTACGGCACGGCCGCGGCCTCGGCGTGGTCCATGTTCGTGGGCATCGTCGCGATGGTCCCGGTGCGGGGGTGCTCGCTCAGGCGGATGTGCTCGGCGTAGGCGCCCAGCCCGATCCCCGTCGTCGCGAAGACCCGGTCGCCGACCGCGAACGCGCGCACGTCCTTCCCGACCGCCTCCACGTCGCCGGCGAGGTCCTGACCGAGGATGCGCTGCCGGGGCCGAAAGACGCCGAACGCGAGCCGCAGGGGCAGCCAGATCCAGGGCGCGAAGTCGAACCGGCGGATCTCGCAGTCGGCCGCGCTCACGGTGGTGGCGCGGATCCGGATCAGCACCTCGTCGTCCCGCGGGACGGGCGTGGGCACCTCGGCGAGGCGCAGGACGTCCGGCGGGCCGTACCGCGTGCACACGATCGCTCTCATGGGCGGCAGTATGCGGCGGTGCGTCGAGGCGTCCTCGACGGCCGGGGCCCACGCGCCCGCCGGCCCCGCCGGCCTACGCGAGCACCATCCGGACCTGCTCGGCGACCTCGCGCGCGATCCCGCGGCACTTCGAGACCAGGCCGCCCTCGACGTACGTGGTGACGCCGGTCGGATCCGAGAAGTCGCACCCCGTGATCTTCCGGCACTGGGTGCTGCCGAACTCGCCCGCGAACCACTTCGCCAGGCGGTTCCCGCGGTTCATGCTCGGATTGAACTTGTTGAGGCGGTCGTCGGTGGCATCCCCCCCGACCGTCATGACCGCGAGCATGCGGGCGACCCGCAGGCGGCTGTCCTCGATCTCCCCGTCCTTCAGGCCGATCGCCATCACGCCCGCGGTGAGCGCGCTGCACGTCCGGCCCAGGAACAGCGTCCCGCCCATGAAGGCGGAGGTGGCATCGAAGAGCTCCCGGTCCCGGGCCGGCGTGTAGCCCAGATGGCTCAGCACGGCCTGGGCGCAGTGGAAGTCGTCCTCGACGAGGTGCGCGTACAGCCGGGCGTGGCCGTCCCGCGTGCCGGCCGGGATCGCCCCCCGGTGGTCGCCGTCGCGAACGGAGCGCAGGAGCTCCGGT
>JALOOH010000066.1 GCA_025454515.1 Chloroflexota bacterium
CCTCGTGGGAGGTTCAAGACCCCGCACTCCCGTCACGTGGCCTCGCCGCCGCCATCCTCGCCACCCCCGCAGGGCAGACCCTCGCCCGACAGGCTGCCATCGGGGCTGCGGTGGAGCGGCTGCCGATGGGCGTGTGGTCCATCGAGTTCGTCCCGACAACGGACGACCTGTCCGCATGGGAGTACGTCTACACACGGCCGGATGGCGATGTCTTCACCGGCCCCACCCTCCCCGACGCCATCGCCGCCGCGCTGGGGGACGAGCCATGACCGAGCACACGACCTACGGGCCGGACTGTCTCTGCCGACAGGCCCCACCCGTCCACGAGGATGACTCCTACGGGGCCTGCACCATCTGTCGGGAGTGGGTGCCCCACACCGAAGACGAGTACGTCACCGTGCCGTTCCCATGCGCGGTGGTCCGCGCCGACAAGGCCGAGGCTGCGCTGGCCGAGCGGGCTGCCAACTACCTGCGGATGCTGGCCGAGCAGGCCGAGACGTTCATCGGGCTGATGGACTCCGAAACCGCCGCCCGCGAGGACGCCGAGCGGCTGTACAAGGCGCTGCGCACGCGACGATGCCTGTGCACGGCGACACACCCCGGCACCTGTTTGCGCTGTGCCGCCCGCCCACGACGCGCTGAAGGGAGGCGCGACGTGAGCAGCGTCGGGCTGTCCGCCGTGCTGCTCGTCCTCATGGGCGTCGGGCTGCTCATCGAGTGGGCCGTCGAGCGGCGCTGGCCGGGGGACTGGACATGACGGCCCGCCTGCCCGTCCCGCACCCGCCGACCGAGCGGCAACTCGTGGTGCTCGCGGCCGCGCTGACCTACGGCACCGACGAGGCCGCCCGGCTGCTGTGCCTCGCGCCGCAGTCCGTCCGGAACAGCGTCTCGGTGACCCTCTACCGGCTCGGCGTCAACTCTCGCATCGAGGCGGCCGCGATGCTCGGCTGGCTCGTCATCCCGCTCGCCTACCGCTACCCGGGCGAAGTGGTGCGCCCGAGCACATCGGGGGTTGACAAGTCCACCGCGTAGGCGTATGGTGGGCACATGAACCCGACGACGACGGCAGCACCGACCACCACCAACCTGTGCCGCGACATCTTCGCGGGCCATCCGGAGTCCATCGTGGGGCTCGCCGGCGGCGCGACGTGCGACCGCCCGGTCCGCGGTCTGGGCTGGATGTGCGACGAGCACGGCGCGATGGCGCGCGACCTCCTGTCCACCGTCATCAGCGACGTGCCGGATGAGCGCGAGCAGCGCGAGGTGAAGGCCGCCGAGGCGATGGACCCCGCGCTCCGGGCCCGGCTGGACGAGGCCCGCCGGTTCCTGAACGAGTACACCGGCCGCAACGGCTTCCTGCTCACCCTCCGCGCCGACCGGCGCTTCGGCACCAAGCACTTCCGGGTCACCGAGAAGATGGCCGAGGCCATCCTCCGGGTCCGCGACAACGAGGCCGCGACGACGGTCGAGCAGCCCCGCCTCGCGGAGGCGCTCGTGTGGCTGGTCGCCAACCGGACCACCGACCACTTCGCCGCGTCCGTGCACGAGGGCTTCCAGCGGTACGGCCGCCTGACGGCCGGGCAGTACGCCGCGGTGCTCCGCAACGTGGACCGCGTCGCCCGCGAGCAGCAGGCGCCCGCCGAGCAGCGCGAGCCGGCCGGGGAGGGCTGGTACAAGGTCGGGGACGACATCTACAAGGTCCAGAAGGCCGTGCACGGGTCCGGCCGCCTGTACGCGAAGCGGCTGGACGTGCCGGTGCCCGGCATCAAGGGGGAGTGGGTCTACGCTCCCGGCGTCGTGAACACGCTCACGGTCGAGCAGCGCCTCACCGAGGAACAGGCCCGCGAGTTCGGCCGGCTCTACGGCGTGTGCTGCTGCTGCGGCGCCGTCCTGACGGACGAGGACTCCATCGAGAACGGCATCGGCCCCGTCTGCGCCTCCAAGGCGTTCCGCGGCTGATACCATCCGGCTCGGGTGGGAGTGACGACCCATCCGTCCCCCTCTCTGGGCGAGACGGCCCTCCGGCCCCCCTCCGGAGGGCCTTCTCGTTTTCCCCCACGACGCGCTGGAACGGCCCGTGGCGGTCAGACGGTCCCGGCAGCGCGGTCCTCGCACCCGAGCGCCTCACCGGGGCGTCTCTGGCCGTCCACGGCGTGCCATACTGCCGCCGAACCCGGCCCTGCTTCGCCCGGGCGCAGTCGTGGAGGACCGCATGACTTCCGAGGTCGCCATCGAGCGCAAGGAGGGCTTCCTCGTCGCTCACCGCAAGGTCGCCTTCGCGGCGGCCGGGCTCGCCATCGCATCCAACTGGGTGTGGGCGCCGTCCCTGTTCGTCTCGGCGCAGCAGGCGTACCAGAACGGCCTGTGGGGGCTCGCGTGGTTCACCATCCCGAACGTCGCCTGCCTGCTGCTCTTCGCCATGTTCGCCTCGCTCATCCGCGAGAAGGTCCCGGACGGCTACACGCTGCCGGCGTACATGAGGACCCGGCACGGCGTCACCGTGCAGCGGGAGTACCTGACCCAGATGGGCCTGCTCGCGCTCGGGTCGTTCGCGGTCCAACTGCTCGCCGGCGGCGTCTTCATCGCACAGGTCACCGGGCTCGCGTTCTTCCCGCTCACCGTCGCGATGGCGGTGTTCGCCCTGTCCTACAGCCTCGTCGGCGGGCTTAAGGCGAGCCTCGCCTCCGACTGGCTCCAGATGCTCATCATCCTCGCGGTCGCCGCCGTGCTCGTGCCGTGGGTCATCATCGAGTCGGGCGGCATCTCGACCGTCGTGGCCGGCTTCGGCGGCACGTCCGGGAAGGACCCGTGGCTCATCGCGCTCTCGTTCGGCATCCCCACGACCATCGGCCTGCTCTCCGGGCCCTTCGGTGACCAGTCGTTCTGGCAGCGCACGTGGGCGACGCAGGCCGGCAAGGTCAAGGCCGCGTTCATCGTCGCCGCCGCCGCGTTCGCCGTCGTGCCGCTGACGCTCGGGCAACTCGGGTTCGTCGCTGCCGGCGCCGGCATCCCCATCGAGTCCGCGCAGACGGTCAACGTGGAGACGGTCCAGTTCTACCTCCCCGACTGGGCCCTCATCCCGATGGCCATCATGGTCCTCGCCGGGCTCGTGTCCACGCTCGACAGCATGGCCGTCGCCTTCGGCTCGCTCGCCGGGCATGACGGCTCCCCGGACCCGGAGCGCGCCGTGCACCGGGCCCGGCTCGGCATGGTCGCGCTCGCCATCGGCGGCATCCTCGTGGCGAACGTCCCGGGCATGACCATCGTCGGCCTGTTCATCATCTACGGCACCATCCGCGCCTCGACCTTCTGGCCGACCATCTTCACGCTCCGCTCCGACCGGGTGCAGGCCCGCTACGTGGCGTGGGGCATCGGGCTCGCCATCGTCATCGGGCTGCCCGTCTCGGCCTACGGCAACCTCCGGGGCGAGTGGCCGTTCATCCTCACCGCGTCGCTGCTCGTGTGGGCGCTCTCCGGCGGACTGACGTGGCTCGGGATGCGTCGGAACCGGGCGGTGATAGTCTCAGAGGCATGACCGAACCCGTCCCCCGTGTCGAGCGGGTCACCCTCGACACCCTCATCCCGCACCCCCGCAACCCGCGCGAGGGTGACATCGGGGCCATCTCCGAGTCGCTCCGGACGTTCGGGCAGTACCGCCCCATCGTCGTGCAGCGGCGCCCGGAGCCGCCGCACCACATCGTCGCCGGCTCGCACACCTACCGCGCTGCCGCCGCGCTCGGGTGGGACGCCATCGATGTCCTGTTCGTGGACGTGGACGACGAGACGGCCGTCCGCATCATGGTGGCCGACAACCGGACGCATGATGTCGGCCGGGACGACGACGAACTGCTGGCGACCCTGCTCACCGAACTCGCGAACGCGAACGCGCTGGACGGCACCGCCTACGGCCGGGACGACGTGGACGAACTGCTCCGCATCACCGGCCGGCTCGCCGCCGGCGCGACCGGGTTCCTGACCTCGTACGGCAAGGCCGGCCCCCTGAACGACGGCGGGCCCGACCCGGGCGACTACGTCACCATCGCGTTCTCCATGCTCCCGCACGAGCGGGACGAGGTCGTGGCGGTGCTCCGCTCCGCGGGAGGCACGCAGGCCGAGGCCCTGCTCCGCATCGCCCGGGAGTGGTCCGGGACGGCGTAACGTGCTCGGCCGCAAGCACATCATCAACGACCCGTCCGTCTGGGCCGCCGGCTGGGAGCGCGCCCGGGAGGTGTTCCCGGACGAGCGGCTGGACGCGCTCATCGACCGAACGGCGCACGAGATGCGGCACCGCGCCGGCGGGCTCCGCGTCGGCATCGCGTGGTCGGGCGGGAAGGACGCCATCGTGGTCACGTGGGTCGCGGAGCGCGCCGGGCTCGACATCGTCGGCGGCGTCTACGGCACGGCGCTCGGGCTCTCGTACCACTCCATGCTGGCGTGGGTCCGGGAGCACCGCCCCGCCTACGTGGACATCCTCGACACTGGGCAGGACCTCGCGTGGCTCCGGGCGCACCCGGCGATGCTCTTCCCGGACCTCGCCGGCCGGACCAAGTGGTCGGACATCACGCACAACCGGGCGCAGGACATCTACTTCGCCCGGAAGCGGCTCGACATCATCCTGACCGGGCGCCGGCGGCTGGACGGCAACTGGTGCGGTCCGGGAGGCGACTACGTTTCACGTGGAACACGCCGCTGGTCGCCCATCATGGACTGGCCGCACGAGGCCGTCTTCGCCCTGCTGCAGCGGGAGGGGCTCGGGCTGCCGCCCTGCTACGCCGGCCCGGGCGGGTTCCGCAACGGCAGCATGGTCCCGTGGCCGCGCCGGGGGCCGTGGGCGCGCGTGTGGGACTGGGAGGCGGACCGGGTCCGGGAGGCGGCCGCCTACGGCATCCCGGGCGCGGCGGACTTCCTGAGGACGGTCACGTGAGCCGCAAGGGCGTCAACCTCCTGACGGGCCGGACCCGGGACCGCTACCCGACCGTGACGCTCGACAAGGACGTGCTCACCCTCGCCCGCGAGCGCATGGCCGTCGCGTTCGACCGCTTCGATGAGGTCGCCGTGTCGTTCTCGGGCGGGAAGGACTCGACTGTCGCCCTCCACGTCTCGCTGGACGAGGCGCGCCGGCGCGGGCAGCGGCTCCGGGTGTTCTTCTTTGACGAGGAAGCCATCCCGTACGAGACGGAGGCGTACGTGCGGCGCATCGCCGCCGAGCCGGACATCGACTTGGAGTGGTACACGTTCCCGGTCAAGCACCGCAACGCCTGCTCGGTCGAGCAGCCGAAGTGGTACCCGTGGGCCCCAGAGGTCGAGCACCTCTGGGTCCGGCCCCGCCCGCCGGAGGGCATCACGCACATCCCGCTCGCCCCGACCGCCCCGGACGAGCGGCTCTCCATCCCCGAACTGAACGCCCTCATCAACCCGCCGTCGCGAGGCAACGTCGGCGTCGTGCTCGGCATCCGGGCAGCCGAGGCCCCGAACCGCCGCCGGTCCGTCTCGACCCGGCTGTACGACAACTGGATGGTCCCGTCGCTCGTGCCCGGCTACCGCAATCACGTGAAGTTGTACCCGGTGTACGACTGGAACCTCTCGGACGTGTGGCTCGCCATCCGCTCGCAGGGCTGGGACTACAACGAGGCGTACGACCTCATGGCGATGGCCGGCGTCCCGCCCCAGCACCAGCGCTGCGCCCCGCCCTTCGGGGAGGAGCCTATCCAGAACCTCTGGATGTTCTCGCTGTGCTTCCCGGAGATATGGGACCGGATGCTCGACCGGGTGCCCGGCGCGGCGACCGCGGCCCGCTACTCGCGCTCGGAACTCTACGCGTTCAAGTCGCTCGCGGAGAAGCCGGACGGGATGCCGTGGCGGGACTTCGTGCGTTCCGCAATCGAGCAACACCCGCAAGAGCATCAACCCCGGGTCGCCTCCCGGCTCGGCACGTTCGTCCGCTGGCACTACCGGCGCACCGCCGACCCCATCGCCCCGTCCGTCCCGCACCCCGTCTCGGGCGTCTGCTGGAAGGGGCTCTACCACATGGCCGTGCACGGGGACTACAAGCACCGCCGGGCGGCCGCCGTGCCCGGCAACGAGAAGCGCTGGCCGGCGTACCGGGCCGAGATAGAGGCGCTCCGGGCGGCCGGCAGGATGGACGAGGTGGCGACGTGAGCGGCGTTGCCAACACGCGAACGCGGCGAACGCGCGTGGCCGGGGTTGTCGGGGTTGCGGGATTGGCAACCTCCGCAACATCGCCAACAGGAGGAACGGCATGAGCGCACCGACCGGCCGGGAGCGGCAGCCCGTCGCGAGCATCGAGTGGCTCCCCGTCTCGGCCCTTCACGCGAACGACTACAACCCGAACAAGGTGGCGCGCCCCGAGATGGCGCTGCTCCGGCTCTCGCTGCTGGAGAACGGCTGGACGCAGCCCATCGTGGCGCGCGAGGACGGCGAGATAGTGGACGGCTTCCACCGCTGGACGCTCGCCTCCCGCGACCCCGAGGTGGCGGCGCTCACGGGCGGGCTCGTGCCGGTCGCGAGGCTCCGCGGGCTCGACCCGGCGTCGCAGCGCATGGCGACCATCCGGCACAACCGGGCCCGGGGCTCGCACCTCGTGGTCAGGATGGCGGACATCGTCGCGGAACTCGCGTCCTTCGGCGTGGAGCCTCCCGAGATAGGCCGCCGGCTCGGCATGGAGGCCGAGGAAGTCCGCCGGCTGCTGCACCGCGGCGCCATGCTCGCCACGCCCGACGAGTTCTCCCGGGGCTGGGCTCCGGCCGCGGACGGGGTGATACCGTGGGACGCTCCAGCGGACAGGAGGAACGGAGATGCTCCCCGGATACCCGACCCCGACCGTGCGCCCGTCTGAGGCCGTTCTAGGCGCCTCTGGAGGCACGCTGTGAGCGGCCGCCGGACGCACCGCACGCCCGAGACGCGGGAGGCCGTGCTCCGGCTGCTCCGGGCCGGCAACACGCGCGAGGACTCGGCCCGCTTCGTGGACATGGACCCGGTCACCATGCGGCGCTGGATGCACGCGGATGCATCCTTCCGACGCGCGGTCGAGCAGGCCGAGTCGCAGGCCCGGGTTCGCGCCGTGACCGTCGTGGTGGACGACGCCTTCGGCCGGCCCGCCGTGTACGACGACCGAGGCAACGTCATCCGCGCCGAGGTCAAGCCCTCGGTGACCTCCGCGATGTGGTACTTGGAGCGCCGCGACCCGCTGAACTGGGGCCGCAAGGTCAGCGTGGACATCCGGGCGACGGTCGAGCGCGTCGCGCACGAGACGGGGCTCGACCCGGACGAGGTCATGGCCGAGGTGGAGCGGCTGTACGAGGAACACGCGGCGTCCTTCCGGCGGACCTAGCGCATGGCCGTCCCGACGCGTCAGATGCCCGGGGAGGTCGCGCTCGGCTACATCCCGCTCGCGGTCGCCCGCATCCAGCACCGGCGCACCCGGCCGCCCGTCCGGCAATACTGGGAGGACCCGCTCGGCTGGGTCCGGGAGCGGCTCCCGGACGCCGACCCGACGCCCTATCAGGCCGAGGCGATGGCGGCGCTCGGGCGCCATCACCGGGCATCGGCCCGCGGCCCGCACGGGCTCGGGAAGACGGCGCTCTCGGCGTGGGTGTTCCTGTGGTTCATCGACACGAGGGAGCGGGCGCACGCGGACTGGAAGGCCATCTCGACCGCCGGCTCGTGGTCGCAGTTGCGCAACTTCTTCTGGCCCGAGGTGCACAAGTGGGCCCGCCTCGTGCGCCCCTCGCTCGGCTGGAGGGAGGGCAGCGAACTGCTGCAGATGTCGGTCAAGTTGCGCAACGGGCAGGCGTTCGCGGTCGCCTCCAACCGGCCTGAACTCATCGAGGGAGCGCACGCCGACCAACTCCTGTACGTGTACGACGAGGCGAAGTCCATCCTGCCCGCGACCTTCGACGCCTCCGAGGGCGCCTTCTCTGGCGCGGGCACGGGCGGGCGCGACGCGTTCGCGTGGGCGGGCTCGACCCCGGGCGCGCCCGTGGGGCGCTTCGCGGACATCCACCACCGGCGCACCGGGTACGAGGACTGGTGGGCGCGGCACGTCACCGTCACCGAGGCCATCGCGGCCGGGCGCATCAGCACCGAGTGGGTCGAGCAGCGCCGCCGGCAATGGGGCGAGGGCTCGGCCATCTACCAGAACCGCGTGCTCGGGGAGTTCGCCGTCGAGGACGCGCAGTCCGTCATCCCCATCGCGTGGGTGGAGGCGGCGATGGAGCGCTGGCGGATGCTGGACGGCGGCTACGCCCCGTTCGTGAACGTCGGCGTGGACGTAGCGCGCTTCGGGGAGGACCGCACCGTGCTCGCGCTCCGGCACGGGGACGCCATCAGCGACCTCCGGGTCTACGTCAAGGCCGAGACGACGGAGACGACGGGACACGTCTCGGGCATCCTCCGGGCGAACCGGGGCGGGCACGCGGTCGTGGACGTGGTCGGGCTCGGCGCCGGCGTCGTGGACCAGTTGCGGGAGCGGGGGCTCCCGGCCGTCGCCTTCAACGCCGCCGGGCGCTCCGAGCACCGGGACCGCTCGGGCGAACTGCTGTTCGCGAACCGCCGCGCCGCCGCGTGGTGGAACCTCCGCGAGATGCTCGACCCGGGCTTCGACCCGACCGTGGCACTGCCGCCCGACGAGGAACTGCTCGGGGACCTCGTCACGCCGCTCTACCGGGTCGCCTCCGGCGGACGCATCACCGTGGAGGGCAAGGACGACATCCGCAAGCGGCTCGGCCGGAGCACCGACAAGGGCGACGCCGTCGTGCAGGCGTTCGCGCTCTCCGAGCCCGAGGACTATGAGGGCGTCATCGTCTGGGACGAGCCGGTGGACATCGCGCCCGGGTTCTAGGCGCGCGGTGCGTTGGTGCACAGGATGTGGATAAGTCGGGCCCGCAGGGGGTTGACAAGTCTACTGCGAGGGTGCACAGTAGCACCCATGAACCCGACCATGAACACCACGAGCCACGCGACGGACCGGGCCCTCACCCGCATCGCTGCTGCCGGACTCTCCGGCCAGAAGGTGCTGGCGGCGGCCGCGGACGTGGCGGGGCGCGTGAACGGCAGCGTGGCGGTGCTGATGACCACCCTCCCGGAGCCCCGCGGCGCCTACTGGACCGAGTCCAACGGCAACCAACTGTGGGCCATCATCCGGGACCACCGCGTTGTGACGCTCATGCTGCGGCGCGACGACCAGCCGGCTCGCCCGGACCGGCTCCGCGTGGACCGCGTCATGCGGCTGCAGGCCGCGTAAGGGGGACGAGGGATGTACCGGAGGATGCGACTCTACCGCGGCTCTCACCCCTGCCCGTTCTGCGGGCACGTGGTCGGGGGCGGCACCAAGTCCGGGATGTGGTCGAACCTCAACCGGCACCAACTCACCCACGACGGAGCCCCGTACCTGTACGAGGCCCCCGAGAACCGATGCCGGTGCGCCAAGTGCCGGGCAGCCGAAGGGAAGGGGGCGAGATGAGCAACATCAAGGTGACCCGCGCCGCCGGCGCCCACCGTGGCGCGAGGTCCCGGGCTGCGACTGCTGCGACCTGACGCCGGCCGAGCGCCGACGCCGGCAGCGCGAGGACGCGAGGGCCCGCCGTGCTCAGGTGCGCCCTGTCACCGCCGCGCAAGATTCGGGGTTGACAAGTCTACGTGCAGGGCGTAGTGTGCACTCATCGACCCGGGGCGACCTCCCCGGATGAAGGAGAACCGAAGATGTTCGAGTACATCAAGACCCTCAGCGACGAGGCCCTTATCGAGATGTCGCGCGGGGACTCGACCGCTCCGGCTACCGCCCGCGTGAACCGCGCCGCCATCGAGGCGCTCGCGGAACTGGAGCGGCGCGAGGACGAGGCCGGCTGGGAGGCCACCGCGGCCGCCGAGCAGGCGTACGAGCGATGGCTGGAGGACGGCGCCGGCAACTGCCTGCTGCAGGCCGAGGCCGACGAGGACCTCTGGCTCCACGAGGCGCTGTGGCCCAACGGCTACGGGCGCTAGACTCCTCACGGCGCGACCCCCGGGGCTGTGGTCCCGGGGGTTCCGTCTTGCCGGGGCCGGTGTAGCATCCTCCCCGGGCGGGCAGCGGGAGGACGGCATGACCACGACGACGGACGGCGAGCACCCGGCGACCATCCGCCTGCTCGGCATGGAGGCGGACGAGTACGAGTCGCTCGCCACCGAGCACGAGGTGGCGATGCTTCAGGAGCGCATCGCTGAACTGGAGTTCCTGACCGAGGACTCCGGCTGGGAGCGTATCGACGCGTCCGGCTCCGACCTCGACCTCGACCGCGAGCACCTTCGCCGCGTCATCCGGGACGCGCAGACGATGTACCTCGCGAACCCGCTCATCAACCACGCCGTGGACGTCATCGCGGTCTACGTCTTCGGGCAGGGCGTCACCATCAGCGGGAAGGGCGCGGCGAACGACCGGGTGCAGCGCTTCCTCTCTGACCGCGGCAACATCGCGGCGCTCGTCGGGCAGGCGGCGCTGCTTGCGAACGACCGGGCCCTGACGTACGAGGGCAACCGCTTCTACGCCCTGTTCGGCCGGCGCGGCGAGGTCACCAAGGTCCGCGTCATCCCGACGTTCCAGATGGTCGCCGGCGACATCATCCGCAACCCCGACGACGACGCCGAGGTCTGGTACTACGCGCGCCGCTGGACGCGCAAGTCGCGCGACGGGCAGGGGCGCCCGGTCGCGGAGCAGCGCGTGGACTACTACCCGGACCTGTACTACGACCCGCCCCAGAAGCCCCGCCGCTGGGGCGACGGGACCGACGAGGGCGAGGTGCACTGGGACAGCCCCGTCGTGCACGTCAAGGACGGCGGGCTCACCGGCGGCAAGTTCGGCGTGCCGACCATCTTCGCCTCGCTGAACTGGGCCCGGGCCGTCTCGCGCGACCTGTCCGACTACGCGACCGTGAAGCGGGCCCTCGCGCGCTTCGCGTGGAAGTTCACCACCAAGACCCGGGCGAGCGCCGCGTCTGTGAAGAGCCGCCTCGCCACGACGGTCACTTCCACCGCCCCGACCGAGACGAACCCGCCCCCGCAGACGGGCGCCGCATGGGTCGGCGTCGAGGGCAACGACATCACCCCGCTCAAGACCGCCGGCGCAGCCCCGAACCCGGAAGAGGGTCGCCGGCTCGGGCTCATGGTCGCGGCCGGCGCGGGCGTGCCTGAGACCATCCTGTTCGGCAACGCGGACGCCGGCAACCTCGCGACCGCGAAGACGCTCGACCGGCCGACCGAGTTGATGATGAGCGCGCGGCAGTCGCTCTGGGGCGACGTGCTCACGGACATCGTGGCGTACGACCTCCGGCGGGCCCGGCAGGACAACGACGTGCCGGAGCAGGAACCGGACCCGGACGCGCCCGAGGCGGGCGACGAGCCCATCTTCGACACGGCGACGGGGACCGTCGTGACCACGCAGCCGATGCGGCCCGTGGAACTCGTGCCCGACGTGTCGTTCGTGGACATCTTGGAAGACGACGTCACCGCACGCGTGTCGGCCATCGTGCAGGCGGCGACGCTCGGCGCCTCCGGGAGCCGGGCGAACACGATGCCCGACCAACTCCTGTCGCGGCTGCTCATGGAGGCGCTCGGGGTCGAGGACATCGACGAGGTGCTGGCCGAGATGTACCCGCCGGGAGGCGAGGACGAGGACGACGAGGCGGGAGGGCTGGACCTTGGCGACGACATGGCGGCACCCGCCGCGCCCCTCCCCGAGACGCAGTTCCGGGAGGCTCTGGATGCCTTCACCCGGACGCTCGTGGACGGCAGCGGCGGCGGTCCGGGCGACGACCGTCATGGTGCTGGAGGCAGCCCGCGCCGCGCTCGCACGAAGAAGACGGCTGGCTGACGGGCTCCCGCTGGAGCGGGCGCTGTACACGTTCGTCGCGGGCATGCTCCGGGAGCAGTTGACGCTGCTCGCGGACCGGCTGGACGCCGACCCTGTGAACCCCGCGACCCCGGGGGCCGAGGTTGCCATCGCGGAGCACTTCGACCGCGTCGCGGACGAGACGCGGGACCGCTTCATGGACGGCATGGCCGAGGCCCAGATGGCGGGCATGGCGTGGGGCTGGCAGCGCTTCCGGGAGTCGCTGCCGGAGATGCCGGCGAGCGAGGCGGCGCAGACGTACCGCCCACCCCCGGCGCCGTGGAAGTCGCCGGCCGACATCGAGCACGAATACCAGTACCGGGGCGGTGCGGCCAAGCGCGTCGCGTCGCTCCGGGACACCCCGTTCGCGCTCGCGAACCCGGCAGCCGAGGGAGCCGCCCGCCGGCACGCGGCCACGCTCGTCAAGGGCATCGACAGCACCACTCGGGACACGATGCGCTACATCATCGGGGCGACCCGGGCGCAGGGCGTCTCGTCAGAGCGGCTGGCGGACTCCATCCGCAAGGCCGGCTTCCCGACCTCGTACCTCCCGTTCGACACCCCGTCCCCGCTCCGGCACATCCGGGACCGGGCCCACCTCATCGCGGTGAC
>JALOOH010000067.1 GCA_025454515.1 Chloroflexota bacterium
GACCGCCCCGGCCGGATCCGCGACCGCCCCGGCCGGATCCGCGACCGCCCCGGCCGGATCCGCGACCGCCCCGGCCGGATCCGCGACCGCCCCGGCCGGCGGCGATCCCTCCGCCGGATCCCCCTTCACGCCGCCCCTGTCGTCAGTCGCGCAGGATCCGCACGTCGAGGAAGTGCGTCGCGCAGCTGATGCAGGGGTCGTAGCTCCGGATCAGCTGCTCCAGGCGCAGGGTGGCCTCGTCGTCCGGCAGGTCGAGCACCGACGGCGCGAACTCCCGCAGGTCGTCCTCGATCGCGCCCTGGTTCTGGCTCGTCGGCGGGACGATCTGCGCGTGCGCGACGCGGCCGCGCTCGTCCACCTCGTACCGGTGGAAGAGCAGGCCGCGCGGCGCCTCCGTCGCCCAGGCCGCGACGCCCGGTCGGGGGCCCCAGGCGACCCGCGCCTCGATCGGCGGCCGGTACGAATCGATCAGGTCGATCGCCTCGGCGATCGCATGGATCAGCTCCACGGCCCGGGCGAGGATGCTCCAGTAGATGTTCGTCCGGATCGCGTCCACCATGCCCGTGGCGGCCAGGGCCTCCCGGGCGACCGGGTGCAGCTGCTCCGCGTCGAGGACGATCCGCGACGCCGGGCCGAGGAGATACGTCCCGCCGTCCTTCGTGCGCGCGTGGAGCGCCATGGTGCCCTCGACCTGGACCTCGCGGAACGCGCGGTCCCAGTCGGACGGGCGCAGGTCGAGCCCATCGGTGCTCTGGATGTGCCCGTGGTTGTACGGGTACTCCTTCGGATGGTGCAGCGCGACCATCCGCGGCTCGCGCTCGAACGCCGGCGCGGCGAGGCCGGCGACGAGGCGGACCGTCTCCTTCGCATCCTCGAGGGCCTGCGCGAGCGGCGCCCGGAGGGGCTCCAGCTCCGACCGGCGAGGAGCCCGGCTGAACCCGCCGACGCGCACGCTGACCGGGTGGATCGGGCGGCCGCCGAGGATCGCGAGGATCTCGTTGCCGACCTTCTTCATCCGGAGGCCGCGCTCGACCGCCGGTCGGTCGTCCTGCGCGAGCGCGATCGCCGACTCGTACCCGAGGAAGTCGGGCAGGTGGAGCAGGTAGATGTGCAGCGCATGGCTCTCGATCCACTCGCCGCAGTAGAGCAGCCGGCGGAGGGCGCGGACCTCGGGGTCCACCTTCACGCCGAAGCAGTCCTCGAACGCGTGCACCGCGCTCATCTGGTACGCGACGGGGCAGATCCCGCAGATGCGGGCGACGATGTCGATGACCTCGTCGGGGGTCCGCTCCACGACGAGCTGCTCGAAGTAGCGCGGGGCCTCGAAGATCTTCAGGCGCGCCTCGACGACCTTCCCCTTCCGCACCTGGAGGACGAGCGAGCCCTCGCCCTCCACGCGGGTGAGCTCGTCGACCTCGTAGACCTTCTCCCGGGCGGCGGACTCAGCGGCCGTCATCGTCGATGCCCTCCATCCGCCGCGTCCCCGCGAGATACGACGCGCGACCGGCGCCCGTGCCGCCTGCGGCGATGAACCCGCCGCCTCCCGACCGTCTCGCGCCGCGCGTCCCACCGAGGTCCGTGATCGCGCTGCGGAACGGCTCCGCGTACGCGGTGAAGCCGGCGAAGAGCTGCCCGACCTCCTCGGCCGACCGCTCGCCCGATGCCTGGAACCAGCGGGCGAGCCCGGCCGCGTTCGCCTGCTCGCGCGGGCCGAAGCAGCCGTAGCACCCGCGGCCCATCCGCGGGCAGATCGCGCCGCACCCGGTCTGGGTGACCTGGCCGAGGCACGCGATCCCCTGCGCGCTCATGACGCAGACGATCCCTCGGCGCTTGCACTCCATGCACACGGCCTCGTCGCGCAGCTGCGGCCGCCGGCCGGTCACGAGCGCGGTGAGCAGCTCGATGAGCTGCTCGGGGCTGATCGGGCAGCCCCGGAGCTCGAAGTCGACCGAGACGTGCTCGGAGATCGGGGTGGAGCGGGCGAGCGACTCGACGTACTCCGGCGTGGGGTAGACCGCGGCGCGATACGCGTCGTGGTCCGCCCAGTTGCGCAGCGCCTGGATCCCGCCCGACGTCGCGCAGGCGCCGATCGTCACGAGGACGCGCGCCTGCTTGCGAAGCTCGCCGATGCGGCGCAGGTGGTCGGGCGTGCTGACCGACCCTTCGACGAAGAGGACGTCGTACGGACCGTTGGAGCGCGCGGAGCTGGCCTCCGGGAAGTCCACGATCTCGAAGTGCTCGGACAGCTCGAGGAGGTGGTCCTCGAGGTCCAGGATGGTGAGCTGGCAGCCGTCGCAGCTCGCGAGCTTGACGACGCCCACGCGGGGCCGGGGCGTCCCGCCCCGGGCCGCGTGCCCGTGCTCGCCGGGGCGTCCGCGGTCGGCCTTCTGCGCCATGGCAGCCATCAGATGCCCTCCCGGCCGAACGTGTCGCCGAGCTGCTCGAGCGAGAAGACGGGGCCGTCCCGACAGACGAAGAAGCGACCCATCTGGCAGTGGCCGCAGAGGCCGATGCCGCACTCCATGTGCCGCTCGAGCGTGACGTAGATGCGGGAGGTCGTGACGCCGCGGCCGGCGAGCGTGTTCGCCGTCGCCTGCATCATCCGCTCGGGCCCGCAGACGAACGCGATCGCGTTCGCGCCCTCCCACTGGGCCTGGTCGAACAGCTGCGTCACCACGCCCACGCGCCCCTCCCACTCGGGGCCGGCGCGGTCCACGGTGAGGTGGACCTCGATCCCGCCGCGCGACGCCCAGCGCTCCATCTCCTCGCGGTAGAGGATGTCCGCCGGGGTGCGGGCGCCGTAGTACAGGCGGACGTCGCCGAAGCGGCGGCGGTCGGCGGCGAGCGCGTGGATCACCGGCCGGAGCGGCGCGAGCCCGATGCCGCCGGTGACGATCACGAGGTCGCGCCCGACGGCGCGGTCGATCGGCCAGTTGTTGCCGAGCGGCCCGCGGAGGCCCAGCTGGTCGCCCACCTTGAGGGCGCACATCGCCCTCGTCGCGGGGCCGGCTCCGCGGATCGTCAGCTCGATCCCGTCCACCGTGAACCGGCTGATCGAGATCGGCAGCGGCGGGAACCCCGGGATCGAGACCATCGCGAACTGGCCGAGACTGCCCTTGCTGAACGCCGGGTCGGCACCCGACAGCGTGAGCGTCACCGTGTCCGCCGTCTCGAGGCGCGTCGCGACGACCTGGGCCACGACGAAGTCGTCGAAGCTCGCGGCGACGGGCTCCACGCGGGTCGGCTCGGGCGACAGCGCGATCGGCGGTGCGATCGCCATGAGCTCCTCGCGGACGTCGATCCCCACCGGGCACCACGTGATGCACCGGCCGCAGCCGACGCATCCCGCCGTGCCGAACTGGTCCCACCACGTCCCGAACTTGTGCGTGAGCCATTGGCGGTACCGGTCGCGCGGCCGGCTCCGGAACGAGCCGCCCGCCACCCGGGCGAAGCCGGGGCTGAAGCAGCTGTCCCACGAGCGCTCGTTCGTCGCGCCGATGCCTTCCATGTCGGTCTTCTGGACGACGCTCGTGCAGAAGCACGTGGGGCAGGCCAGCGTGCAGTTGCCGCACGTGATGCAGCGCTCGGCGATCTGCGCCCAGCGGGGGTTGTCGAGCTGGGCGAGGAGCCGGTCGTGGAGGCCGGCGGTGGGGAGCGGGTCGCCGATCCGCGCGCGCGTGGCGGCCACGTCCGCGGCCGCCGTGTAGACCTCGACCGGCGTCGCCGGGCGGATCGCCTTGGCGAGCGGGCCCTCGACGAGCTGCTGTCCCGCGGGCGACCCGACGTCGAGCAGGAAGCCCTCGTCGAGCTCTGTGAGCGCGAGGTCGAACCCGCTCTCGACCTCCGGCCCGGTGCCCATCGACGTGCAGAAGCACGTCGTCTCGGCCGTCGTGCACTGGACGGCGACGATGAACGCGGACGCCCTGCGCGCGGCGTAGTCCGCGTCGCGGAACGGGCCTGCGTCGAGGACGCGGTCCTGGACGCCGAACGCGGCGATCTCGCACGCGCGGACGCCGATGAACGCGAGCCGCTCGGGGCGCGGTCGGATAGGCGCGAACTCCACCCGGTGGCCGGCCCGCCGCCCCGTGTTCAGCTCGATCGTCGGCGGGAACACCCATCGCTTCCAGCTCGTGGGGCCCACGACGTAGCCGAAGACGCGCGCGTCGTCGCGCTTCGTGAGGCGGTAGCGACCGGCGACCTGGACGTCACCGACGCCGTGGGGCATGTCGGCCGACGCCCGGATCTCGTCATAGACGATCGCCCCGTCCGCCACGGTGGGGCCGATGACCGTCCGCCCGTCGGCCGCGAGCGCCGCGACGAGGTCGTCCAGCCCCGCGCGATCGAGGTACCAGCGGCCGGCCGTCGTCGTCCGCTCGGGCCGCGTGATCTCCGTCGTCATCATGTGCGCGACCTCCGGGCGGGCTCAGGATCCGCCCGTCGCGTCGCGGGCGAAGAGGTCGAGGAGCTGGAGGCGCGATGCCGCCAGGCGGCGCGAGACCGCGACGAGGATGCGCGGGTACAGGACCTGGGCGAGGTGCGGATCCTCCCGCAGAGCGATGCGGAGCGCCGCCCCCTCGAAGACGACCGACGTGACCGGCTCGATCGTCACGACGGTGGACGTCCCGCGGTAGGGGGGGACGATCGCCGACCAGCCCCAGATGTCGCCGGGCTCGATCGTGAGGATCGTGACCATCCCGCGCTCGGGGACGAGGGTCCGGAGCGCCATCCGGCCGGCGATGACGACGCCGACCTCCTCGCAGACCTCTCCCTCGGTCAGGAGCTCCGTGCCCGTGGGGTACGTCTCCAGGCGTCCCATGTCCGCCAGGCGCGTCTGCGCGTCGGGCGGCAATCCTGATCCGAACCACGTCGCGTTGAGCGCCGCGACGAGCGCCGCCGTGTCTCCCATGGTGCGAGGCTACGGGCCGGGCCTCCGTTCGGGCGAGGGCCGAACGATGCCGGCCCCGGTGCCCCATGGCCCGCGGGGGCCCGGACCATCCGCGCGGCCGCCCGACGGCCGTCGGCTCCACCGCTCCCGGCCGTCGCCCCGGTGGTCCCCGCCGTGGTGCCCGGCGTGGGCCGCGGTCGGCGTGGACCGTGGTCGGCCCGGGCGCCCGGCCGCTACCCAGGACGGCGCGCGTGCGGGGGCCGGAGGATCTCGTCGACGATCCGGTCCGTCAGCGCCTGCAGACCCGCCGCCACCTCGGGGGACAACCCTGCGCCGAGCCCGAAGGCCCGACCGCCGATCCCCACGAAGACGCCCTCGGGAGGGCTGCCCCGCAGCGCGGCCGCCAGGCTCACGACCTGGTCGGGCGGCAGCGTGTGCGACGACCGGGGCGCGCCGCGACCGGCCCGGTCCGCGAGATCGGCGAGCGGCATCGCGACCACCTCGCCGGGGGCGACGCCGACCGCCGCGTCCACGACGACGCAGGCAGCGTCGTCCGGCACCGCGAGGAGGTGATCCACGTCGAGCTGGCCGCAGCGGACGATCGTCGCGCGTGCGGCGACGAGCGGCGGCAGGGCCGCAACGGCCGCGAGCGCGGCGCCGTCGTCGCCGCGCTCGGGCTCCCCGCACACGAGCAGGACGGTGCGGGGTGCGGCGGTCGTCGCGTCTGGGCGGGCGGGGCTCACGGGTCGCAGCCTACGCGCGTTGACGCGGCTGCGCGCGCGGCCGGGACGCCATCGCGCGGCCCCGAAGCGCCGCGCGCGGCCCTGTATCGTTCGCGCGTGACCCGGACCGCCAGGCCGTTCCAGCCCCCGCCGCCCACGCGGCTCTCCATGCGATCGGACCCCGACCGCGCGGCCCGCTACGACGCGGGGCGCGCCCTGCGCGAGAAGCTCCCCCGCGAGGCGCACGCCGACTGGGAGCCCGCTGCGGAGCGCCCGGATCCGGTCGCCCTCCTCGAGGAGCAGGCGACGAGCCGCGTGCCCGACCTGGTCCCCATCCGCTACGGCCGCATGATCGCGTCCCCCTTCGCGTTCCTCCGCGGCGCCGCCATCGTCATGGCGGCCGACCTCGCGCCGACGCCCTCGAGCGGGATCCGGGTCCAGCTCGCCGGTGACGCGCACGTCGCGAACTTCGGCTTCTACGCGTCGCCCGAGCGCGACCTGCTCTTCGACGTGAACGACTTCGACGAGACGCTCCCGGGTCCGTGGGAGTGGGACGTGAAGCGGCTCGCGGCGAGCGCCGTCGTCGCGTCGCGGTCGATGGGCCACCCACGGGCCGATGGGCTCGCGGCCGCGCGACGGGCGACGGAGGCCTATCGGCGCGTGACCCGGTCGCTCGCGCGGCTCCGGACGCTCGACGTCTGGTACGCGCACATCGACGAGGCCGAGGTCGCGGCCACGGCACGCGGGCCGGCGGCGCGGATGCTCCGGGAGGTCGCCGGGAAGGCGCTCGAGCGCGACGCCACCCATGCGCTCGAGCTCCGGACGGACCCCGCGACCGGCGAGGAGCGGATCGCCGAGTCGCCGCCGCTCATCGTCCATCGGCCGGACCTCGTGGACCTCGACCGGCTCGGACGGCGGTTCGAGCGGTTTCGCCGGACGCTCGTGAGCGATCGCCGCGCCCTGCTCGCCCGCTACCGGCTGACGGATGCGGCGCTGAAGGTCGTGGGCGTGGGGTCGGTCGGGACGCGGTGCTTCGTCGCCTACCTCTCCGCGGGCCGGGACGACCCGCTCTTCCTGCAGGTGAAGGAGGCGCAGGCCTCCGTGCTGGAGCGGTTCCTCGGCAGGAGCAGGCTGCGGAGCCACGGCGAGCGCGTCGTCGCAGGGCAGCGGATCGTCCAGGCGGCGTCGGATGCGTTCCTCGGATGGGGCTCGGACGACGACGGCCACGACTACTACTGGCGCCAGCTTCGCGACTGGAAGGGCAGCTTCGACGTCGCGGCGATGCGGCCGGCCGACCTCGACGCGTACGCCCGGCTCTGCGGTGCGGCGCTCGCGCGTGCGCACGCGCGCTCCGGGGACCCGGTGATGCTCGCGGGGTACCTGGGGTCGGGCTCGGCGTTCGAGCGGTCGATGACCTCGTTCGCGGAGGCATACGCGGACCGGACCGAGCGCGACCTCGCGGAGCTGAAGGCCGCGGTGGCCGACGGGAGGATCGAGGCCCGCACCGGCGTCTGATCCGTCGCCGGCGCCGGCGACGACGCTCCCGTCGATGGAGTTGCCCCGCTTTCGTGGACGGTGCTGCGTCACACGGCCCTGGCGGCCGGGTTCGAACGATAGCGCTCCTCGAACTGCTCGGGAGACAGGTTCCCGAGGCTGCTGTGACGGCGGATCCGGTTGTAGAAGACCTCGATCCACTCGAAGACCGCGGCCTTCGCCTCCGCCGGGGTCGCCCAGCTCGAGCGGTCGATGAGCTCGGTCTCGAGCGTCGCGAAGAAGCTCTCCGCCATCGCGTTGTCGTAGCAGTCGCCGACCGAGCCCATCGACGCCGCGATCCCGGACTCGCGCAGGCGCCTGCCGAAGGCGAGGCTCGTGTACTGGCTCCCGTGGTCGCTGTGATGGACGAGGCCGTCGGCCGGTCGGCGGCGGACGACCGCCGCGTCGAGCGCCCCCGTGACGAGCTCGGCGCGCATGTGGGTCGCCATGCTCCAGCCGACGACCCGGCGGCTCCAGGCATCGACGATCGAGGCGAGGTAGCAGGGCCCCGCCCGGGTCGGCAGCGCGGTGATGTCCGCGACCCAGAGGCGGTCGGGACCGGTCGCGGTGAAGTCGCGGTCGACCAGATCGGGGAACGGCTCGGCTGCCGCGTCGCGGATCGTCGTGCGCACGAAGCGCCGCCGGTGGACCCCGGCGAGGCCGTCGGCCCGCATGAGCCGGGCGACCCGCTTGCGCGACACGTGGAAGCCGGCCTCGGCGAGATCGGCCCAGACGCGGGGGACGCCATAGCTGCCCCGGCTGCGGGCATGGGAGCGGCGGATCTCCGCGGCGAGCTCCGCGTCCGCGCGCTCCCGGGCCGAGGGGCCGCGGTTGCGCCAGGCGTAGTAGCCGCTCGGGGAGACGCCGACGGCCCGACAGAGGATCCGCACCGGATACCTCGCCCTCTCCTGCTCGACGAAGCGGTACCGGGTCACCGGGTCCGCTCGGTCTCCGAAGCGAAGAAGGCGGCTGCTTTTCGGAGGATCTCGCGCTCGGTCTCGAGGACCTTCACCCGCGCCCGGAGCGCCTCGAGCTCGGCCCGCTCCTCGTCGTCGAGCGGCGTCCCGGCGGGGTGCTCCTTCGACTGCTCGATCCAGCGGCTCAGGCTCTCGTTGCTGATGCCGAGATCCATCGCGACCGAGCGGATCGACTGCCCGGACGTCTCCGCGAGGCGGACCGCCTCGGCGCGGAACTCTGCGCTGTAGTGGGTGTGCCTCCTCAACGTGGACTCCCTTCCCGCGGTGATGCCGCGATGGTAGGTGTCCACGAAAGCGGGGTAGGTCCACGAGCCGTCGTGCCATCCGACCTGTCACGGGCGCGGCGCACGGTGCGGGCATGGACGACGCGCCCGGCACTCGCGGCCCCCACGAGGCGACCTCCTCGCCCCCAGCGGTCGTGGACCCGGGCCGTGCGCGGGCCGTGGTGGCGGACGCGATCTCCGGGCTCCATCCGGTCGTCGCCCAGTCACACGACGGGCTGACCCTGATCCTCCTCGGCCGGGATCCGCGGGCCGGCCGGCGGTCGGACGTCGGCGCGCCCGCGGCCTTCGCGCTGCCGCCGGGCGCCGTCGGGGTCGCCGTCGGCATCTTCGAGCGGATCGCGTGGCTCGACGCCTTCGACGATCCGGAGGGGCTCGATGACGCATGGCCGCGGATCCTGGCCGCGGCCATGGACGCGTGGCGTGCGCGGGTCCGCGCGATCGACGCGGGCACGGTCCCGCCGCCGGACCGCCGCGCGCCCGACGAGGGTGCGGCCGGCCGCCTGCTCCGGCGCGCCGCGCTCGCCCTCGACCGCGCGAGCGACACGCGGGTCCATGCGCGCGAGAGCGGCCCCACGCGCGCCCCAGGGGACGCGAGCGATCCGGGCGACGTGGAGGTGCGCATCCGCGGCGCCCGTGTCGAGGGGACGGCGCGGGTCTCGCGCGGTCGTGCGACCCACGTCGCGCTCGCCCCGCGCGACGTCGCGGACCCGCCGGACGACCTCGTCCCGTGACGATCGCCGCGCGCGGCTGGGCCGCGACATGCCATCGCCCGGCCGCGCGCCGGGCCCGTGCGGGGTGGCCGGCAGAGGGGGCACCCGGCCGCCCCGCGCCACCCGGCCCGTCCGGTCCCGCGGGTCGCCCGCGCGGTCGGACCGGGCGCGCCGGACGCGATCCGCGGGTGAGTCCCGCGCGGTACGCTCACCGTCGATGCGGTCCGCCGCCCGGCGGGCCGGTGCACGGGGGCCATCCGTGGATCCTGAGCGGACCGCGGCGGACGTCGTCGGGACGGGCGGCGCCTCGCCGGAGGACGTGGTGTACGACCGGCTCCGGTCGGCGCTGCCCGATGGCCAGCGTGCGTACCGGAACGTCCGCTGGATCGCGGCGCCCGGCGACGGCAGCGCCAACGCGGACGGCGAGACGGACATGCTCGTCGTGGATCCGTCGCGCGGGATCCTCGTGATCGAGGTGAAGGGCGGCACGGTCCGCGTGGACGGGCAGGGGCGCTGGTACGCGGGCCGGCGCGCGCTGCAGATGTCGCCGTTCGCGCAGGCCGAGCGCGGCAAGCACCGTCTCGTCCGGCTGCTCACGGAGGATTCCGACTGGGTCGGCGAGCCACCCGCCGCCGGCCACGCGGCCGCGTTCCCGGACGCCGACTGGGCGACGGCCGGGCCCGGCGTCCGCGCGATCGGCCTGGACGCCCCGCGGGCCATCTGCCTGGACGCGGAGGACCTCGCCTCGGATGCGGCCGCTGCCGCGGCGATGGAGCGAGCCTGGGCGTTCTGGCTCGGTGCCGCTGGGGGCCGCCCCATCGCGCAGCGCTCGCTGGACGTCATCGCGCGCGCGGTCGTCCGACCCGTCGAGCTCCGGCCCATCCTCCGCCGGACGGTGGAGCGCGGGGAAGGCGACGTCCGCACGATGACCGCGCACCAGGCCCGCGTCCTCGAGGGCCTGTGCGCCGGCAACCGTCGCGCGTCGATCTCCGGCGGCGCCGGGACCGGCAAGACGCAGCTCGCGATGGAGCGGGCGCGCCGCCTCGCGCGGGACGGGTTCCGGACGCTGCTCGTCTGCTTCAACCAGCCGCTCGCCCGCGCGTTCCGGCGCGACCCGGCCCTCGCGGAGCTCATCGACGCCGGGATGCTCGAGGCGCACACGTTCCACGACCTCGCGCGCGGGCTCGAGGAGTCCGCCGGGATCCTCCCGCCCGGCCCCGGGACGCCGGGCGGTGCGCCCGACCTGCCCTCGTGGTTCGATGCGATCGCCGCCCGGTTCCTCGAGGCGGTGGAGCGCACGCCGGACCGGTTCCACGCGATCGTCGTGGACGAGGGCCAGGACTTCGCCCCCGACTGGCTCCAGTCGCTGCCGTTCCTCCTCGACGACCCGGACGAGGATGTCCTGTACGTCTTCCACGACCCGGGCCAGTCCCTCTACCGGTCGGACGAGGTCGCGGCGCTGGGGCTCACGACGTACGTGCTCCAGGAGGACTGCCGCAACGCCGGCGACATCCACGATCTCGCCGAGCGGTTCGCCGGCCGTGCCACCGGCTCCGTGGCGCTGCGCGACCTGCCCGGCGGCGTCGAGGTGATCGCGGCGGAGCCGGGGGCGGAGACGGTGGACGCCGTCCGCCGCGCCCTCCACCGCGTGATCGACGAGGGCAGGGTGGCGC
Organism: Chloroflexota bacterium; assembly: GCA_025454515.1. GTDB lineage: Bacteria > Chloroflexota > Limnocylindria > Limnocylindrales > CSP1-4 > CAIYQJ01. The sequence goes on from JALOOH010000067.1 coordinate 10,785, forward strand.
CCGGTGACGTCGTCGTGCTCGTGGGGATGGCCCTTCACCGGAGCGACGTGTGGAAGGCGCGCCGGTTCGGGAACCAGGTCCTGTGGAACGGGAGCGTGGACGACGCGGGCGACCAGCTCGGCCTGCCTGCCGAGGCGGTCCCGGAGCAGCCGGCGGACACCGTGCTGTGCGAGACGATCCACCGGTTCAAGGGCCTCGACGAGAAGGTCGCCATCCTCGCCGACCTTCGCGCGGACGACCCCCGCCTGGAGCGGCTGCTCTACGTGGGGATCACGCGGGCGCGGGACCATCTCGTGGTCGTCGCTCCGCCGGCCGTCGCGCGGAGGCTGGCGTGATCGTCACGCCCACGCCGGAGCAGCGCGCGATCGTCGAGTGGGCCGGCGGACCGCTCATGGTCCTCGCGGGGGCCGGCACCGGGAAGACGACCGTCATCGTCGAGCGCGTCCGCTGGCTCCTCGCGGCCGAGCCCGACCTCCGGCCCGAGAACATCCTCGTGCTGACGTACAACGTCAAGGCCACCGACGAGCTGCTCGGCCGGTTCGAGCGGTCGCTCGGGCTCGAGGTCGCGCGCCGGCTCACCGTGGAGAACTTCCATGGGTTCGGGTTCGGCCTCGTGCGGTCCCACTGGCGAGAGCTCGGCCTGCCGGCGGACCCCGTCGTCCTTGACGAGATCGGCCAGCGCCTCCTCGTGCAGCGCCTCCGGGACCGGATCCGCTTCCGCCTCTACGACGGCTGGGGCTGGCACCAGTCGGAGCTGCGCGACCTCATCGCGTCGATCGACCGCGCGCGGGACGAGGGCGTCACGCCGGCCGAGTACCGGGCGGTCGCCGAGGCGGGGCTCGCCGAGGTCGCCGGGGCGCTGGGGAGCGCGCGCTACGACGATGCGCTCGCGACACTCGACCGCCCCGACGGGATCGCGGCGGCCAAGGCCGCCTCCGCGCGGCTCTCCCTCGACGACCACGGCTCCGTCGTGGCGATCGCCCGGCGGATCGTCCGCGGCGACGGCCGGGAGGCCGTCGCCGGGATGACACCGGATCAGGTGCGCGCCGCGGACGTGCTCGCGGGCCGGCTGGAGGACCAGGCGCGCGTCCTGGACGCGCTCGGGATCCTGGAGCAGGCCGTCGCCTACGAGGAGTACGCGGCCGAGCTGCCCCGGTCGGGCGCGGTGGACTTCGGGGAGCAGATCCG
>JALOOH010000223.1 GCA_025454515.1 Chloroflexota bacterium
AGCGCGGCCGGCCGGAGCTGCGCGATGAACCCGCGGATCTCTGCGAGCTCCCGGCGCATGACCTCGCGCAGGTGCCGGATCTCGGTCCGCGCCAGCCGCGGATCGCGCTCCATGAGCCGCTCGACGTAGTCCACCTCGAAGAACGCGTTCGCGATCGTCTGGGCGGGGCCGTCATGGATCTCCTGCGCGAGCCGCACCCGCTCCTGCTCGCGTGCCTCCAGGATGCGCATGCGCATCTCGGCCGCGTCGGCGGGCAGGTCGTCGGCGTCGGGCGATGCCGGGGCGGTGCCCTCGAGGAACATCCACGCGTTCTCGAGCCCGCGTGTCACGAGCTCGAGCCGGGCGAGATCGCGCTCGCGCTCCCCGAGCGCGGCGCCGCGCACGTCCACCGACCGCCGCAGCTCCTGGCGCACGGCCGTCGCCGCCGCCTCCTCGGCCGCCGCCGCGGCGTCCTCGGCGTCCCCCGGCCCGGGACCGGCCGCGTCGGCGGCCGAGGAGGCCGTCGCGGTCCCGTCGCCGTCCGCACGCGCCATGCCGGCTGGTGCCTCCTCGCGATCCATCCGCTCGAGCGACCCCCGGTCGCGGTGCCAGCGGCGCAGGTCCGCGCGGTGCGCCTCGCGGTAGAGGTCCGTCAGGGCGCGCAGCTGGTTCGCCGCGTAGCCGATCGCGTCCTTCGCCTCGGCGTAGAGCGTGCCGAGGCGCTCGCCGTCCGGGTCCGGACGGGCGGCGATCGGGTCGGAGCCGGCAGGGCCCTCCATCGCGTGGAGTATACGGGCGCCCCGGGCCGGTCCCGGGCGGATCCGGGGCGATCCGGATCCCCGACTTCGGGCCGCGAGACTACTAGACTCCCACCGATGCAGCCATCGAGCCTCACCATCGTCCTGCCCGCGTTCAACGAGGAGGCTCGCCTCGGCGCGGGCTTGGACGAGCTCTTCGCGTTCCTCGACGCGGATGCCGCCCGGGCCACCCTGCCTGATGATGTCCGTGTGCTCGTCGTCGACGACGGGAGCTCGGACGGCACGGCGGCCATCGTTCATCACAGGCCGGAGGCTCGACCGCGCGCCGACGGCTCCCCAGGCCGGTTGAGGGTCATGACCGTCCCTCACGCCGGGAAGGGCTCGGCCGTGCGCGCGGGGATGCTCGCGAGCGACGCTGATCTCATCGTCTTCGCCGACGCCGACATGGCAACGCCGCCCGACCAGCTTGTGCCGCTGATCGCGGCCCTGGTCGATCACGACGTGGCACTCGGCAGCAGGATCCAGGCTGACGGCTCCGACCTGCGCGCCACGCAGCCGCTCTTCCGACGCCAGCTCGGTCGTGCGTTCCACGCGCTGGCGTCCGCGTGGGTCGTCGGGGCCGTCCGCGACACCCAGTGCGGGTTCAAGGGGTTCACGCGCGCCGCCGCGCACGACCTGTTCGCCCGTCAGCGCGTCCGCAGCATCGTCTTCGACGTCGAGGTCATCTACCTGGCCCGGCGCCGCGGCTATCGGATCGCGATCGTGCCGATCAGGTGGTCGGACCGGCGCGGCTCGCGCATGCGCGCCAGACCCGGGCTGGCGTTGCGTGTCGCCTGGGACCTCCTGCGCATCCCGGCGCTGCACCGCCGGGATGCGCCTGCCCGTGCCGCCAAGAGATGAGCAGCGTGGGGCGAGCCGCGCGTGGAGGTCGTGTCACGGGTGGATCTTCCACGTGAACGCGAGCCAGGCGGACGCGGCCTGCAGGGCGACGAAGACGATCGGGACCACCACGCGGACCCAGCGTGAGCGGCGCAGGGCGAGCACCCAGTCGAAGGGCCACGCCACGGCCAGGAAGCGGGTGGCGGACAGGAACCGACCGGCTGCGGCCATGCTCGCGAACGGGAGGAGGGCGACGAGCCAGTACGCCGCCGGCATGCGGTCCGGACGGAAGAAGACGAAGAGGAACATGGAGAAGAGCACCGACCCGAACCACAGGGCGAACGCGGCGTAGGACAGGGCGATCCGCTCCGGCGACGCGAGGGGCGCGGTCCAGCCGGGAGGCGGCGTCGCGCCCGGATGGCCGATGAGGATGTAGGCGGGCTGCGACCAGATCGACTGGGCGTGGAGCCATCCGAGCAGGTCCCCGGTGAGGCTGCCGACGAAGATGCTGAACCCCGCGATCGCCAGTGGGCCGAGGACGAGCCAGATCCAGGCGCGACGTGCTCGCATCACCGGGTCCTGCAGCAGAAGGACGAAGAGCGGGATCGCGAGGAGGATCCCGGGCGGCCGCGTCAGCGCCGCAAGCGCGAGCAGGATCCCCATGGCGGCCGGCCTGCGGGTCTCGGCTGCCAGGAAGGCGCCGGCCGCGAGGAGGAGGAAGAGGCTGTCGGTGTAGGCGAGGCCGAACGCGACCGCTCCCGGCGCGAGCGCGAGGAAGGCGAGGCTCCACATGGCAGCGTCGCGCGTCAGGTGGCGGATCGAGAGCGCGTAGAGCGTCACCAGCGCGCCTCCGAATGCCGCGTTCGCGACCAGCACTCCCGCCAGGTCCACATCCCCGAGCGTGAACAGCGACGCGACGCGGGCGAGGATCGGGAAGAGCGGGAAGAAGACGTAGTCGACGTACGGTCCGAAGACGGGCCCCGCGTGGTAGCCGGACGCAGCGATCCCGAGGTAGTACCGGCTGTCGTAGACGGTGAAGCTCGCGAGGATCGGGGCATCCGACCAGCGGAGTCCCGCGGTGGGCGGGGACTGCGTCGTCTCGACGATCGCCGCGATCGCGATCAGGAGCAGCCGGGTCGCGATGAAGAGGGCCGCGATCCGCGGCAGCGCCCAGCGCCACTCGGGCGCCGTGGGCGCACCGAAGCCCGACCGGCCGCCAGCGTCGATCCGCATGCGGGCGAGTGTAGGGTCCTGGACGGCGGTGGTCCTGTCACGCGCGGTGGTTCCTCCGCGCGTACCCTCGCGCAATGAGGAGCGCCCGCCCGCAGGCCCTGTCGATGCCGTCGTGGCCGACCGCCCTGACGGCGCTCCTCGTCATGGTCCTCGCGACCGCCGCGTACCTCGTCTCCAGCCGCGTGCTGTCGGACACGGGGGGCTTCTTCGACGCGGGCCGCCCGGACTTCTTCTGGCTCGCGGAGGCGTTCCTGGACGGGCGCGCGTGGCTCGCGCGGCCGCTGGGCGCGTGGGACGTGGTGATCGTCGACGGCCGTGTGTACGTCCCCTTCGGGCCCGGGCCGGCGCTCGCCCTCGTGCCGCTCGTGGCCGCTGTGGGTCGGGCCGCCGCCATCGCGTGGGAGCCCATCGTCAACGCGGCCCTCGCCGGCGCGGGCGTCGGGCTCTGCTGGGTACTCGCTGGGCGACTCGGGGTGACCCGCACGACCGACCGCATCTGGGTCGTCGTCCTGTTCGGGTTCAGCACGGCCGCGTGGTGGGTGACCGCGCGCGGCGGGGTCTGGCACACGGCGCATCTCATGGCCTCGATCCTCACCTTCCTCGGCCTGATCGAGGCATTCGGCCGCCGCCGTCCGCTCCTCCTGGGGCTGCTC
>JALOOH010000224.1 GCA_025454515.1 Chloroflexota bacterium
CGATCCTGTTCACCGGGTGAAGAGGATCGACATGCGGAGGGCGTCGCCATCAACGGCGCCGTCGGTTGCTTTCACCCGGTGAATGACGGGGCCTGGGGCGGGGATCACCGCGCGCCGGGGGGCACGAGGCCGCACGGGGGGCCCGCGAGGGCCGGGGTTCCCGCACGGGGGGCACGGGGGCGGCCCGATCGCCCCCGGGCGGGGCGACGAGGGGCCGCCTCACGGTCGGTCGCGAGGCGGAGCGACCCCGACCCCGCCGTCCGGCCTGACCCGGCCCCCCAGCGCGCCCCGGGGTAGCATCGACGCGTCGCCGCACGTCGCAGGCGACGCAGGACCTGATGCACGATCGCGCCCGCCTCGCCCCCGCGCTCGCCGCCATGGCCGTCGCCAGCGTCATCGTGACGGCCCTCGCCGGCAACGCCGCCCTCGCCGGCAACGCCGCCCTCGCCGGCAACGCCGCCCTCGCCGGCCGCACGCCCACATTCGACGCAATCGGCGGCATCGTCCGGCTCGTCGCCCCGGCCGGCGCTGCCGCACCGTTCCCCGCGGCGCGCGTCGTCCGCGACCTCCCCGGTGGCACGGTGGCGATCGACGTCCCCGCCGGGCGCGCCGCGGAGGCTTACGCGGTTCTGATCGGACGCCACGGCCCCGGGACGGTGCGCCCGGACGCTTCGTTCCGCGCGGTCGCCGATCACGTCCCCACCGATCCGCTGTGGGCCGAGGCGTGGGGGCCGGCGCGCGTCGGCATGCCCACCGCGTGGGGGGTCTCCCTCGGCGAGCCCGACGTCGTCGTCGCGATCCTCGACAGCGGCGTGGACCCCGTCCCGGACCTGGCCGACGCGCTCCTCCCGGGTCGGAACATCCTCACCGGAGGGGACGACACGTCCGACCCCGAGGGGCACGGCACCGTCGTCGCCCAGGTCGCGGCCGCGCGCATCGACAACGGCGTGGGCGCCGCCGGCATCTGCCCGCGCTGCTCCGTGCTGCCGGTGACGATCGCGGACGCCGAGGGGACGGCGCGCGCCTCGGACGTCGCGAGCGGCATCGTCTGGGCGACGGACCACGGCGCGACGGTCGTGAACATCAGCTACGCGGGCGACGTTTCCCCGGACGTCCTCGCCGAGGTCCGGTGGGCGGTCGCGTACGCGCGCTCCGCGGGCGTGAGCGTCGTCGCCGGCGCGGGCAACGACGGGACGGACACGCCGAGATACCCGGCGGCACTCCCGGGGGTGCTCGCCGTCGCATGGACGGACACGACGGACGCCCTCGATCCCGATTCGTCGTTCGGCGACTGGGTGGACGTCGCGGCACCCGGCGTCGCTGCCACGCAGGTGGACGCGTCGCGCTGGCTCGAGAGCAGCGGGACGTCGGTGTCGTCGCCGATGGTGGCCGGGGCGCTCGCTCTCCTCGCTGCGGCCGCCCCGACCTCCACGATGGCCGAGCGCGAGGGCGCCGTGCTCGCGACGCCGTTCGCCGTCACGCCGGCTGGCGCCATCGGCGGCGGCAGGCTGGACGTCCCGTCCGCGCTCGCCGCGCTCGGTCCCAAGGTCGCACCCCCGGCACAGGCCGTCGATGGCGCGCCCGTCATCGCCTTCTCCGTGCCCTCCCGTGCCGTGACGTTCACGCGTCGCTCGACCGCGACGGTCGCCTGGGCGGAGACGCTCGCCGCGGGTGCGACCGCCGCATCACGGACCGTGACGCAGCAGTCGGCGGCGGTCGTGGACGGCACGTGCGACGCGGCGACGTGGGCAGCCGACGGCGACCCGCAGCCGGCGGACGCGGCGACGTTCACCTCCGCCCCTCTCGCCGACGGTCTGTGCTACCGGTGGACCATCGACCTCGTGGACACGGCTGGGCGTGCGGCGTCGGCGACCTCGCAGGTCGTCTTCGTGGACCGGCGAAAGCCCGCGATCAAGGCGGTGCTGCCGAAGAAGCTCACGCGCACGACGAAGCCCACGGTCGTGTTCAGATGGTCCCTCTCCGACGGCCCCGCGGGCTCGGGCGTGAGCCGCGACCTGACGATCGTCACGTACGAGGGGAGGGTCGCCGGCTCGACGTGCACGGGCTGGAAGACGTGGCGGACGACGAAGGTGCCGGCCGGCACGACCGAGGACGCCTACACGGCGACGGGGCCGATCTGCATCCGGATCCGCATCACGGCCGTGGACGCGGCCGGGAACGCGACGACGACGACGCTGCCCGCGTACCTCCACCGGTAGGCGTCAGCCGCGGTAGCTCGAGACCTGCTTCCGGCTGCCGAGCACGCCGCCGCCCCACGTCCCCACGTCCACGACGAGCGCGACGAGCAGCACCGCGATGGACAGCCCCCCGAACCCGCTCGGCGCGAACAGAGCGAAGAAGAAGGTGGTCCACGGGACGAACAGGAAACCGAGGAGCAGCCAGACCGGCGAGCCGAACGAGGCGTTCCATGCGGCCTGGTCGTTGTACCAGCCGAGAAGCACGAGGACGCGCGGGACGACCGCGGCGAGCACTGCGACGATGCAGCCCATCGATCCACCTCCCGCCCGCGCGGACGCCACATGGGCCGGACGCCGGCGCGAGTCGAGTGTAGCCCCCGCCGCGTGGGGTGCGGCTGTCGGACGGCGAGTCGGGGCGGTGAGCGCGAGGCACCGGACGGGCGCGTCGCGGCACTCCGTGGTCTGTACCATGTCGCCGCAGGCCGAGCGCCGGCCGACGCGACGAGGGAGACGAGACGATGACCGCGCAGGCACCGGTCCTCCGCCAGCACGGCAACTCCTACAACATCTTCATCCTCGTCCTGACGATCTACTCGCTCGTCCTCATGGGCGTCCTCCTCCTGCCGCTCGACGCGGACACGCGACAGCTCGTCAACATGTACGACAACGCGATCTGCGTCATCTTCCTCATCGACTTCGCGTACAACCTGACGGGCGCGAGGCCGCGGAACGGGTACCTCGTGGGCCAGCGTGGCTGGCTCGACCTGCTCGGGTCGATCCCGAGCTTCAGCTTCTTCCCGCTCGCCGGCCTTCTCCGCATCTTCCGCATCTTCCGCCTCGCGCGGATCGCCAAGATCTTCCGCGGCCAGAACCAGAAGCAGCTGGTGGCCGACGTGGTCCACAACCGCGGGCAGTACGCGACGTTCATCACGGTCCTGCTCGCCGGCCTCGTGCTGTCGGTCGCGAGCATCCTCGTCCTGCAGTTCGAGAGCCGGTCGCCTGGCGCGAACATCACGACGGGAGGCGATGCGCTCTGGTGGGCGATCGTCACGATCACCACGGTCGGCTACGGCGACTTCTACCCGACGACCGCGCTCGGGCGCATCACCGGCGTGTTCGTCATGTTCTCCGGCGTGGGCATCATCGGCGCGCTGGCGAGCATCCTCGCGAGCATGCTCGTGGCGCCCTCTTCGTCCGACACGGCCGCTGACGCCGAGGAAGCGGCGAAGACCGAGGCGGGCCCGGCGGCGGCGCAGGACGCCGGCGGACAGGTGGCTCCGCCTC
>JALOOH010000068.1 GCA_025454515.1 Chloroflexota bacterium
GGGTGGACGAATCGGCGCCGCCGGTCGAGCGCCGCGCGCGCCCAGGGGCTGTCGTCTCGCAGAACGACATCGATCTTTCCCCAGCCAGCCTGTGACACGAGCGATGCGAGCCACCGCTGGGGCACGCGGATGGGTCTGGCGACCGCGAATGCGTCGGCGAAGGGTCCGAACACGGCCTCGAAGCGCTCCGCCGGGAGGTCGACGACGACGTCCGTGTCCGCGGTCTGCCGCGGCGCCGCGTACGGCCCGAGCGCCTCGGACCCGGTCAGGTACCAACGCAGGCCGGCCGTCTCGAGCCGCCCGAGCGCGTCGCGGACGGCGTCGGCATACGAGCCGTGGAGATGCATCGCCACGTTCGGAGTCTACGCGCCCCGGTGTCACCCGCCCCGGCTTCGCCCCCGCCGCCGCGCCCCCGCGGGTATCCTTCCCCGCAACGCCTTGACCGCCCGGAGCCGTCCCCGCCGGGCCGCCCCAAGCCCCGCGCTCGCGTCCGCCGTCTCGGCGCCCGGATCGCGAGCACCGCCACCCCGAGCCGGCCCGCGCCGGCCGCCGCCGGAGACTCGGATGACAGGACCCGGACCGATCGACAGCGTGGTGCTGGTCAAGCAGGTCCCCGACACGCACAACGTGACGAGCGACGCGATGACCCGGGACGGCACCATGAACCGGAACGCCCTCCCGGCGATCTTCAACCCCGAGGACCTCAACGCCCTCGAGATGGCGCTGCAGATCCGCGAACGCCACGGCGGGACGGTCACGGTCGTCACGATGGGCCCGCCCAAGGCGGCGAACATCCTGCGCGACTCCCTCTGGCGGGGGGCGGACCGGGTCATCCTCCTGACCGACCGGCGCTTCGCGGGAGCGGACACGCTGGCGACCTCGATCGCACTCCAGAAGGCGGTCGAGAAGATCGGTCGATACGACCTCATCCTCGCGGGACGCCAGGCGATCGACGGGGACACGGCCCAGGTGGGCCCGCAGACGGCCGAGAAGCTGGGCATCCCGCAGGTCACCTACGTCGAGTCGGTGCTGGAGATCGCCGACGGTCGCATCACGGCGGTGCGGGCCCTCGATCACGGCACGGAGGTCGTCCGCTGCACGCTGCCGTGCCTCCTGACGGTGGTCGGGTCCGCGAACACGCCGCGCCCGCCCTCGGCCCGCCGGCGGATGGCGCAGAAGCTCGCCGCCACCCCGGCCGAGTACCCCTCGCTCCTCGCCGCGTGGCCGGAGTTCGGGACGCAGGAAGCGCTCGCGGCGTACGTGCGCGAGCGCGACCTCGAGATCCCGGTCTGGTCGGCCGACGACATCGGGGCCGAGGCCGCCACGATCGGCCTTGCCGGCTCACCCACCCAGGTGCACAAGGTGAACTTCGTCGTCCTCGAGAGCACCGAGACCCGGACCGTGGAGCCCACGCCCGATGCCATCGCCGCGATGGTCTCCGAGCTGGTCCACGAGTACATCGTCGGGTAGGCGGCATGAGCGAGCAGACCGTGAACCACGCGACCTCCACCGGCGGCCCCGTCCCCGACGCCGCCACCGCCGGTGGGCCGAAGGCGATCTGGGTCTTCATCGAGCAGGTGGACGGCGCGATCGCCGACGTCAGCATGGAGCTCGTCGGCCGCGCCCGCGAGCTGGCCGACCCCCTCGGCTACGCCGTCGTGGGCATCCTCCTCGGCCACGAGGTGAACGGGCTCGCGCCGGACGTGATCGCCCGTGGCGCCGACCGCGTCCTCGTGGCCGACCATCCCGAGCTGGCGCACTACCGGACGCTCCCGTACGCACGCGTCCTCATCGACGAGGCACGCCGCGGGCGCCCGGAGATCCTCCTCGTGGGCGCCACGCCCAACGGCCGCGACCTCGCCCCGCGCGTCGCGAGCGCGCTGCGCTGCGGCCTCACCGCCGACTGCACCGACCTGCAGATCGGCGACCACCACATCCGCCGCGACGACCGGACCGTGAAGAACCTCCTCTTCCAGATCCGGCCGGCGTTCGGCGGCAACCTCATCGCCACGATCGTGAACCCGGACACGCGGCCGCAGATGGCCACCGTCCGGGAGGGCGTCATGCGGATGCCCGACGCGGATCCGACCCGGGCCGGGGAGATCGAGCGCCTGGAGCCGGCCTTCCAGCCGGGCGACTTCGCGCTGGAGGTCCTCGACCGGCGGCGGCGGGAGTCCACCGTGCGCCTCAAGGACGCGGCCGTGGTGGTCGCCGGGGGCGCCGGGATCAAGGACCAGGCGGCGTTCGACGCCCTGCGCGAGCTGGCCAACCTGCTCGGCGGCGAGGTCGGCGCGTCGCGCGCCGCCGTGGACGCCGGGCTCATCGAGCGCGACCACCAGGTCGGCCAGACCGGCACCACGGTCCGACCGCGCCTCTACATCGCGGCCGGGATCTCCGGGGCGGTCCAGCACCGGGCCGGGATGGCCGAGTCGAGCAAGATCATCGCGATCAACACGGACCCGAACGCGCCGATGTTCCAGATCGCGCACTACCGGATCGTGGGCGATGCCGCGAAGGTGGTCCCGATGATGATCAAGGCGCTGCGCGAGCGGTCGGCCGAGGACGCCCCGGTCTGGGCGGCGGAGGACGAGGAAGAAGGGGCGGCCGATGGGGCCGGGGGCGCGGCCACAGGCGCCAGCGAGGGAGCGGCCCGATGAGCGTGAACTTCTTCCTCGACAACCCGGATCTGCAGTTCCGCCTGGAGCAGCTGGACCTCCGCGAGGTCCTCGAGCTCAAGGAGAAGGGCTACAGCGAGGCGGCGGACTACCCCACGGCGCCACGGAACTACGCCGACGCGAAGGACGACCACCGGATCGTCCTCGAGGTCCTCGGCGAGGTCTGCGGCGAGCGCGTCGCGCCCCGTGCGGCCGAGGCCGACGAGGAGGGCGCGCGGTTCGAGAACGGGACCGTCACGTACGCGGCGGCGACGCTCGACGCGATCGAGGCGCTGCGCCAGGCCGAGCTGTTCGGGGCCATGCTCGGGCGCGAGTACGGCGGCCTGAACCTGCCCGAATCGGTCTACTCGATGATGGTCGAGATGGTCGCCCGCGCCGAGAGCGGCCTCATGACCGTCTATGGCCTCCAGGAGATCGCCTCGTCGATCGAGGAGTACGGCGACGAGGAGACGAAGGCTCGCGTCCTGCCGCGCTTCGCCCGGGGCGAGGTCTCCGGCGCGATGGTCCTCACCGAGGCGGACGCCGGCTCCGACCTCGGCGCCGTCGGGACTAAGGCCCGCTACGACGAGGCCACCGGCCGCTGGTACCTGTCGGGCGTCAAGCGGTTCATCACCAACGGCCTCGCGGATGTCTCGCTCGTCCTCGCGCGCAGCGAGGAGGGCTCGACGGACGCCCGCGGGCTCTCGCTCTTCCTCGTGGAGCGCGACGAGACGGTGAAGATCCGCCGGATCGAGCACAAGATGGGCCTCCGGGCCTCGCCGACGTGCGAGATCCAGTACGACGACACCCCGGCCATCCTCATCGGCAAGCGCCGCTTCGGGCTCATGCGCTACGCCATGAACCTGATGAACGGCGCGCGGCTCGCTGTGGCGGCCCAGGGCCTCGGGATCGCGGAGGGGGCGTATCGCGAGGCCGACCGCTACGCGCGGGAGCGGATCCAGTTCGGGAAGCCGATCCGGAACCTCCCCGCCGTCGCCCGGCTCCTGCTCTCCATGCGGGTGGACATCGAGGCGACCCGCGCCCTGCTCGCCGAGACCGGCCGCTGGGTGGACCTCTGGAAGGTCTACGAGCGGGCGGTGGGGGAGGGCGGCGACGAGGTGGACGCCGCGATGCGCGCCCGCCACAAGCAGGCCCAGGCCCTCGCCGAGACGCTCACCCCGATGATCAAGTTCTGGGCGACCGAGATGGGCAACCGCGTCTGCTACCAGGCGATGCAGGTCCACGGGGGCGTCGGGTACATGCAGGAGTTCGCGATCGAGCGGCTCTTCCGCGACGTCCGCATCACGAACATCTACGAGGGGACGAGCCAGCTCCAGGTGGTCGCCGCGATCGGCAAGCTGCTCAACCACTCGCTCGACCCGCTCCTCGCGGAGTGGTCGGCGGCCGACTACCCGGACGACGTGGCCGCCGAGAAGGCGACGCTCGATGAGCTGACCGGGCTGCTCGGCGAGGCGATCGACGCCCTCAAGGCGCAGGACCAGCGCGAGCGCGTGGACTACTACGCCGTGGATCTCGTCGAGATGGCCGCCCTGGTGACGAGCGGCTGGCTCGTGCTGCGCGACACGATCGTCGCCGAGGGCAAGAAGCCGGTGGCGCGCGCGTACGTCGCGTCGCTCGCGCCCAAGGTACGCGCCGCGCACGAGGTCGTGACCCGCGCGGATGCGGCGCCCCTGGAGGCGTTCCCGGTCCTGCTGGCGTAAGCGGGGGAAGGGCGGAAGGTCCGTCCCCCGCCACCCGCCTCTACTCCGCGAACGCCGCGGCGACCGCGTCGACGTACGTCTCGCCCGTGCCCGTGCTCGGCTCGATGGCGTGGCCCTCGCTGAAGTCGTTCCACGAGAAGACGAGGGTCATCGCGAGCGGGTCGGTCGCCATCTGCCTCGCGAAGCGGGTGAGCGACGTGAACTCCGCGAGGTCCCGCCCGATGACCGTGTGGGCCTGGCCGAAGGCCGCGACCGCCAGCGCGTTGTCGAAGCCCGGGTAGATCGAGGGCACGAACTGACGACCCGACGCCACGGCGAGGTCGTGCCACCGGGTCCAGTAGCCCCGGTACGCGGTCGAGTACTGGGCGTACGTGTAGGTCAGGTCCGGATCGTCGCCGAGGCTGCCCCACATGTTCCCCCAGAGCATGAGAGCGTCGAACGGGCTCCCCACCAGGTTCGCGGGGTCGGCGTCGGGGTGCAGGCCCGCCACCAGGTAGAGGTCGTACTTCTTCTTCACCTCGGCGAAGAGGGCGTTCGTCTGCGCGACCCCGAGGGCCTCCCAGTAGGCGGTCAGACCGTTGAAGACGAGCACGGGCCGGCCGTCGATCCGCAGGTAGCTCGGGTGGCTGAAGTAGGCGGCCGCCATGTACGCGAAGTCGGAGCGGAAGCGGGCCGGCCCCTCGCCCCAGGTGGGCGAGACGACCGGGTCCGGGAAGTAGAGGAGCGCGAGGTCGATGCGGTCGACGTTCGACGCCCGCAGGAGGCCGTCGCGGGCCGCGCGGTCGATGTCGCTGCCGGGCGTGATCCAGCCGAAGTCGAGAAGGAACAGGTCGATGCCGTGCTCACGAGCCGTCGCGATGTGGCGCTCGCCGATCTCCGGGTCGGCCGAGTCGTACGTGCCCAGGCGCGGCGTGTCGCTGCGCGGGTGGCTCCACAGGCCGGGCGTCCCCTCCGGTTCGATCCCCCAGAAGGTCATGTACGAGGCTCCGACGTGGCGCTCGCCGGTCGGCGCCGCCGAGGCGGCGTCCGTCAGCCGGAAGGTGCCCTTCCCGGCCACGTACCGCGGGCCCTTGCAGCACGCGTTCGCGGTCCCGAAGCGGACCTCGTCGGCCTTCTTCGGGTCCGCCGCGGCGACGAGCTCCGCCGTGAAGCCGTGGCACGACCCTGACTGCGGCCCGAGGTAATCGCACATGACCCCCTCGACCCGGGCGCGGACAGAGCCGTCCGGGTCGTGGGAGTACGCGGCCCGCAGGACGCGGCCGTGGGATTCCTTCGCCTTCGCCGGCGGCCAGGTGCTGCCCGTGGAGCGCGGGCTTCCCGTCCAGGTGATGTCGATGCTCCCGGCCGCAAGGTGCGCCGAGTCCGGACCCGCCAGCCGGGCGGTCACGCGGCCGACGCGCCGATGGGTGCTGTCGGATGCGAGCAGGTCGAAGGCCCCGACGAACCCGTCGCCCGCGCTCGTCTGCCGCGCCTGGGCGCTGAGAACGCCCGAGGGGCCGATGAGCGGCCCGGGTCCCCGGTCCTCGGGTGCCGGCCTTCGCCCCCACGGGAAGCCGCGGGTGTCCGTCGCGACCGTGAGAGAGAACGTGCCCGCTCCGACGTCGTACCAGCGGCCGTCGCAGCACCAGCCGTACTCGCCGAACGCCGAGACCTTCCGGGGCGTGCCGTCGCTGTTCGTGCCGAACGCCATCTGGAAGCCATGGCAGGAGGCGGCCTGCGGCCAGGTGTGGTCGCAGATCCATCCCTGGACGGAGCTGAGCCGATGGGCCGTGCCGGCACCCCAGAACGCCGCCCGGAGGATCTGGCCGTGCGACTCGTGGGCGACGAACGGCGCCCCGGTGCCCCAGTACGGGTCGGTGGTGACCGCCGACGTCCAGTAGATGTCCAGGGTGCCCGGCACCAGCCGCTTCACTGTCGGCTCGGCGAAGCGGGCCACCACGCGTGCCACGACCGTGCCCGATCCCTGCTCGAGCAGCGCGAAGTCGCCGCTGAAGCCGTTCGCGGATGCCGCGGCGGCGGGCGCGGCAGCGACCCTCGGTGGGGCGAGGCAGCAAGCGAGCGCGAGGGTCGCGAGCAGCGCCACGAGCGAGCGCATGGCTGGCCTCCCCGGGACGCTTCGCCGAGCCGACCGGCTTCCTGGCCGGCGCGTCCGCGGCATGCGCAGGCGACATCCGGGCAGGCGACGACCGGGCACGATAGCGCGGTCTTCCACGCGCGGGCAGTGCCGGACGTCGCTCCCGACGGATGTCCAGGGGGGACCGGCACGCCGCCCGATCCCCCCTTGGACGCGACCCGGCGTCAGTCGAGCGCGGCGCAGATGTCGATCGCCCTGCCGGCGGTCGAGATGATCGTCGAAACTCCCGCCGGGCTGACCGTGAGCACGACGCGGCCCACGTACAGCGTGGTGGATGGCCCGGCCGGGACATCCGTGGGGAACATGATGACGATCATGTGGCCCTTCATCGAGATCGTCTGCGTCCCGTCCGCCGCGTACCGCGTGTCCATCACGGACCCGTTCCACGGTGTGGACAGGCTGGCGCCCGAGTCCTCGTTCGTGAACGTGAGCGCCCACCCCGTCCCGGCGCCGAGGGTCCGGATGAGGTTCCCGTCGGCGTCGTACCACTCGTGCCAGGCGGCGCCCGGGCCCGCCCCGTCGAAGTCGATCGCCAGCGCGAAATCGCACGCCACCCCGGCCGGGAACTCGGCGTCGTGCGCCGCTACCGTCCCGGCCATCGGTCCGACCATGAGGATCGCGGCTCCCGCCGCCGCGACGATGAGTGCCCTGATTCGCCGATGCATCGCTGGAGCTCCCTTCGGGACGCTCGTCCGCGGCTCGGTCTCGCCAGTGGCTCGGCGCGGTCCCGGCGGCCGGGACATGGGCCGCGCGTCCTTGCCCCCGCGGCATCGCCGTTACCGTAGGGCCGCCGGCGTTCCGCGAGCGTTCCCGCGGGCAGGACGATGGCCCGCGGCCGGGTGAGCGGCATCGGCCCGCCGGCATGCGGCCGGGTGCCGGGTGACACACGGCCCATCGAACCGGGCGACGCGGCCCTCCGATGCATCAGCGCGGATTGACACAGTACGTGACGAGATGTCCGCCGCTCGACTCGACCCGCCCCCGGTGCGGGCGCCCCGCATGGACCTCCCCGCGCCCGAGGTCGCCGGCCCGGCCGCGCTCGCCGCCCTCCTCGCGGACCCGACCCGCGCCGGGATCCTGGCGATGCTGCGCGACGGTCCGCACTGCGTCTGCGAGATGGCCGCGGCCCTCGGCGAGAGGCAGAACAACGTCTCGATGCACCTCGCTCGGCTGCGCGACGCCGGGCTCGTCCACCGGACGCGGCACGACGGCGACGCGCGCTGGATCTTCTACGCGCGCGACGATGCGGCGTGCGCTGCGGCCGCCGCCGCGCTCGCTGCGCTCCTCCGATGACGGAACGATGACCGCGACCGATCTCGCCGCGGTCGGCCCCGCCCGACCGCGCAGGCTCAAGATCCTCGACCGCTACCTCACGGTCTGGATCTTCGCCGCGATGGCCGGCGGGATCGCTCTCGGGTACCTCGTTCCCGGCATCGTCCCGTTCCTGGACACGCTGTCCGTCGGGACGACGTCGATCCCGATCGCGGTCGGCCTCATCCTCATGATGTACCCGCCCCTCGCGAAAGTCCGCTACGAGGAGATCGGCCGGGTCTTCCGCGACGTGAAGATCCTCGGACTGTCCCTGTTCCAGAACTGGGTCGTCGGGCCGCTGCTGATGTTCGCGCTGGCGATCGTCTTCCTGCGCGACTACCCGGAGTACATGGCCGGCCTGATCCTCATCGGTCTCGCTCGCTGCATCGCGATGGTCATCGTCTGGAACGACCTCGCCCGCGGCGACCCCGAGTACTGCGCCGGCCTGGTGGCGTTCAACTCGCTCTTCCAGGTGCTCTTCTACTCGGTCTTCGCGTACTTCTTCATCACCGTGCTGCCGACGTGGTTCGGACTCGCCGGGACGGTCGTCGAGATCACGATCCCGCAGATCGCGCAGAGCGTCTTCATCTACCTGGGGATCCCGTTCATCGCCGGGTTCATCACCCGCTTCGCGCTCATCCGGAGGCGCGGTCGCGACTGGTACGAGCAGGTCTTCATCCCGCGGATCAGCCCGATCACCCTGATCGCCCTGCTCTTCACGATCGTCGTGATGTTCAGCCTCAAGGGCGAGAACATCGTGGCGCTGCCGCTCGACGTGGTGCGGATCGCGGTCCCGCTGCTCATCTACTTCGTCGTGATGTTCCTCGTGACGTTCGCGATGGGCGTCCGCGCACGGGCCGCCTACGGCCAGACCGTCGCGCTGTCGTTCACGGCGGCGTCGAACAACTTCGAGCTGGCGATCGCCGTCGCCGTCGCGACGTTCGGTATCAGCTCGGGCGCGGCGTTCGCGGCGGTGATCGGCCCGCTCGTCGAGGTGCCCGTGATGATCGCGCTCGTGGGCGTGGCGCTCCGGCTCGGGCGCCGCTACTACCCGGGATCGGCACCGGAAGTGACGGCCGCGTAGGTCGGAGCGGGCGCGCCCCGGGTTTCGAGCGCTGTAGGCTAGGCTTCGGGTCGCGCTCGCCGAAGCACATGCGTTTCGCGAGCACGAATCGATCGGGGCGTGGCGCAACGGTGGCGCACGTGCTTTGGGAGCACGAGGATGTGGGTTCGAATCCCACCGCCCCGACCAGGATCCCGGTGCAGCCCACTCGCTCCCCGGCTTCCGTCCGAACGGCCGTTCCGTCCGCGCGACCCGGCCGCCAGCATCGTCGCCATCCGGCCGTTCCGCTCGGGCGTGGTGCCCGACCGGCGCCGGCCGACGAAGGAGGCGGTCCATGGGCGCGCTCGACGTGGCAGCCACGCACGGTGAGGGACCGGTGAGGCCGCGCCACCCGCTGGCGGCGGCCGTCAGGGGCTCGACCCGGCTCGAGCTCGTCGGCGTCGCCGTGATGCTCGCGTTCTACGTCGTGCTTCTCGTGACCTTCGCCGTCAGCTGGCCGACGCATGACGCCGCGCTGCAGATGCGGGTCACGAGCTTCGGCACGTTCGTCATGTACCTCGTGTGCGTGGGGCACTGCCTGGGCTCGCGGGGGGCGCGCGCCACGGTCGCGTTCTTCGTCCTCTCGTGGATCATCCCGTTCGTGGCCGAGTACCTGGGGGCTAACTTCGGCCTGATCTTCGGCGCGTACGACTACACGGGCACCATGGGCCCGTCGATCGGCGGCGTCTCGCTCCTCATCCCGTTCTCCTGGAGCATCCTCCAGTACGGCGCGCTCACCCTGATCTCGTGGCTCCTCGACCTCGGCGGCGACCGACGCGGGACCGGCTGGCTCGGCAGGGCCGGCTGGAGCGCTCTCGTCGCGCTCGCGGTCGCGATCGCCGTGACCTCGCTCGACCTGATGACGGACCCCGCCTACGTCTCTGACGTCTGGGAGCAGGTGCTCGGCGTCGCCCCCTGGTGGTGGTGGGAGGGCGGCGCCTATCTCCCCGACCTCGTCGTCTGGCAGGGGGCGGGCGGGATCCCCGTCGAGAACTTCTTCGGGTGGGCGGCTGTCACGTTCGTCGTGATCTTCGTCTTCCTGCTCTTCTTCGGCGGTGACGGTCGACGTCTCGACCGGCTCGTCGACGTCGTCGGGCTGCTCATCTACGCCTTCACGCTGGTCGCCGTCGGCCTCGAGCTCGCCGAGATGTCCTGGTACGACCCGGGCCTCGTGCAGGCCGCCGTCATCGGGATCTTCGCGGCGGGCCCGCTCGTGGCGCTCGGGGTCGTGAAGTTCGCGCGGCTCTATTGGAGCCCGCCTCCCGACGCCGCCTGAGCTCACGCAGTCGCACGGGCGTCGTCCCGGCGCCCGTGCCCCGGCGAGTTCCATCCACCCTCCACGCGCCCTCCATCGCCGTTCCATCCGCGGCCGCGAGCATGCGGGGGACCCGGGAGACCGACACCCGACGGGGTCGGCCCGGGCGCACGACCGGAGACACGACCCGTGAAGAAGCTCGCGCTCCCCGCGATCGGCGTCGGCACCGCCGCGATCGCACTCTCGCTCGCGGCATCGGCCGTGAGTGCATCCCCCGTCGCTGCCGCGGCTCCCTGGGCGCCCGGCGCAGGCGGCGCCTCCTGCGCCGCGTGCGCCTCGACGGCGACGCCGACCGCCCCGCTCACCGCGGCCCAGGCCGCCGACCTGCAGGCCATGGCCGAGGAGGAGAAGGTCGCGCGCGACCTGTACCTCGCGTTCGCCGCGCGGTACCCGTCGCGGACCTGGGACGCCATCGCGGCCGCCGAGGCGACCCATCTCGCAGCGGTCCGGACCCTCCTGTCGCGGTACGGGATCGCGGATCCGACGGCCGGGAAGGCGGCCGGCGCATTCGCCTCGTCCTGGGCCAGGTCCCTGTACGACCGCCTCCTCGCCCAGGGCTCGGCGAGCGAGGCCGCCGCGTTCGGCGTCGGGAAGGCCGTCGAGATCGACGACATCGCACGCCTCGACGGCGCGATCGCCCGCGCGACGCAGCCGGACGTCCGGCAGGTCTACGCGAACCTGCGGAAGGGCTCGACCCGGCACCTCCGCGCCTTCGAGCGCCAGCTCGCCCGCTGACGAAGGATCCCCGGCCGGGCCCGCGTCGCACATCGACGCGGCCCCGGGCGGGGACGAGGGGAGGGAGTGATGACGACCACCACCGCCGGCGCGCAGCGCACCGTGCGCCCCCGCCCGACCGAGGGCACCCCACGGCGGCCTCGCCGCGGCCTCGCCGCGCTGCGCGGCGCCCAGGGCTTCCGCCGCGCGACGCAGCTGAGCGTCGCGCTCATCGTGCTCGCGGTCGTCGTCGGCCGCGAGGCGGCGCTCGCCGCCGGGGCACGCGGCGGGACCACCACGTCGGGCGAGTCCCTCTGCCCGTTCGGCGGGATCGAGACGATCGGGACGTTCCTCGCCACCGGCGGGTACGTCCCCCATGTCCACGCGTCGAACCTGGTCCTCGCGGTCGGCGCCCTCCTCGTCGCCTTCGCCGCGCGGGGCGCCTTCTGTGGCTGGCTCTGCCCGTTCGGCTTCCTCCAGGACGTGGTCGCGGGCTTCAGCCACTTCGTGCAGCGCCACGTCCCGCCTGTGCGGCGCGCCGTGCGATCGCTCGCGCGACGGGCGGAACCGCTCGCGCGCCTCGACCGACCCCTCCGCCTGCTCAAGTACGGCGTGCTCGCGTGGGCCGTGCTCGGCGCCGCGTGGTTCGGCGTCATGGTCTTCCGCGACGTGGATCCGTGGGCGGCGCTTCTCGAGGTCACGAAGGTCACGGTCGGGTTCGGGACCGTCGTCCTCGTCGCCACCCTCGTCGCGTCGCTCTTCGTGGAACGTGCCTGGTGCCGCTACGCG
>JALOOH010000225.1 GCA_025454515.1 Chloroflexota bacterium
CGCCTCGCGCGCGGTGCTCCTCGACATGGAGACCGCTGACGGGCCCGTCTACGTCCTGCCGCCGCCGATGGCCGGGTTCTTCGAGTTCTCGATGATGCGCGTCCGCGACGACGTGGACCAAAGGCTCCTCGGCCAGCTCTTCTACGAGTACATCACCGTCGAGGACGACTTCATCCTCGCCCTCTTCACCAACGGCGAGACCCAGCTCGGGCGGGTGTTCGTGAACGAGGAGGCGCTCGACGCCGCGCGCCCCGCCCCGCCCGGCCCTCCGGCCGTCCCGCGCGGCCTGCCGGGTGACGGCGCCCTCCACGTCCTGGACCACGAGCGCGCGAGCGAGGTCGTCGCGACGGCGACGCACATCGGCGTGGGCTCGTGCTACTGCCGCCACAAGGCGGGCCACGTCGGGAAGGCCTGCGCCGCGCCGATGGAGATCTGCATGACGTTCGGCGGGACGGCCGACTCGCTCATCCGCCACGGGTATGCGCGCCGGGTGGACGTCGCCGAGGGGATGGACCTGCTCGCGGAGGCGTACGCGAACGGGCTCGTCCAGTTCGGCGAGAACGTCCAGAGCTCCGTGAACTTCATCTGCAACTGCTGCGGCTGCTGCTGCGAGGCGATGATCGCCCAGCGGCGGTTCGGCTCCCTGCACCCGGTCCACACCACGAGCTTCATCGCGGCGGTCGATGGCCCCCGCTGCAACGGCTGCGGGAAGTGCGTGGACGCATGCCCGGTGGCCGCGATGACGCTCGTCTCCGCCAACGATCCGACGAAGCCGCGGAAGCGGCGGGCCGAGGTGGTGGACGACCTCTGCCTGGGGTGCGGCGTCTGCGCGCGGGTCTGCCCGACCGACGGCCTCGCGCTCGCCCCACGGACCGCGCGCGTGGTCACGCCGGTGGACACGCTGCACCGGACCGTCCTCATGGCGATCGAGCGTGGGAGGCTCCAGGACTGCATCTTCGACAATCGGGCGCTCCTGAGCCACCGGGCGATGGCGGCGATCCTCGGGGTGATCCTGCGCCTCCCGCCCACGAAGCAGGTGCTCGCGACCGAGCAGATGCGCTCGCGCTACCTGGTCTCGATCCTCAGGCACGTCAGCCCGTAGAGCGCCGGGCCGGCGCGATCCCAGCCCGTGGAGCGCCGGGCCGGCGCGGTCCCCGGGCCGGCGCGCTGGGCCCCCGCGTGCGCATCGGACCGCCATGCGGCGCACACGTCGCCCACACATCCGGCCGCGAGGCTGTGGTCATCACGGACGGCCCGGATGGTCCGGGCCCCGCACGGAGACATCGACACATGCTTCGCGGACTCTTCGGGGTCTTCCTCCTCGGCGCGACCGCCCTCGTGGGTGGGCTCATCGGCTACCAGGCCGGGCTCAGCTCCAGCGCGGCGGCCGCGGGTGCGACCGTCGTCGTGACGGGCGGCTTCCCGGGGCTAGGCTTCCTCTTCTTCCTGCTGTTCGTCGGCTTCCTGTTCTTCGCGGCCGCCGGGATGCGGCGCCGGGCGCATGCTCGCGGCCCCTGGGGTCACGGCTGGGCCGGCGGCGGCCCGCGCGGGCCGTGGAGCGGCGCCGGTGCGACCGGCGGCCCCGCTGCCGGGCCGGAGGCACCGGGCGGCCCGGCTTCCGCCGATGACCCGCGCCGGCAGTGGATCGCCGAGATGCATCGCCGGCTGCACGCAGAGGACGCGGCCGTGTCCGGGGCCGCGGCCGAGGCCGGGCCCGGCCGGACCCCGGCAGCAGCGGCCGACGGCACCGTCGGCTGACCGACGGCACGGGCGGCGCCCGGCCGACGGGGACGGCCGCGATCGGCGCCGCACCGGACGGGACGTGGCGGGCGACGGGGCTCCACGGAGCCGAAGCTCGTCCGTCCGCGTCCCGGCCCTTCCCCTCCCTGTCGCGATGCCGGGCGAGTATCCTCGCCCGGCATCGCCGCCTCACGGAGTCCCATGCGCACCGTCCTCGTCGTGGAGGACGAGCCGCGGATCGCGTCGCTCGTCCGCGAGTACCTGGAGAACGCAGGCTTCGCCGTCCTCGTCGCCTCGGACGGTCATGCCGGCCTCACGCTCGCCCGCGCTCGTCGGCCCGACGCCGTCGTCCTGGACCTGGGCCTGCCCGGGATGGACGGCCTGGACGTGGTCCGCGACCTCCGCCGCGACTCGACCGTCCCGATCGTCGTGCTCACCGCCCGCGGCGACGAGGCCGATCGGGTCGCGGGACTCGAGCTGGGCGCCGACGACTACGTGGTCAAGCCGTTCAGCCCGAAGGAGGTCGTCGCACGCATCCGCGCCGTCCTGCGCCGGTCCGAGGCGGCCCATCGTCCCGCGGATCGGATCGTGGTCGGCGACATCGAGGTGGACGCGGGCCGACACCGGGCGGTCGTCGCCGGCCGCGCGGTGTCGCTCACGCCGACCGAGTTCGGGATCCTGCTCACCCTGGCGCGCGAGCCCGGGCGCGTCTTCACGCGCGGCCAGCTGCTCGATGCGGTCCACGGGTTCAGCCTGGAGACGTACGAGCGGGCGATCGACGGCCACGTGAAGAACCTGCGCCGGAAGATCGAGCCGGATCCGGCGGCGCCGCGGTACCTCCTCACCGTCCACGGGGTCGGCTACACGCTCGCCGAGCCGGCGCCGTGAGCGGCCCCGCGGCGCCCGGACCTCCGGGCACGCCCTCGACGGAGGGTTCTGGGTGGGGCGCGCCGGACGGTCGTGGCAGACGGGCGCGCCGCCGGGGCTCCCGGCGGGACGGTCAGTGGCGCGCCCCGCGGCACATGGCGGGCTTCCTCGGCTGCGCGATCCTCGGGCTCGTCCTCTTCGTGGCGTTCGTCACGATCGTCGCGTCCTGGGTGGCCGCGACGATCCTCGGTGTCGTGGCGCCCGGGAGCGGGGCATCCGCGCCGACGGCCCTGGCGGTCGTGGTGGTCCTCCTCGTCGCCGTCGTGTTCGTCGGGACGCTGCTCGGACGCGCCGTCCGCCCCCTCGCCTCGATCGCCGCCGCAGCGGAGCGGCTCGCCGACGGCGAGACGGGCGTCCGGGTCGGCGTGGAGGGCCCGGGCGCGGTCCGCCGCCTCGCCGTCTCGTTCAACGCGATGGCCGACCGGCTCGACCGGTCGCGGGCGGACCGTCAGGCGCTCCTCGCGGACGTCACCCACGAGCTGCGCACACCGCTCCAGGTGATCGCGGGCAGCACCGAGGCGATGATCGACGGGGTCCACCCGCGCGATGACGCGCACCTTGCCCCGATCCTCGCCGAGACGCGCGTCATGGACCGCCTGCTCGACGACCTCCGGACGCTCTCGCTCGCCGAGGCGGGCGCCCTCCCGCTCCATCGCGAGGAGGCGGACCTGCGACGGCTGGTCGCCGACGTCGCCGCGTCGCATGCGGCGGCGGCAGGCGAGGCGGGCGTGGCGCTCGCGGCCGATCCGGGAGACCCGGTCGTGGCCGACGTCGATCCGG
>JALOOH010000226.1 GCA_025454515.1 Chloroflexota bacterium
CTCGGCGTTCCACGCGCCCATCAGGTTGACCCGGGTCAGGTACTCGTTGGCCGAGTAGACGCCCTTGAAGTTCTCGCCGGGGACGTTCATGAAGACCGGCAGCCCGGCTCCCACCGCGAGGTAGACGGCGTCGAACCGGTCGCGCAGCTCGCGCAGCGTGTACGTGCGGCCGATGATCGCGTTCGTCTCGATCTTCACGCCGGCCGCCACCAGGCGGTCGACCTCCTGCTGGACGATGTCCTTGGGGAGCCGGAACTCGGGGATCCCGTAGATCAGCACGCCACCCGGGGAGTGGAACGCCTCGAAGATCGTGACGTCGTACCCGTTCCCGATGAGCTCCTTGGCGGCCGTCAGCCCCGCCGGCCCGGAGCCGACGATCGCGACCGTCCGCCCGACCGGCGCGGGGTGCGCCGCCGGCAGCGCCTCGGGATGGGCCATCGCCCAGTCGGCCACGTAGCGCTCCAGGGCGCCGATCGCCACCGAGGAGCCCTTCTTGGCGCGGACGCAGACGCCCTCGCACTGGATCTCCTGCGGACAGACCCGGCCCGTGACGCAGGGGAGTGCGTTGTCGCCGAGGAGCGATTCCGCGGCGCCGGCCATGTCGCCGACCCGGAGCAGCTCGATGAACCGCGGGATGTTGACGCGCACCGGGCAGCCGTCGATGCAGACCGGGTTCTTGCACTGGAGGCAGCGCTCGGCCTCGAGGACCGCAAGCTGCTGCGAGTAGCCGAGGTTGACCTCGCGGAAGTTGGCTGCGCGCTGGAGCGCATCCTGCTCCGGCATGTGGGTCCGCTCGATCGTCATCCGCTCCTTGGGCGTGAGGGGATGATCGAAGGCGGGCTGGAAGTCCGAGTCGCCGTGGGACGCATCCGGACCCCCCGTCGCGGGGGGGCCGCCCTGGCCCCCCGTCGCGGGGGTGGGGTTCGGCTGGTCGGTCACGCGCTGGCCTCCCCGGCGGCCGCGGCCGCCTCCTGCTTCTCGGCGCTCTCGGCGAGCGCGGGGATCAGGCAGCTGCCGGTCGGGGCGTGGAGCGGCGCCTCGTCCGCCTTCTCGGCGGCCCGGCGGTGGGCGACCTCGAGGGCGTGCGCCTCGAACTCGCGGTAGGTCCCGAGCCGGTCGGCCAGCTCGCGGAAGTCGACCGCGTGGGCGTCGAACTCCGGGCCGTCCACGCAGGCGTAGACCGTCTTCCCGCCGACCTGGACGCGGCAGCCGCCGCACATCCCGGTCCCGTCCAGCATGATCGCGTTCAGTGACGCGAAGGTCGGCACGCCGTAGGGCCGGGTGAGCTCGGCGATGGCGCGCATCATCGGCACGGGGCCGACCGCGTAGATGGCGTCGATGCCGCCGGCGTCCAGGACGTCCTTGAGGGCGTCGGTGACGAAGCCGTGCCGGCCGTAGCTGCCGTCGTCGGTGCAGGTGATGACCTCGCCCGCGCGCCGCAGCTCGTCCTCGAAGATGACCCACTCCTTCGAGCGGCCGCCGATGACGCTGGTGACCTTCACGCCGGTGTCGTGGAGGCCGAGCGCGATCGGGTGGACGACCGCCGTCCCAACGCCGCCGCCCACGCACACCGCGTGCCCGGATTCGATGAGCTCCGTGGCCTTGCCGAGGGGCCCGGCGACGTCCTGGATCGCCGCGCCGATCTCGAGGGCGACGAGGTCCTCGGTGCTCTTGCCGACCGCCTGGATGACGAGGGTGATCGTGCCGCGGGCGGCGTCCGCGTCGGCGATCGTGAGCGGGATCCGCTCGGCGCCGGGGCCGCGGTGGACGATCACGAACTGGCCCGGCTTGCGGATCTCGGCGATCCGCGGCGCCTCGATGACGAGGCGCGTCACGTTCGGCGAGAGCTGGGCCTTGTCGACGACGGTGTGCATGGCAACTCCAGGACGGTGGGCGGTCAGGCGAAATGGTGCAGGTCGCGCGCGCGCGACCCATGCGCCACCGCGCATATGTTCGACGGGCCGAATGGCACCTTTCGGTGCACCACCCGGCCACGGACCCCGGGAGAAGCGTAACCGCCCGGAGCCCCGGCGGTCGCGGGCGAGCCGATGGGCATCATCGCGTACCATCGGCCCTTGCCCGGTCCCGCCCAACCTCGCGCGGCACGGCAGCGGAGGTGAGACTCATGGAGGCGGTTCTCGCGACGTTCGCCATTGTGCTCCTGATGATCGGGGCGCTCGCGCCCCTCGCGCGTTCCTGGCCGCGATCGTCGCGGCTCGGCGGCTACCGGGCCTGGACCCGCGCCGGTGCATCGGACCGTCCGGCGCAGGCGCAGGAACGCGGCGAGAGCGCTCGCGAGGACGACGACGTGCGCTGGCACTGGGACGCGCGGGACCGCGAGCGCGACGGCTGAGACTCGCGCGAGACCGACCCTCTCGAGCACGTCGCCGTCAGGTGGAGCGGCGCTACGTGCCCATGACGACGTCCCGCCGTCCGCAGCTCAGGCGTCCCGGGGACCGTCCGGGGACGGCTGGTTGCTGGAGCCCTGCGGGGCAGGCGGGCGATCAGCCGGTCGCGAAGGCCGGCGGGGCCAGGGTGCCAGGGCGCTACGCCGTGGGGGACTTCCCCTTCGGCCAGTAGAGCTCCTTCTTGACGTGGAACTCCGGGAAGCCGCGGTCCATGAGGGCCCGCTCGACGTTCAGGATCATCTCGGGGTTGCCGCAGATGTAGACCACCGTCCGATCCGCCCGGAGCGACAGGTCGCGGCAGACCTCCGCTACCACCGCCTCGACGCGGCCGGTCCGGCCGGTCCAGCCCTCGTTGCGAGGGTCGAACGGGCGCGAGATCGTCGGGACGTACCGCACCGGGTACGAGCCGTCGCGCTCCCAGGCCTCCAGTTCGTCGCGGTAGCCGAGGTCGGAGGCGTGGGAGACGCCGTGGAGCACGACGGTCTTGCGCGGGCTCCCTTGGGCCTGCGTCTCGCGGATCATCGAGACAAAGGGGGCGAGGCCCGTCCCCGTCGAGACGTACAGGTGCGTCCGGCTGTCCTCCGGCTCGAGCATGAACTTGCCCTTCGGGCCGATCATCCGCATCCGGGCGCCGGGCTGGAGGCGCCACAGGAGCGTCGTGAAGCGGATCACCGGCACGAGGCGGACGTAGAACTCGTAGCCCTCGGTCCCCGCGACGGACGGAGCCGAGGCCACGGAGTACGGCCGCTGCCAGAGCTTCTCGTCGGCGAAGACGCCGATCGTCATGTACTGGCCCGGCTCGAAGGGGACGGGGTCGCCGTCGAGCTTCACCCAGATGGAGGCGAGGTCGGCGGTGTGATCCACCCGCTTGACCAGGGTGGCGTTGTACTGGGGAGCGTCCTCCGCGATGACGCGGGTGTCCTCGACGTGATGGGTCATGGGGGAGGGGATCTCCTGGCTGCGGCCGGCCGCGCGAAGTCGCGACGCCACGACGAGTGTAGTCCCGTGGGGGGCGTCGGGGTGGCC
>JALOOH010000227.1 GCA_025454515.1 Chloroflexota bacterium
GGTCGGGATCGTTGGCGATCGGGTCGATGATCCCGCTGTCCACGCCGGCCGCGAGCGCCAGGTCGAGGAAGACGTCGTTGACGAGCTTGCGCTCGGGCATCCCGAACGAGACGTTGGACAGCCCGCCCGTCAGCCGGACGTCGGGCCCCAGCTCCGCGCGCAGCCGGCCGGCGGCGTCGAGGAAATGCGCGCCCGACTTGCCGTCCATCGACACGGCGACCGGGAGGACGATCGAATCGATGAACATCCGGCCCAGCGGGATCCCCCGGGCCGAGGCCGCCTCCACCATCCGCATCGCGTTCGCCACGCGCTGGTCGGCGTCCGACGGGAGGTCTGCGCTGCCGGCGGCCGAGAGGACGACCGCGGCGCCCGACTCCGCCGCGACGTCGAGGACGTCCAGCCGGTCGAGCGCGGCGGAGTTCAGCAGCGGCGCCAGCGTGCCGGGCACGAGCGCGGCGATCCCGGCCCGGATCGTCGTCACGCTCGAGGAGTCGAGCGAGAGGGGAGCGTGGGTCAGCTCCCCGACCGCCTGCACGATCCACGCCATCGCCGCCCGCTGCTCCTCCTCGCGGGTGGAGAGCTCGTCCACGTTGAGGTCGAGGTAGTCCGCGCCCGCGGCGACCTGCCGCTCGGTCATCCACGCGATGTACCCGGCGCCGGCGCCCGCGTCCGGACCCCCGGACATGGCGGCGCGGATCGCCGCCTGGACGTGCTTCACCTTGCCGTTCGCGAAGTCCTGCGTCTCGCGGATCTCCTCGGGGATCGGGAGCGCCCGCTCCGATCCGTCCGGGCCGGCGAAGAGCAGCGCCTCGCGGCCGTCGGGGCCCGTTCCCACGCGCTTGCCGGCGCGCTGCACGACGCGGGTGGCGTGGATGTTCTCGCCGATGATCGTGAACCTGCGCCCGTCCGACAGGATCATCCCGCCCGTCCCTCCGCGGCGTCGCCCTTCGGGTCGCCCGCCTCATCCCGTGCCGCCTGCTCGGCGGCGATCCTCTTGCCGATGTGGTCGCGCCCGGTGAACGCACTGGCCCATGCGCTCGTGCGCCGGAGAGCGTTGTCCGTCAGGGCCGGGGGTCGGTCCAGCATCGCGTCGGCCTCGCCCCACGGCTTGAGCCGATCGTACGCGCGCACCCAGATGCACTGCTTGCCCGGGACCTCGCACTCGCCAAGGTGCGTGCCCCCGCATGGGCCGTTGCGCTGGTTCTTCGCGCACTGGCTCTCCGGGCAGAGGTACGCGATGTCCGGCAGCGAGCAGTCGCCGCAGTCGCGGCAGTCGTACAGCGGAGCCTTCACCGCCTGCTCGATCACGTGCAGGGCCTTCCCGAGGTGGAGCCCCTCCGCGCGCTCGTGGAGCCGGCCCGCCAGCTGGAAGCCCGGTGTCCCCGGCTCGAACACCGTCGAGTGCACCATCCGGTTCACGGTGTACGCGACCGGCGAGCGGAGCACGTGCGGCGGCCGGGCCGCGCGCTTCTTCGAGCGCAGGTACGTCCGCGAGACCGTCTCCGACGAGAGCCCGGTCGCCCGGTCCTTCTCGAAGTAGTGGAACTCGCGCGGGATCGCGTACTGGACCTCCCGCGCGAAGGCCCGCCAGTCGTCCGGCGCGTACGACGCGGCCGTGTCGAGGATCCGCGTCACGTCCTCGTGGCTCATCGCGCCGCCGATGTAGATGCCGCGGTAGCCGAGCCCCTTCGCGATCGCCGCCTGCTTCGCCGCGAGCTCGATGAAGTACGCCTTGCCCTTGTCCGGGGACGCGCCCTCGCGCTCCACGACCGCGAGGAGCTCGTCGGTGACGGTGCAGCCCGGGATCCGGCCGGAGTGGAACGCACGGGCGGCGCCCCGCGTGAGGAGATACGCGTTCGCGAGCACGGGGAGGTCGATCCCGGCGCCCCGCATCCACTTGAGGAGCTCGTCGTCCTTCCGGGCGTCGTACCCGACCTGGCTGATGGTGAAGCCGGCACCCGCCCGCGCCTTCATCGCGAGCTTGAAGTACTGGGTCATCACCTCGGCCTCGAGGAGCTTGTGGTTGTTCACCACGGCGCCGAGGTAGAACTGCGGCCGCGACGGCACCTCCGACGCGCCGTGCCCGCCCTTCGAGCCCTCGCCCGGCCACCGCCCCGCAGCGAGGTCCGAGTACATCGTGAGAAGGGCGACGGAGTCGATGTCGAAGACCGGTCGCGCCAGGCCGGCGTATCCCTCGACCGGGTAGTCGCCCGAGAGGCAGAGCACGTTGCGGAACCCGGCCGACGCGAGCCGCCAGCCGAGGCTCGCGATCTCGTTGCGGTTCCGGTCCCGGCAGGCGACGTGGACGATGACCTCGCTCCCCGCCGTGAGCAGCTCCCGGCCGAGGACCTCCGGGCTCGCCATCGGGTGCCCGCCGGCGTTGTCCGTCACCGAGAGCGCGTCCACCCGGGGATCGGTCGCCAGCGCGGTCGCCATGATCCGGGCGCGCTTCCCGCCCGGATCGTCGAGGACGCCCCGCCACGGCACGAGCTCCACGACGGCCACGAAGCCGTCGCGGTCCGCCAGCTTCTCCTGGAGGGGGACCGGTCCACGCTCGCTCG
This sequence comes from Chloroflexota bacterium, assembly GCA_025454515.1. Lineage (GTDB taxonomy): Bacteria > Chloroflexota > Limnocylindria > Limnocylindrales > CSP1-4 > CAIYQJ01. The sequence continues at coordinate 2,562 of JALOOH010000227.1, forward strand.
CAGGGGCCGTCGTCGCGGCGGGCGCCGCGTCGGCCGTGATGTCGGTCGCAGGGCCGGGCGTGCGGACGGTCCGGGAGGTCCTGGGTGCCATGGCTGCCTCGTCAGATCTCGATCGGTGCGAACCGGCATCCCTCGACGAAGAGGTCGAAGAAGTCCGGGTGGGTCTCAAGCTCGACGTGCTCGATCCGCCGGACCAGCGCATCCACGCCGGCCCGGCGGCTCCCCGAGAGGAGCATGATGCGCGCTCCGCGCAGTGACGCGTTGCCCACCTTGTCCACCCGCTCCGCGGGGACGGGCGGGATGAACCCGATGGCGACCGCGTTCTCGACGTCGATGTAGCTCGCGAACGCGCCGGCGAGGTACAGGCGCCGCAGGTCGCCCGGGACCAGGCCGGCCAGCCGGAGGAGGATCCCCGTCCCGCAGTGGTTGGCGGCCTTCGCCTGGGCCAGCGCGCTCGCGTCCGCGCGGCTGAACGCGATCCCCTCGTCCGGCGCGACGACGACCTCCGTGGCCCCGCCGGCGAAGCGTCCCTCGGGCGACATCGCCCCCATGCGCCGCAGCTCGGCGAGCAGGTCCACCAGGCCCGACCCGCAGATGCCCACCGGCGGGACGTCGCCGATCGTCCGGTAGGTCAGGCGGCCTTCCTCGCTCGAGACCGACTCGATCGCCCCGACCGCGGCGGCCATCCCGTGCCGGACGCTGCCGCCCTCGAACGCCGGACCCGCCGGGCACGACGCGGCGAGGACGCGCTCACCGGCTCGGACGACGACCTCCGTGTTCGTCCCGACGTCGATGAGCATCGCCGGCTCGGGGCCGTCGGCGAACCCGGTGGCCACGAGGTCGGCGGCGATGTCCGCG
>JALOOH010000228.1 GCA_025454515.1 Chloroflexota bacterium
GACGGCGCCCCCGGCTGCGGGCGGGGCGATCTGAGACCCGTCACGTCGAGCCGGGGGATCGAGATGACCGCCACACCATCGATCGGCCTCGTCGGCCTCGGGATCATGGGCCGGCCGATGGGCCGGAACCTGCTGAAGGCCGGGTACGTGCTCACCGTCCACGACGTCGACCGCGGGGCGGTCGACGAGCTCGTCGTCGAGGGGGCGACCGCGGGGACGTCGCCGCGGCAGGTCGCCGAGGCGACGGACGTGCTCATCACGATGCTCCCCGACTCCCCCCAGGTGAGCGAGGTCTACACGGGTCCGGATGGCGCGTTCGAGGCCCTGCGGCCCGGCTGGCTGGCGATCGACATGAGCTCCATCGCACCGGCCACCGCGCGCGACCTGGCGGCGCGGGCGGCCGCTGGCGGCGCCGAGATGCTCGACGCGCCCGTGAGCGGCGGCGACAAGGGCGCGATCGCGGGGACCCTGTCGATCATGGTCGGCGGGAGCGAGGCTGGCTTCGCGCGCGCCCTCCCGATCCTCGAGGCGATGGGGAAGACGATCGTCCATGTCGGACCGGCCGGCGCCGGACAGGTCGTGAAGGTCTGCAACCAGGTCGTCGTGGCGGTCGTCATCGAGGCCGTCTCTGAGGCGCTCGTGCTCGGCGCGAAAGCCGGCGTGGACCCGGCGCGGATCGCCGACGTCCTGCAGGGCGGGCTCGCGCAGACGAAGGTGCTGGAGCTGCGGCGCGACAACATGCTCGGCGGGCGGTTCGACCCGGGCTTCCGCATCCGGCTCCACCTGAAGGACCTGCGCAACGCGCTCGACCTGGCGCGGCAGACCGGCGTCGCGCTGCCCGCGACGGCGGAGGTGGAGCAGCTCATGCAGGCGGCGCGCGTCGCAGGCCGGGAGGACTACGACCACTCCGGCCTGCTGACCGTGGTGGAGGACCTCGCGCGCTTCCGCGTGGCCGACTACGAGGCGCCGGCCGCGGACGCCTGAGGCGGCGGCCCCTTGCGCCGGCTCGGCGGCGGCGCGGAGGGCCGGCCGCACCTCTACCCCGCGGCGCGGACCTCCGCCAGCCGCCGGGCGATGAAGTCGCGCTCGGCAGCGTTCGTCGCGAGGGCGTGCGCGCGCTCGTACGCGGCCGCCGCCTCCCGGCGCCGCCCGAGCCGGCGGAGCAGGTCGGCGCGCGCGGCGTGGTAGAGGTGGTAGTCGGTGAGGGTGCCACCGGCCCCGGCGGCCTCGACGAGCACGAGCCCGGCAGCGGGACCGTCCGCCATCGCCACCGCCACGGCGCGGTTGAGGTCCACGACCGGCGACGGCGCGACGGCGGCGAGCGCCGCGTACAGGCCCGCGATCTCCGTCCAGTCGGTCGCATCCGCCGTCCCCGCCTCCGCGTGGCACGCGGCGATCGCCGCCTGGAGCGCGTACGGCCCGGGGCCGCGGCGGCCGGCGGAGAGGGCGCGAGACACGAGCGCCGCCCCCTCGTCGATCTCGGCGCGGTCCCACAGCGATCGATCCTGGCTCTCGAGCAGGACCAGCGACCCGTCGGGCGTCGTCCGCGCGTCGCGCCGGGAGTCCTGGAGCAGCAGGAGCGCCAGCAGGCCGAGGGCCTCGGGCTCGTCGGGCATCAGGTCGGCCAGCAATCGTGCGAGGCGGATCGCCTCGGCGCAGAGGTCCCGGCGGACGAGCTCGTCGCCGGCGGTCGCCGCGTAGCCCTCGTTGAAGATCAGGTAGACCGTCGCGAGCACGCCATCGAGCCGCTCCGGGAGGAGGTCGTCCGGCGGGACGCGGTACGGGATCCTGGCGGCGGCGATCTTCCGCTTCGCGCGGACGATCCGCTGCGCGAGCGTGGGCTCCGGCACCAGGAATGCCCGCGCGATCTCGGGGGTCGTCAGCCCGCCGAGCGTCCGCAGCGTGAGTGCCACGCGGGCGTCGAGCGGCAGCGCGGGATGGCAGCAGGTGAAGATCAGCCGCAGCCGGTCGTCCATCACGCGGCTCTCCCCTCCGAGTCGCACCTCGCCCTCCACGCCCGCGCCCGCCGTGCGCTCGATCTCGGCGACCTTGGCCGCCTCGGTGCGGGTCCGGCGCAGCCGGTCCAGGGCCCGGTTGCGGGCCGTCGTGACGATCCACGCGCCGGGCCGGTCCGGGATGCCATCGCGGGGCCACCGCTCGAGCGCAGTCAGGAACGCGTCCTGCATCGCCTCCTCGGCGCGGTCGAAGTCCCCCAGGATCCGGATCAGCGTCGCGAGCGACCGCGCCGCCTCCTCGCGGAAGGTCCGCTCGACGACGCCGGCGGCGTCGGCGACGGGCCGCGGGGTCGACCCGGCCCTCTCGACCTCCGGCCGCCCGATCGCGTGCTCCGCCTCGGGGCGCTCGCCGATCAGACCGCCTCCCCGGGCATCGGCATCGGGATGATCGGGCGGACCTCGACGCAGCCCACCTTCGCGCCGGGGATCCCCGCTGCCGCTGCCAGCGCCGTGTCGAGGTCGTCGCATTCGATGAGGAAGAAGCCGCCCAGCGCCTCCTTCGTCTCCGCGAACGGTCCGTCCGTGATCAGCGTCCGCCCATCGCGGACCCGCACCGTCGTGGCAGCGGCCGTCGGTTCGAGCGCCTCTCCGCCCCGCAGGATCCCCTGCGCGGCGATCGCCGTGGTGTAGGCGTCGTACTCGGTCGTCATCGCCGCGAACGCCTCGGGTGTCGCGGGCAGCGTCGCCTCGTCCTGGTGGATCAGCAGCAGGTACTTCGCCATCGGGTCGTGCTCCTTCGTGTGGGCCGGTCCGACCGTCCATGAGGTCGACGTTCAGGCACGGGTGGAATCGACCGGGTCCCGGGTGGGGGCGTCGCCCGGGCGCTGGAGATCGCACGACGGCCCCGTGCGTCCCGCCGTCACCCCTCCGCCTCGGGCGCCGGACCGGCGTAGACGGCCACGCCCAGCTGCTCCCGGAGCCCGAGGTCGTCGCGGTGGTTCCAGATCTCGATGACCTTGCCCCTGCGGATCCGGAAGAAGTTGGCCCCCGAGTAGACGACGGTGCGTCCGGTCGGCGCGATGCCGCCCCAGCGGCCCGTGTGCGTGCCCGCCATGGTCCAGCGGGCAGCCACGTGCTCGTCGTCCGCGACCAGCACGTCGACCGTCAGCTCCAGATCCGGGAACGCGCGGCGGAAGTCCGCGGCGATCTTCGCCTGCCCGCGGCCGCCGGCCTGCGCCGCGGCCTGCCGCGGGTCGTGACGCACGTAGTCGTCCGCGAAGATCTCGCTGGCGACGTCGACGTTCCCGCGGTTCCACACCTCACCGTAGAACCGGAGGATCAGCTCGCGGTTCGCCTGCGCCGACATGGGGTCTCCTCGCTGCGCCGCCACGGGGCGGACGGACCGCGACATGGTGGCCGGGGACGGGCACGGCGCGCAAGGGGTGTGGGGCGGGGGGCG
>JALOOH010000229.1 GCA_025454515.1 Chloroflexota bacterium
GTTCACCTACGGCGACTTCACCGTCGCGTCGATCGCATACGACGTGGAGGGCCCCTCGCCGGCCTGGTGAGCGCCACCGGCCGGTGCGGGCCGCGCCCCGCCACCGACGGCGTCAGTCGTCGCGGCGCTCGGCGAGCACGTCGAGCGAGTGGGCCAGAGCCCGGCGGGCGGCGTCGAGGTTCCGCTCCCGGACTCCGGCCGGCTCGGCGCGCACGAGGGCCTCCGGGTCCAGCATCGTCGTCGGGAGCGCTGCGATCCCTCGGCGCGCCGCCTCCGGGGCCCACGCCGCCCGCCAGTGCTCCGGCGTGGCGTCGGGCACGTCCCGATGGGCCTGCGCCAGCCAGACGAGCCCCCATGACCTGGGGACGACACGGAAGACGTCGTATCCCCCGCCGCCGGTCGCGAGCCATCGACCGGAGGCGTGCGCGTGGGCGATCTCGTCGAGGAGCCGGTCCGCCCGCCACATCGCCGCAGTGGTGACGCCCAGGTGCGCGAGCGGGTCGAACACGTGGCTGTCGCAGCCGTTCTGCGTCACGAGGACCGTCGGTGCGAAGGCGTCCGCCAGGGCCGGCACGACCGCCTCCACGACCGCGAGCCAGGAGGGGTCCGATGTGTCCGGGTCGAGCGGGATGTTCACCGCCGTCCCCGGCGCATCGTGACCGCCGCGGTCCTCGACGAACCCGGTCCCCGGGAACAGGTGGAGACCCGATTCGTGGATCGAGATCGTGAGCACCTGCGGGTCGTCCCAGAAGATCGACTCCACCCCGTCCCCGTGGTGCACGTCGAGGTCCACGTAGAGGACCCGGTGTCCCGCGTCGCGGGCACGCGCGATCGCGAGGGCCGTGTCGTTGTAGACGCAGAAGCCGCTGGCGGCACCGCGCATCGCGTGGTGGAGCCCGCCGCCCGGGTGGAAAGCGTGCTCCACCTCGCCGGCCAGGATGCGGTCCATCGCGTCGAGCGAGCCCCCGGCGACGGTCGCCGCCGCCTCGTGCATCCCGTAGAAGGGCGGGGTGTCGGGGCCGTCGAACCCGCCGCCGTGGTGGGTCCCGCCGGCGTGGTGGGCTGCCTCCGGGTAGTCGGAGAGCATGCGGACGAGTCGGATGTAGGCCGGGTCGTGGACCCGGCGCAGCTCGTCGTCGGTGGCCTCGCGCGGCTCGACGAAGGAGGACGCGCCAAGTGCGCGGAGCATGTCGATCCCGGGGCCGAAGCGGCGGGGCGTGAACGGGTGGTCGTGCCCGAAGTCGTAGTGGAGCGACGCGGGACCGTGGACGACCAGGGGCTGGGCGTCGCCGGTCGGTCGGGGCTGCGGGGACGATGCGGACGCGGTCACGATGGTGTGACAGTATGGCCGGAGGGGGTCGCGGCCGGGGCCGCGATGGGGGCCGCAGCGGGCCGGGACCGGGCCCGCAGGAGGACGGCGTGCAGCCAGCCGAGAGCGCCACGTCGCAGGACCGCGCGCGGGACACGATCCTGCGCGACGGCTCGCCGATCCGGATCCGCCCCGCGCGACCCGAGGACGAGCCCGGGCTCGTCGCCTTCCTCCAGGGGCTCGCGGTGGAGTCGCGACGCCTCCGGTTCGCGGGCCTCTCGAACGACTTCACGACCCCCGCCCACCGGTGGGCGGCCCCCGACGAGGAGGAGGCGTGCTCCCTCGTGGCGGAGGCGGGGCCCGACGCGCGGATCGTGGCCAACGGCAGCTTCGACCGGCTCGGGCCCGATTCCGCCGAGGTCGCGTTCGTCGTCGCCGACGAGTGGCAGGGCCGCGGCGTCGCGACGCTCCTCCTGGAGGAGCTGGCGCGTCGGGCGCACGACGACGGGATCGAGACGTTCGTCGCCGAGGTGCTCCCCGAGAACATCCGGATGCTCGACGTGTTCCGGGCCAGCGGATTCCCGCTCCGGCTGCGCGCCGAGCCTGGGGCGATGATCGTCGAGTTCCCCACGGCCCTCACGGGCGAGGCGCGCGAGCGGTTCGAGCGGCGCGAGCAGGCGGCCGCGGCCGCGGCGGTCCGGGCGTTGCTGCATCCGTCCTCGGTCGCCGTCATCGGGGCATCGCGGCGGCGCGGGACGCTGGGCGGGGAGCTGTTCCACAACCTGCTGATGGGCGGGTTCGCCGGGCCCGTCTACCCCGTGAACCCCAACGCCGACGTCGTCCAGTCGGTCGCCGCGTATCGGTCCGTCATGGACATCTCGGGACCCGTGGACCTGGCCGTCATCGTCCTGCCGCCCGACGCGACCATCGAGGCGGCGCGGGCATGCGCCGCCCGGGGCGTGAAGACGGTCGTCGTCATCTCGCGCGGGTTCGCGGAGGTAGGGACGGAAGGGCTCGCGCGCCAGCGCGAGCTGGTCGCCGTCTGTCGGCAGTCGGGGATGCGGCTGGTCGGGCCGAACTGCATGGGCGTCCTGAACCTGGAGCCGGGGGTACGGCTCAACGCCACCTTCTCTCCCACCCTGCCGACGGAAGGGCGGGTCGGCTTCCTCTCCCAGAGCGGCGCGCTGGGGCTCGCGATCATCGAGCACGCGAATCGCCTGGGCCTGGGGCTCGCGAGCTTCATCTCCATCGGGAACAAGGCCGACCTCTCGGGCAACGACTTCCTCCAGTACTGGGAGGACGACCCCTCCTGCGCCGTCATCGCCCTGTACCTGGAGTCACTCGGCAACCCGCGCAAGTTCGCCCGGATCGCGCGGCGCGTGGGCCGGACGAAGCCGGTCATCGCCGTGAAGAGCGGCCGGTCGGCGGCGGGCGCCCGGGCGACCTCGTCACACACCGGGGCGCTCCTCGGCGCGTCGGACGTGACGGTCGACGCCCTCTTCCACCAGGCGGGGGTCGTCCGGACCGACACGCTCGGCGAGTTCTTCGACGCAGCCGCGGTCCTCGCGAACCAGCCGCTCCCGACGGGCCGACGCGTCGGCATCGTGACGAACGGGGGCGGGCCGGGGATCCTCGCCGCGGACGCGTGCGAAGCGGACGGCCTGATCGTCCCCCCGCTGGCCGACGCGGTGCGCGCGGAGCTGGCGGCCTTCCTGCCGGCCGAGGCGGCCACGGCCAACCCGGTGGACACGATCGACGCGGACCCGGACGCCTTCCGGCGGGCGATCGGGACGCTGGCCGCCTGGGACGGGATCGACGCGCTCGTCGTGCTGTTCGTCCCACCGCTGGGGGCGCGGGCCGAGGACGTCGCAGCGGCGATCCACGACGCGGTCGCGGACCTCCCGCGACCCATCCCGGTCGTCGCGGTCTTCATGTCTGCCGAGGGCGCGCCCGAGGCGCTGCGCGGCCCGCGCGTGCGGGTGCCGGTCTTCAGCTACCCGGAGGAGGCCGTACGCGCGCTGTCCCATGCCGCCGCGTACGCGGAGTGGCGCGCGGCGCCGCCCGGGACGGTGCCCGCGTTCGACGATCTGCGCGAGGACG
>JALOOH010000230.1 GCA_025454515.1 Chloroflexota bacterium
CACCAGGCGCTCGGCTACCTCACCCCGGCGGAGTATGTCGCCCGCTGGGAGGCGGACCGGACCGACGCGCATGTGTAACGGAGGTGGCGGACGAGTACACGTCCGCGGGAGCGGCCCGGCGCCCGCTAGACTTCCGCCATGCCCGCGTATCGCGCACCCCGCGGCACCCGCGACCTGCTGCCCGCCGAGCGGCCGGCCTGGCGCGCGCTCGCCGACCTCGCACGATCCCTTGCGGACGCGTACGGCTATCGCGAGATCGAGACGCCGCTCTTCGAGCAGGTGGACGTGTTCGAGCGCGGCGTCGGCGCCGTGACGGACATCATCGAGAAGGAGCTCTTCCGCCTCCAGCCGCGCACGGACGATGCCGAGGCGTGGGCGCTCCGTCCCGAGGGCACGGCCGGCATCGTGCGCGCGTACGTCCAGCACGGGATGCAGACGTGGCCGCAGCCGGTCCGGCTCACGCTCCTGGGCCCGATGTTCCGGTACGACCGGCCGCAGGCGGGCCGCTACCGTCAGTTCTGGCAGTGGGACGTCGAGGCGATCGGCGACGCCGGGCCGGCCGTCGACGCCGAGATCGTCGAGCTGGGCCTCCGCTTCTACCGCGAGGCCGGCCTCGAGGACGTGGAGGTCCACATCAACTCGATCGGCGACCCGGCCTGTCGCCCGGCGTACGTGGAGCGGCTCACGGCGTTCTACACGCGGCACGCCGATGAGCTGCCGCCGCACGAGCGGGAGCGGCTCGCGGCGAACCCGCTCCGACTCCTCGACTCGAAGGATCCCGTGCTCGCGCGACTGAACGTGGACGCGCCGGTCATCACGGACCACCTCTGCGACGCGTGCGCGGAGCACTTCGCCGATGTCCGCGCCCACCTTGACGCGCTCGGGGTGGAGCACCGGCAGGAGGCCGGCCTGGTGCGCGGGCTCGACTACTACACGCGGACCGCCTTCGAGTACTACCGGCGAGGCCGCGAGGGACAGCAGCAGGCGCTCGGCGGCGGCGGGCGCTACGACGGGCTCGTCGAGCTCCTCGGGGGCAGGCACACGCCCGGCATCGGGTTCGCTCTCGGGCTCGACCGGGTGATCCTCGCGCAGCAGGAGACCGACCTGGAGGTCGCCGTCGAGCGGCCCCCGATCGCGGTCGTGGTGGGGGCCGACCCGGCAGGGACCGCCGAGCGCCTCCGCGTGGCGACGGACCTGCGCGCCGAGGGCCTCCACGTGCGCGCGGACCTGGCCGTGCGCAAGCTCGGCCGCCAGCTTGAGGCGGCATCGCGAGAGGGAGCCCACTTCGCGGTGATCCTCGGCGACGAGCTGTCCGAGGGGAACGTGCAGCTTCGCGACCTCGAGGCCGCCTCCCAGAAGGTCGTCGCGATCGACGACCTCCCCGCGCTGCTGCAGCGCAAGAGCCGCGGCGGCTGACGGCCTGATCGCGGCACGGCGGCCGGGCCGGATCGGCGACCGGGCCCGATCTGCGACCGTCGCGGCGGACGCCCTCGCGCGGGCCCCCGGGCGGCGACCCCGCTCGGCTACCATTCCGCCCATGACGAACCTCGCGACGCCCTATCGCACGCACACCTGCGGCGCCCTCCGCGCCGCCGACGCTGGATCGACCGTCCGTCTCGCCGGGTGGGTCCACCGCCGGCGCGACATGGGGCACCTGATCTTCATCGACCTCCGCGACCGCCACGGGATCACCCAGGTCGTGATCGACGCCGACCTGGCGCCGGCGGCCCACGCGGTCGCGTCGCGCGTGCGCAGCGAGTTCGTGCTCAGCGTGGACGGCGAGGTCGCCGAGCGGCTGCCGGGGACCCACAACCCGCGTCTCGCCACGGGCGACGTGGAGCTCCACGCCACGGGCGTCACGGTGCTGTCCGAGGCGAAGACGCCGCCCTTCTACATCAACGACCCCGACGCGCCCGTCGACGAGGCCCTGCGGCTCACCTACCGCTACCTGGACATCCGGCGGCAGCCGATGACCGAGCGGCTGATGCTCAGGTCGGCGCTCGTGCGCGCGATCAGGGACGTGCACCACGAGCACGGGTTCGTCGAGATCGAGACGCCGAACCTGATCAAGAGCACGCCGGAGGGCGCCCGCGACTTCATCGTCCCGAGCAGGCTCCAGCCCGGGACGGTCTACGCGCTGCCGCAGAGCCCGCAGCAGCTCAAGCAGCTGCTCATGGTCGCCGGGATCGACCGCTACTTCCAGATCGCCCGCTGCTTCCGCGACGAGGACCTGCGCGGCGACAGGCAGCCCGAGTTCACCCAGCTCGATCTCGAGATGAGCTTCGTGACGGAGGAGACCGTCATGGAGTTCGTGGAGACGATGATCGTCGAGGTGAGCAGGCGCGTCGTCCCGGACCGGCCGATCCAGCAGGTGCCGTTCCCCAGGTTCACCTACGAGGAGGCCCTCGAGCGGTTCGGGTCGGACAAGCCGGACCTGCGGTTCGGGCTCGAGCTCGTGGACCTCGCCTCCGCCCTGGGCGCCCCGGCGCCGTCGGGCTTCAGGGTCTTCGACGACGTGCTCGCGGCGGGTGGCCGCGTCCGGGCGGTCCGCGGGCCGGGGATGGGGGCGATCAGCCGACACCACATGGACGAGCTCGTCGAGCTGTCGAAGCGCTGGGGCGCGAAGGGCCTGGCCCACGTCTCCGTCGGGGAGGACGGCTCGCTCCATTCGCCGATCGGCAAGTTCCTCGGTGAGGAGACCCTCCGCAGCATCGCCGACGCGGCCGGGGCCGAGCGCGGCGACCTCGTGCTCATCGTGGCCGATTCGTTCGAGACCTCGTCGGAGGTCCTCGGCCGGCTCCGGCTCGAGATCGGGTCCCGCCTCGGGCTCGCCGACCCGCATGTGCTCGCCTACTGCTGGGTCCATCGCTTCCCGATGTACCAGTGGGACGAGGAGTTCACGCGCTGGGACGCCACGCACAACCCGTTCAGCGGCACGGTGCCCGAGGACCTGCACCTCCTCACGACGGTCTCTGGCGACCTGGCGGTCCGGTCACCCGACGATCCCGCCGGCACGGCGCGCGCCCTCCAGTACGACGTGGCGCTCAACGGCTGGGAGCTCGGCGGAGGGTCCATCCGGATCCATCGCCGCGACGAGCTCGAACGCTCCTTCCTCCTGCAGGGACACACGCTCGAGGGGATGTACGAGAAGTTCGGGGGGATGCTCGAGGCGTTCGACTACGGCGCCCCCCCGCACGGCGGCATCGCCCTCGGCGTGGACCGCTGGACCGCTCTCTTCAGCGACCAGACGAACATCCGCGAGGTCATGGCCTTCCCGAAGACGCAGTCGGGCAGCGACCTGATGCTCGGCGCGCCGTCCGCGCCGGACACGGCACAGTGGAGCGAGCTGGGGCTCCGCTACGTCGGCCCGGCGAAGGACTGACCCGCGGGCGTGGCGGGCGTGACCGACGCCGACGGCGGGACCGGGGCGGGCCCCACGGGGACGCCGCCCCGCGGGGCCGCGAGACCGTCGCCGTCCGTGCCACGGGCCGGCCCGCCTGCGGTCGACGCGGCGGCGCTCTATCCGCCGCTGGCATCGCGCCCGCGCACCTCGGCGGTCGTCGGCGCCACGTTCATCGCGTTCTCCGGCATCTTCTTCCGCTTCTCCGGGACGACGCCCAGCACGGCGACCGTCTTCCGGACCGGCCTCGCGCTGCCCTTCCTCTGGCTCCTCCGGCGGTACGAGGACCGGCGGGTCGGGCCGCGGACGCGTCGAGCACGGGCCCTCGCGGCTGCGGCCGGGTTCTTCTTCGCCCTCGACCTGCTGCTGTGGATGCACGCGGTCGTGGCCGTGGGCGCCGGGCTCGCGACCGTCCTCGCGAACATGCAGGTCGTGATCGTCGCGGTGGCCGGGTGGGCTCTTCTCGGCGAGCGGCCATCGGCCCGTCTGCTCGCCGCGATCCCGGTGGTGATCGCCGGGGCCGTGTGCATCTCGGGCGTCCTGGAGTCCGGCGCGTACGGGTCGGACCCCGCGCTCGGCGTGGTCTTCGGCCTCGGCGCCGCGACC
>JALOOH010000231.1 GCA_025454515.1 Chloroflexota bacterium
GCACCAGATCACGACGCTTTGTGCGCCCGTCACGTCCGTGCCGGGCGGGATCGGCGTGTTGAAGCTGCCGTCGGTGGCTCGCAGGCGGCCCAGCTCGATCGCGCCCTCGGCGTAGCCGGCCGGATCGGGCGACAGGTAGACATAGAGATCCGGCCCGTTGCGTACCGAGAACTCGTCGAACCGAAGCGTGGCGCTGCCGTCGCGAGCTTCGGTCAGGGTCGCGCGGCCGCGTCCGAAGTGGAACTCGTCGGCCCCGGAAAACGATCCCGTGCGGACGACGGGCGTGGCACCCGGCGTGGCCACGGGTGTGGCGCCGGGCGTCGAGTCCGGAGCCGACGGCCGCGGTGCCCCGGAGTCAGGAGAAGAGACGAGCGTCGGTGACGCCGACGGCTCGGCCGTTGCGCCGGCGCCGACCGCCGCCGGGGGCGGTTCCTGGAGCTCCGTACGAACGACGAGCGGGGAACCGAGGTACCAGGCCGCGGGCGCCAGGATGACAACGGCCACCGTGAGGAGCGCGCCCGTCCGGCCGGGGTGGCGCCGGGCCGCAGCGACCCAGCCGCGCCTGATGGCGAGGGCGACGAAGCCGGCCGTCGCGGCGATCGCCAACGCGGCGATCGCGAATCGCCACGGGTACAGCGTTGTCGCGGCGAACCGCTCGAGATCTCCGAGAAAGGGCATGGATGGCTCCGGGTGCGGGATCAGCGCGCCCAACGTTGGCAGGCGCGTGTGACGGCGGAATGACGCCGTCGAATCGGATGACGGACTGGCGCCGGGCGAGCCGCGCCCGATCGCGGGCTCAGGCGGGCAATCGGAACCAGAAGGTGGTCCAGCCAGCGTCGGACGCGGCGCCGACGCGGCCGCCAGCCTCCTCGACGAGCTGCTTCACGATCGCCAGCCCGACCCCGGCTCCACCCCGCGCGCGGTCCCGTGACTTCTCCACGCGGTAGAAGCGCTCCCAGACGTGGGGCAGGTCGTCGGACGGGATCCCCGGCCCCGAGTTGGAGACCTGGACCGTGATGCCCCCCGGCTCCCGGGCGGCGGAGACTCGCACCCGGCCTCCCGCGGGCGTGTAGCGGACGGCGTTCTGGAGGAGGTTCGCGAGGACCTGGGTCAGCTCGTCTGCCCGCCCATGGACGACCAGTCCAGGCTGGGTGTTCACGTCGAGCAGGATCGAGCGGCGGGCCAGCGCTGGAGCGACGAGATCGGTGGACACCCGGACGAGGACGTCGAGCTCGACCGGCCCGGCCAGTGGGCGCACACCCTCGCCGCCGGCCAGGATGTCGAGGGATGCGGCCAGCCGGGTGAGGCGGTCAACCTCCTCGCGGAGCGAATCGAAGGTGGCCGGGTCGGGTGGCAGGACACCGTCCCGGAGCGCCTCGAGGTATCCCTGCAGGTTTGTGAGCGGGGTCCGCAGCTCGTGGGATGCGTTGACGACGAACTCGCGGCGGATCGCGTCCTGCTCGGCCAGGCGCTCGGCCATCGTGTTGTAGGCCGCCGCGAGCGCCCGCAGCTCGGCCGGCCCGTCCTCCGGCACGCGCACCGAGAGGTCGCCATCGGCGATCTGCTCCGCCGCGCCGGCGAGGCGCTCGATCGGCCGCGCGAGGCGCCGGGCGAAGACGACGGCGAGGATGAGCGCCACGGCCGCGGCGACCGCGGCGGCGACGAGGAGCACGATCGTCACGCTTTCGTCGAACATGGCCCGGGCGTGGTCGGCCGTGTCGCCGGCCGCCAGCATGAGCGATTCGAAGAGATCCCCGCCGACGCGAACCACACCGATCGCGACGATCCCGAGCGCGACGGCCACGACGACCAACGACGCGGCGAGCATCCGGCTTCCGATGCCCCGGGCCCTCATGAGGGCTCGCCCCGCCGCGCGTTCGCCTGAGTGTCCAGGCGCTCGACCGGGCCGGCCGCGCGGTAGCCGGCACCCCGGACGGTCGCGACGTAGCGCGGGGCGTCGGGGTCGTCGCCGAGCTTCTCGCGGAGCCGTTTCACGTAGACGTCGATGGCGCGATCCGTCACGTCGCCCTCCGCGTGGCCGTAGAGCGCGTCGAGGAGGCGGTCCCGGCTCAGGACGCGACCGTCGGCCTCGAGGAGGACATGGAGCAGGCGGAGCTCCAGCGCGCTCAGGGAAACCTCGCGCCCGCCCAGCTCCACCCGGTGGCGGGCCGCGTCGAGCTCCAGGTCGCCGAGGACGTAGGTGACCGCCGGGCTGTCGTCTGGGGTGCGCTCCGTCCGGCGCAGGATCGTCCGGACCCGGGCCACGAGCTCGGCGGGAGAGAACGGCTTCGGCAGGTAGTCATCCGCGCCCTCGCTCAGGCCCAGCACGCGGTCGCCGACCGCCCCACGCGCGGAGAGGACGAGGATCGGGACGTCGCCATCGGCCCGCGCGCGTCGGATCACGGTCAGCCCGTCGATCTCGGGAAGCATCAGGTCGAGGACGACCAGGCGCGGCGCGTGCTCTTCGATCGCGCGAAGGGCGGCCCGCCCGTCGCCGGCGGTCACGACCGGATATCGCTCGCGCTCGAGGTACGTCCGGACGAGAGCGACGATCTTGGGGTCGTCGTCGACGACGAGGATGGGGGCGTCGGGTCGCAGGGGCACGAAGGGCATCATCGCCCGCCGAAGGATGAAGGGCAACGATGACGCGTCCGTGACGGCGGGTCATCGGGCTGTCGCGGCCAGGGGACGACAGTGCGGCCGACCCGGCTCGACCGGGACCCGACGCCGGCGATGCGCCGGCCCAGCACCAGGGAGGATCACGATGATCCGACGTCTATTCGGAGCCGTCGCCGCGGCCGCGCTCCTCGCATCCATGGCGGCCTCCGCCGTTGCCGCGGGCGGACCGCCGTCGCTCGCGTTCTATGTCGATGGAGCCCGATACCGCACGGTCGGGACGCCCACCGACTTCAGCAGCACCGGGGCGCCGACCCACTCGTACGACCGGATCTACGTCCTGGGCGACGGCCTCATCAACGTCGCCGAGGCAAAGCCCGGCGACCGCGACTACAACGGCGGCAGGTGGATGGTCCTCCCCGTGACGTGGGCCGCCGGGCACACGCCGACCCAGCTGACGAGCGCCGAGCAGGTCACGGCGTACGCCGCGGCGGGGATGCTGACGATCGCGCCATCACCGGTGAAGCTGTTTGAGTGCCCGGTGATCCCGGTCGGCGGTCGCTGAGAGCTCGAGGGGCGACGTCGCGGAACGTCCCGGCGTCGCCCCACCTGCTCCTGGGTGCAGTCGAGCACTGGTGGCCGCCCTCGGTCCCCCGCGAAGACTGGGCGCATTGTCCGAACTCGGACAGAGCGGGAGGTCGCGACCGCGCACGGGCGCCATGAGACCCGCTAGCATCAGGCGTCGAGATCTGGGAGATCCGGTCATGCCGTTCCCGCACCTCTTCAGCCCAATCCAGATGGGGAACATTGAGCTCCCGAACCGCATCGTCCACGTGCCGACGGACATCTCGTCCTCGCACGCCGACGGCGAGGTGAGCGAGCGCGACATCCATCACCACACCGACGTCGCCCGCGGCGGGACCGGCTTTGTCATCGTCGGGGCGACCACGCCGGACCTCAAGACCGGCCGCCCCACGGTGACCTGCCTCGTCGCCGACGGCGACAACTACATCCCGGGCCTCGCTCGTCTGGCCGAGGGGATGCACCGCTACGGCGCGAAGTGCGCGGTCCAGCTCCAGCACCCGGGCCGCCAGTGCGCCATCCCGCGCTACAACACGCTGGGCGCCACGGACCGGGTCCTCAAGCTCCCCTGGTCGGCCGGCCACGAGATCATCTACGAGAACGCCGAGGAGAAGGGCAAGGAGATCCGGGCGGCCTCGATCCCGGAGATCCTCGAGCTCGTGGACCTCTTCAGCGAGGCCGCCTGGCGGGTGAAGCAGGCCGGCTTCGACGCCGTTGAGCTCCATGCCGCTCACGGCTACCTGCTGTCCGAGTTCATGAGCCCGTTCCTCAACATGCGCACCGACCGGTTCGGGGGCAGCTTCGAGAACCGGATGCGCTTCCCGCTCGCGGTCATCGATTCGATCCAGAAGAAGTGCGGCAAGGGCTTCCCGGTCCTCGTCCGCTACTCGTTCGAGGAGTGGTGCGAGGGCGGCCGGGGGCTCGAGGAGGGGATCGAGACGGCGCGCGTCCTGGAGCGGGCCGGCTGCGCCGCGATCGATCTCTCGATGGGCATGCAGGAGAGCCCCGGCGCGGGCTTCGACCCGCCGCCCTATCCGCAGGGCTGGGCCACCTACGCGGCCGAGGCGACCAAGAAGGCCGTGAAGATCCCGGTCATCACGAGCCACTCGCTGCGCGACCCCGAGTACTGCGAGCAGATC
>JALOOH010000069.1 GCA_025454515.1 Chloroflexota bacterium
CCGCTTCTTCGCCGGGAGCCACCGCCAGATCGACGGCGCACCGCGCGAGCCGTCGCGCGCGTTCTGCACGTACAGGAGCGTCTTGCCGTCGGGGCTGTACGCCGGATCCTGGTGGCCGAGCGGCGGGTTCTCCGGCACGTCGATGGGAGTGAGCTTCTTCTTGGCCAGGTCGAACGTCTGCAGGACCACGTTCGACTCCGTCGGATCGGGCAGGTCGGAGACGAGCGCGACCGTCTTGCCGTCGGGCGCGGGCGCCGGGTGCCGCATGAACGCCTGCCACTCGCGACCGCCCCCGTACTTCACGAGCCCGGAGAGAAGCGTCTCCTTGTCCGAGCCGTCGGGCCGGATCCGCATGAGGATCGGGTAGTCGAGGTCGTAGTACGCGGGCCGCCCCTCGGTCTCGAAGAGGCCGCGCTTGCTCTTGTGCGTGATGTAGTAGATCCACTCGCCGTCGGCCGAGAACGCCGGGTCGGAGTCCGCGCCGGTCCTGGTCAGCTGCTTCGCCTGGTCGCCGGTCTGCGTCCACAGGTTCCCCTGCTTCACGTACACGAGGGTCCCAGGGAACCGGACCTCCTTGTTCACCTCGACGACGTCCGGCTTGGGGGTCGCCCCGGGGGGTCTGGCGACCACGCCCCCGCCACCGCCACCGCCGCTACCGCCGCCGGGCCCGGAGCCGGACCCGAGGAACGGGATCGATCCGGTGAGCAGGGAGAACGTGAGGATCGCGGCGACGCCGAGCCCAAGCGCGGCCAGCGCCGGGGCGAGGATGGGCTGGCGGAGCCCGACGCCGTACGGGTCGCGTGCCGACGCGCTCTCGTCGGTCCTTCTGCGTCCCCGGGTCGCGCTCATCGGGTGATGTCTCCGCTCATCGTCAGCGTGGGCTGGACGCTGCCCGCTGGGGCGACATCGCGGACTTCCAGCTGGAGCGAATCGTACCCGCCGAAGGATCGGACGCCCACGCGGGCGGCGACGTCGAGGTGATCCCCCTCGCGGAGATGCGTCGCGAGGTCCTCCCGGCCGAACGCGATGGCGTCCACGACGTCGCGCTTGCGACGCAGGGTGATCTGTGCATGGCCGCCGGTGGCGGCGCGGACGCGGGTCACGGTCATGTCGATGACGGCGACGACCGGCGGCGGGTTCCCGGGGCCCGTCGGCTCCAGGACGCGCAGGTCTCGGGCGAGTGCGTGGCCGAGCGCGTCCGTGGGGATCGCCAGGTCCACGGCGAGCTCCGGGCGCGGGTCCGCGGGCGCGTCCGCGGCGGCGAGCGCCGAGAACCGGTCCACGAACGTCCCCCACCGCTCGGCGGGGAGGTCGAACCCCGCCGCGCCCGCATGCCCGCCGTGGCGCAGGAAGAGGTCGTCCCCGCACGCGTCGAGCGCCGTCGCGAGGTCCAGCCGTCCCCCGGAGCGGCAGGACGCCCGCACGACCCCGTCCAGGCGCGCGCCGACCACCGCCGGCCGTCCGTGCTCCTCCGCGAGCCGGGCAGCCACGAGACCGACGATCCCCGGGGCCCAGGGGCCCTGGAGGACGATCGCGGGAGCGTCGGCCGGGGACGCGCCGGCCTCGAGCGATGCCCGGGCCTCCGCGAGCGTCGTCCTGAGGAGCTCCCGCCGACGATCGTTCGCGGCGTCGAGGAGCCCCGCGATCGCCTCGGCCTCGCCGGCGTCGTCGGTGAGCAGCAGCCCCGCCGCCTCCTCCGCGTCCCCCACCCGGCCGGCCGCGTTGAGGCGAGGTGCGATCTGGAAGGCCACCGTCTCGAGGTCGGCGCCCTCGGGGCGGACGCCGGCGCGGCCGAGGAGCGCGGCGAGGGCCGGCCGGGTCTCCTCGCGCAGCAGGCGAAGCCCGATCCGCGCGATCGCGCGGTTCTCCCCGAGGATCGGCGCGACGTCGCCGACGGTCCCGATCGTCGCGAGGTCGGCGAGCGCCAGCGGATCCCATGCGCCGCCGATCTCGGCGTGCAGCAGCCGCGCGACGGTGAAGGCCACACCGGCGCCGGCGAGGCGCGCGTCCGGGTATCCGGCGCCGGGCCGGTGGGGGTTGACGAAGGCGACCGCGGTCGGCGCGCGCTCCGGGACGTGGTGGTGATCCGTGACGATCACGTCGATGCCCGCGGCCCGCGCGAGGTCCACCTCGTCCGGGCTGCTCGAGCCGCAGTCGACCGTGACGATGAGCCTACGGCCCTCCGCCCGGGCGCGCTCGACCGCCGCGACGGACAGCCCGTGGCCTTCGGTCAGCCGCGACGGGACGTACGGCGCGGCGTCGAGGCCGAGCGAGCGGAGCGCCCGCACGAGGACGGCGAGCCCGGTGAGCCCGTCGGCGTCGAAGTCGCCGAAGACCAGCACGCCGTCGCGGTCGCTGATGGCGCGTCGGATCCGCGCGACCACCCGGTCCGCGTCCGGGAGGAGCCGCGGGTCGTTGAGCCCGCGCTCGGCCGGCCCGAGGAACGCGTCGAGAGCCTCGCTGTCCCCGACGCCGCGTGCGGCGAGGATCGCGGCCGCCGACGCGCCGATGCCGCGCGTGCCGGCCTGCTCGATGAACCCGGCGGAGAGGGCGCCCGTCCCGACGATGCGCCAGCGGTACCGGCTCGCGATCATGCGCACGACCCTCGCAGGCGAGGTTGCGCGGAGGGTCGACGCGCGATCGCCGGCGGATGCACGCCCGGGAGGCTCACCGCGGGACGCCCCCGGCCCGGAGGCCCGTCAGGCCGTCGCCCGCCGGGTCGTCTTCGTGGCTGCCGCGCGCCTGGCCCGGCGCTTCGCGTCCCACTCCTCCCAGACGACCAGGAGCGGCGAGGCCACGAAGATCGACGAGTACGTCCCCGAGATGATGCCGATGAGCAGGGCGAGGACGAAGTTGCGCAGCGAGGGACCCGCGAACAGGAGGAGCGCGGTCAGCGTGAACACGACCGTCAGGGTCGTGTTGATCGACCGGCCGAACGTCTGCATCACCGAGTGGTTGACGATCGCGGCGATCGGCTCGCCGGCATGGCGCGCCTTGTTCTCGCGGACCCGGTCGAACACGACGATCGTGTCGTGCACGCTGAAGCCGATGACGGTGAGCATCGCGGTGATGAACAGGCCGTCCACCTGGGTGCCGAAGAAGGTCCCGAGGATCGCGAAGATCCCGACGACGACGATGACGTCGTGGAGGAGCGCGAGCAGCGCGGTGACGCCGAACTTGTAGTTCCGGAAGCGGAACGTCATCCAGAGCATGATCCCGACCGACCCGAGGAGGATCAGGAGGATCGCCTGCTGCGTCAGCTCCGAGCTGATGACGGGGCCCACCGTCGTGAGCTCGCGAGTGGACTCGATCGGCCCGAACTGGGCCTCGAGGTCCGTCGCGACCTCGCCGAGCGGGCCGGACGTGGGCTTCGTGGGGGCGACCGTGGAGATCGACGGCGAGGGCAGCGGGCTCGGCGGCGCGAGCGTCTCGCCGGGCGCCGCCGTGGTGACCGCCGCGGTCTCCGCGGGCGAGGCGCTCGGAGCGACGGAGGCGCCCGCCGACGCCGACGGGGCGGCGGATGCGCCCGTCGAGGCGCTCGGGGCCGCCGACGGCGCGGGCGACTCATCGGGGCCGCGCAGGCCGACCGGCTCCGTGCGGGCGAGCAGGTAGCCGCCGTCGGTCTCGACGACGGTCGTGTCCGCCAGGCCGTTCGCCTCGAAGACCGCCTTCACCGCGTCGGGCGAGGGCGACTGCTCCGCGAACTTGAACTCCCAGAGCGTGCCGCCGGTGTAGTCGATCGAGAACTGGAGCCCGACCTTGCCACCCGTGATCGGCGTGAGGAGGATGAAGATCAGGCCCGGGATCATGATCGCGAGCGAGAAGGCGAAGAACCACTTCTTCCGCCCCATGATGTCAAACACGGCCGCGCACCTCCCCGCGCGCGCCGCGACCGGCCGCCGGACGTGACAGGAAGTCCTCCTCCGCGACGCCCCACAGGCGCGCGTTGCGCGCGACGTCCGTGTGGACGATCCCGCGGAGGATCGTCCGGGTCACCGTGATCGCCGTGAACATCGACGTGAGCACGCCGATGATCAGGACCAGGGCGAAGCCCTTGATCACGGACGATCCGAACCAGAACAGGATCCCGGCGGTGATGAGGCTCGACACATTCGAGTCGAGGATCGAGTTCCAGGCGCGGTTGAAGCCTGCCTCGATCGCCGCGGAGAGGCTCTTGCCGAGGCGCAGCTCCTCCTTGGTCCGCTCGAAGATGAGGATGTTCGCGTCCACCGCCATGCCGATCGACAGCACGAAGCCGGCGATGCCCGCGAGCGTCAGGGTCACGGGGATGAGGCGGAAGATCGCGAGGACGACGAGCGCGTAGTAGATCAGCGCGAAGTCCGCGACGAGGCCCGGCAGGCGGTAGTAGATGATCATGAACAGGAGGACCATGAGGATCCCGATGAGGCCGCCGAGGAGCGCCGCATCGAGCGAGAAGCCCGCGAGCGAGGAGCTGATCGCCTGGACCGAGACCTCCTGGATCGGGAACGGCAGTGAGCCGTACCGGAGGATGGTCACGAGGTTGTTCATCTCGTTGGCGGTGAAGCCGCCGCTGCTGCCGCCGGTGATGATCCCCTCGCCCCCGGTGATGGGGCTCTGGATATACGGCGCGGAGACGGTCGTGCCGTCGAGCACGATCGCGAAGAAGTTCCCGACGTTGTTCGTCGTGTAGTCGGCGAAGAGGCGCGAACCCTCGTCCTTCAGCGTGAACTGGACCGCACGCCCGCCCGTCTGGTCGGTGCCCGGGTTCGCGCTCGCGATCTGGTCGCCCGAGAAGAGCGGGTCCGGCGCCGGCGACGGAAGGGGCTGGCCCTGGACGGCGCTCTCGGGGCCGGGCGCCGTGTTCGTGCCGAACCGGTCGGTGGGCAGGGGCACGAAGTCGAGACGGCCGGTGGACCCGATGAGCTTCCGGATGGACTCCGGGTCGCTCACGCCGGGGATCTCGACGACGATCCGGTCGGTGCCCTGGGTCTGCACGATCGGCTCGGAGACGCCCGTCGCGTTCACGCGGCGCTCGACGATGTCCTTGATCGTGTTCAGGTCCGACGCCGTCGGCGACTTCCCGCCCGCGGGCAACGCCTGGTAGACGACGCGGAGGCCGCCCTGCAGGTCCAGCCCGAGCTTCGTCTCCACCGTCC
Organism: Chloroflexota bacterium; assembly: GCA_025454515.1. GTDB lineage: Bacteria > Chloroflexota > Limnocylindria > Limnocylindrales > CSP1-4 > CAIYQJ01. The sequence continues at coordinate 5,139 of JALOOH010000069.1, forward strand.
TCGTGCCGCTGCTTGGATCGGCGATCGAGGGAAGCTGGAGGCCGGGCCAGAAGTCGATGATGAGGGCGAGCACGCCCACGACGATGATGATGATCGGGGTGATTCTGCGCATCGGGCGGGGATGCTACACCATCGGCGCCCCGGCCGCCGGCCGGCGGCCGCGTCGGGCGCCCCAGGAGGCTCCCGGCAGGCCGGGTCGGCCGCCCGCGGACGACGGAGGCGGGCGGCGGACGGGCCGCTGGCCGTCAGTCCGCGAGGCCGGCGAGGATCCGATCCGCGAGCGCCGGGCCGATCCCCGGGACGGCGGCGATCTCCTCGGCCGATGCCTCCCGGATGCGGCGAACGGACCCGAACGCCTTGAGGAGCGCCCGCTTGCGCGCAGGGCCGACGCCCGGCAGCTCGTCGAGGGCGGAGCGCACGGAACGCTTGGACCGCAGGTCCCGGTGGTAGGAGATCGCGAACCGGTGGGCCTCGTCCCGGAGCCGCTGGACGAGGTGCAGGGCGGCGGATGTGACCGGGAGCATGACCGGCTCCGCGCGTCCGGGGACGAAGAGCTCCTCCCGCTCCTTCGCGAGGCCGACGAAGGGCACGTCGCCGACCCCCGCCTCGCGCGCGGCGCCGAGAGCGGCGGACAGCTGGCCCTTCCCCCCGTCGATGACGACGAGGTCGGGCATCCGCCAGCGGACCTCCTCGACGGCGCCCTCCTCCCCCGCCGGAGCCCGACGGAACCTGCGACGCATCACCTCGGCGTGGCTCGCGAAGTCGTCCTGCCCCACGACGTCGCGGATCCGGAAGCGCCGGTACTCGCCGGTGGCGGGCCGGCCGCCCTCGAAGACCACCATGCTGCCGACCGTCTCGCGCCCCTGGATCGTGCTGATGTCGTAGCACTCGATCCGCTCGGGCGGCCCGGGCAGCTCGAGGGCGACCGCGAGCTCGTCGAGGGCCTCTCCGGTCTTCCCCTCGTCCGCCAGCCACCGGACGGCCTCCCGCTCGAGCGTCTCCGCCGCGTTGCGCGCGGCGAGGTCGAGCAGCTCGCGTCGTTCGCCGCGGCGAGGGACCCGCACCTCCGCCCGACGGCCCCCGCGCCGGGCTGCCAGGAACTCGGCCACGCTCTCCGCATCGGGGGGCTCCACGGGCACGAGGACGGCCGGCGGCACGATCGCGGCGCGGAGGTAGTACTGCTGGATGAACCCGCTCACCACCTCCGCGTCCGGTGTGTCGCGCGGCGCCTCGAGGAGGAAGACGTCGCGTCCGACGAGCTTGCCGTCGCGCACCGCGAAGACCTGGACGGCCGCGCGCGCGTCCTTCCGCGCCAGTCCGAGCACGTCCACCTGCGTGCGTGCGTACGCGGCCATCTTCTGCGACTCCATCGTCCGCTCGATCGACCGGAGCTTGTCGCGGAGGGCGGCCGCCTTCTCGTACTCCATCGTCTGCGACGCCTCGTCCATCTCGCGCCGGACCTGCCGTGCGACGGCGTCCTGTCGGCCCTCGAGGAACAGCTCCACCTGGGCGATGTCCGCGCGGTACGCGTCGCGCCCGACCGCCTCCACGCACGGGCCCTGGCAGCGCTTGATGTGGTACAGGAGGCAGGGCCGAGCGAGGGCGCGCTCGCCGACGCGGATCTCGATCGTGCACGTCCGGAACCGGAACAGGCGCCGGATGAGGTCCATCGCCTCGTCCACGCTCTTCGCGGAGGCGTACGGCCCGAAGTAGCGGCTGCCGTCGTCGCGGAGCTTCCGCGTCCGCTCGATGCGCGGGAAGTCGTCGGCGAGCGTGATGCGGATGTACGGGTAGCTCTTGTCGTCCTTGAGCCGGACGTTGTACCGCGGCCGGTATCGCTTGATGAGGTTCGCCTCGAGGAGCAGCGCCTCGCTCACCGAGTCGGTGAGGGTCCACTCCACGTCCGCGACGCGGTCGATGACGGCCCGGATGCGGTGCGTCTCGGCCGCGGCCTGCTTCTGCCAGTACGACCGCACGCGCGAGCGCAGGTCCTGCGCCTTGCCCACGTACAGGACGTCGCCGCGCACGTCGCGGAGCAGGTAGACGCCGGGATGCGCCGGCAGCCGGCGGAGCGTCGCCTCGAGTCGGGGGTCCACGCGTGGATGCTAGCGCGCGGGGTGCCGCGTGGCCGTGAGCGTCGGCGACGCCCGGCGGGCGGCGGGGCGGGGGCGCCGCCGGCGTCCCAGGTGGCGGGGCGCGGCCGAGCGGCACTGCCGCGCCCGGGGGCGCGCCCTACTGGCCGGGGATGATGAGGATCTGGCCGACCTTCAGCTCCCGCGGCTTGACCTTGGGATTCGCCGCCTGGAGCTCCTTGTAGGTGATCCCGAACTTCGCGGCGATGGCGATCATCGTGTCGCCCTTCTTCACCCGGTACCTCGTCGTCGTCGTCGTGGGCTCGTCGGTCGCCTCCGGCTCCGCGGTGGCGTCGGGTGCCACGGTCTCGGTCGGCGGGAGCGTCTCGACGACGACGGGGGCGTCGGGCGTGGGCGTCTCGGGTGGGAGCGTGGGGAGCGGGGTCGCCGCGCTCCCGCCACAGGCCGCGAGCGTCGCCGCGACGCTGATCGAGAGGCCGACGATGAGGAGCCGGGCGCCACCGCGCATGAGCCACCCTCCGCTCGATCGGCGGCGCCCGGGGATCGTCACCGTCGCCGCGGGTCCAGTCTACCCTCCCGACGTTCGGGAGGGCTACATCGTGACGTCGGTACGCCTACCGGCCGCGGAAGACCGGGGGGCGCTTCTCCGCGAACGCGCGCAGCCCCTCGCGGTAGTCCTCGCTGTCGTACACGCGCCGGCGCTCCGCCTGGATCCGCTCATGCGTCTCCGGGGTCATCTGATGCGCGTTCGCCAGGACCCGCAGCTCCTCCTTCATCACCTGGTGCACGAGCGGCGAGCCGGTCGCGATGTCGGCGGCCAGCTCCGCGGTCGTCGCCTCGAGCTCGTCCGCCGGGACGACGCGATTGAGCACGCCGTACGCCGCCATGCGCGTCGCCGGGATCGGCTGAGCGGTGAACAGCATCTCCTTCACGAAGTGCATCTCGGTGACCTTCAGGAGGTTCAGCGTCCCGGCCATGTCGTACGGGACCCCCAGGCGCGCGGGCGTGAGGGCGAACGTGGACGTGTCCGCGGCGACGACGAGGTCGCACGAGAGGACGAGCTCGCACGCGCCGCCCCAGACGGAGCCCTCGACCATGGCGATGACGGGCGTCGGGTGCGTCTCGATCCGGCGGACCGCGAGGCGCAGCGGGTCGTCGTACGTGAGGGGGTCCCGGCCGTGGCGCGGCAGCTCGCTCACGTCGTGGCCGGCGGAGAAGACCCGTGAGCCGGCGGGGGCGCGGAGCACGACGGCGAGGATCGCCGGCGGCTGCGCCTCGTCGAGCGCGCCCGTCAGGTGTCGGATGAGCGTCGCCGACAGGGCGTTGACGGGTGGATCGCTGATCGTCAGCCACGCCACGGACTCGCGGACATCGACGGTGACCCGTGCGGTCATGTGCGCACCTCCTCGCGGCCCGTCCTCGCCTCCCGCGCCCGGGCCGGCTTCCCGGCTGCCCACGCGAGCAGGTCGGCGAGAGGACGGGCGTTCACCACGTGCCGGGCCTCCACCCAGCCGCGCTTCGCCTGGTCGATGCCCCATCGGAGGAAGTCGAGCTCGCTCGTCCGGTGGGCGTCCGAGTCGATCGCGACGAGGCAGCCGGCCTCGATCGCCGCGCGCGCCCGCTCCGCCGAGAGGTCCAGCCGCGGTGGCGACCCGTTGATCTCGAGCGCGGTGCCCGTCGCTGCCGCGGCCGCGAAGACCGCATCCCAGTCGAGGTCGAGATCGGGCCGCTCGCCGATGATCCGGCCGGCCGGATGCGCGATCACGTCCACGTGCGGGCTGCGGATGGCGGCCAGCGTCCGCCGCGTGAGCTCCGCGCGCGACTGACGCCGTGCGACGTGGACCGACGCGACGACGAGGTCGAATCGTGCGAGGAGGTCGTCGTCGTAGTCGAGTCGGCCGTCGGCGCGCACCTCGAGCTCGCAGCCATGGAGGAGTCGGAAGCCCGCCCTCGCGCCGTCGGGCGCCGTCCCCGCCGCCTCCTCGGCCGCATACCCGTCGTTGAGCGCCGCGATGACCGCGCGCTGCCGCTCCACGCGCGACGGGTCGAGACCGTGGGCGATCGCGAGGCTCTGCGAGTGGTCCGTCAGCACCAGGTACCCGTGGCCGCGCCGGCGCGCCGCATCGGCCATTGACCGGATCGTGTGCACGCCGTCGCTCCAGTCGGAGTGGGCGTGCAGGTCGCCCCGCAGATCCTCGAGCGCCACGAGCGACGGGAGCCGGCCGTCCCGCGCGGCCGCGACCTCGCCCCGGTCCTCGCGCAGCTCCGGTTCGATGGCGCCGATGCCGAGGAAGGCGTACACGCCGGCCTCGTCGGGGAAGGTCCGCAGCTCGGCGTCGGCGCCGGCCGCGGGCTCGCCGTCCGGGCCCAGGCGCTGGAAGCCCTTCTCGGAGAGGCTCCAGCCGCGCTCTCGCGCGATCGCGCGCAGCGCCACGTTGTGCGTCGCGGAGCCCGTGAAGTGGACGAGGTACGTTCCCGCGTGGCCCGGCGGCATCGCCATGAGGTCCACCTGCGGCCCGTCGACGAGGGTCACGCTCGCCTTCGCGTGCCCGGCCCCGAGCACGCGATCCACGCCGGCGAGGCCCACGAACCGGGCGATGACCGCGTCCGGGTCGTCGGTCTCGACCAGGAGATCCAGGTCGCCGACCGTCTCGCGGCGCCGGCGGAGGGAGCCGGCGGGGATGACGCGGCGGACGCCGGGCACATCCGCCAGCCGGGCGGCGAGGTCGTCCGCGAGGGCCTGGGCCCGGTCGACGAGGAGCCGCCGCGATCGGGACTCGCGCTCCCGGATGCCGTCGAGGATCCGCTGCTCCGTCGCGGCCGAGATCCCCCGCAGGCCGCGGAGCCGGCCGGCCTCCGCCGCCCGTCGCAGGTCGTCGAGCGTCTCCACGCCGAGGCCCTGCCAGACCGTACGGACAGTCTTCGGCCCCACGCCCGGCACCGCGAGCAGGTCGACGAGGCTCGGCGGCACGTCCGCGCGAAGCCGGTCATGGAACACCATGGTGCCGGTGGTCGCGAGCTCGGCGACCTTGTCGCCGATCGCCGTGCCGACGCCCGGGATGGGGCGCCGGTCCCCGGCCGCGTACGCGGCCGCGACGTCGAACGACGCCCGTTCGATCGCGTCCGCGGCACGCTGGTACGCCTGGACCTTGAACACCAGATCACCGCGGATCTCGAGCAGCTCGCCGATCTCGCGGAAGACGCGCGCCAGCTCGGCGTTGTCCGGGGCGGGTCGGTCGTCGGCGGGCATGGACGCATGATGCACGACGCCGCGGGCGGGCCTGGGGGCGGCGTGCGGGGACCGTCGCCGCGGGCCGCGTCGGTCCGGAGGACCCCGGCCGCGGCCGTCCGTGATGGCGCGTCGTCCGCCCGGGGCGACGACGGGCGGCGACGCCCGGAGGCTCGAGCGCACTCCGGGCGACCGTCGGCGGCGTGACGAGGGACGTCGCGTCAACGTGTGTCAACGCAGGCCGGTGATCCCCGGGCGAGCGAGTCATGATCGCCGGCGGATCGGGACGGGCCATGGTGGAGCGGTGACAGCTCCGGCCCACCCGTCCGTGGCGGCCCGGCTGGCCGGCCTCTCGCCGGACCAGCGCGCGGCGGCCGCCGCCCCTCCCGGGCCCGTCCTGTGCGTGGCGCCCGCCGGCAGCGGGAAGACGACGACGCTCGTGGCGCGGGTCGCGTGGCTCGTGGATTCGGGCGTGGATCCGGCGACGGTCGCCGCGATCACGTTCAACAAGCGTGCGGCGGAGGAGCTGGAGGGACGCCTCGACGCGGCGCTCGGACCGTTGGGGCTGCAGCCGGGATCCGTCCGGGTCCGGACCTTCCACGCGCTCGGCCGGGAGATCCTCCGTGACGCCGGACGGCCGGTCGCGCCGCTCGTGGACCGGGACCGGCTCCTGCGGACCGCACCCCGTGGAGCGGACGCCGCCTGGCGACGACGGATGGATGATGCGATCTCCCGACGGAAGCTCGACCCGGGCGCGTGGGAAGAGCATCTCGCGTCGCTCCCCGCGGAGGACCGCGCCCGGCTCGCCGCCGACGTGGATGCGTACGAGGCCGTCGTCCGGGCGGCCGGCGGCCTCGACTTCGACGACCTGGTGGCCGGGTCGCTCGCGCTCCTCCGGGACGAGCCCTCCGTCCTCGCGGGCTGGCGCGGCCGGTGCGCGCACCTGCTCGTGGACGAGGTGCAGGACGTGGACGCCAGCCAGCTCGCGCTCGCGC
>JALOOH010000232.1 GCA_025454515.1 Chloroflexota bacterium
AGCACGCCCCGGACCTCGCCGGCGACCTGCGCGGTCGTGAGGCCGGCCGCGATCGCCCTGTTCGGGTCCACGAGGACCTCGACCGCGGGCGCGCCCTTCGTGAGGTCGCTCTTGAGGTTGACGATGTCCGGCTGGTCGCGGATGGCGTCGAGGACCTGCTCCGTCGCGTCGGCGACGGTCGCGCTGTCGGGCCCGCTGACGATGACGTTGAGGCCGCTCGAGCTGAAGCCCGTCTGCTCGCCCACCGTGATGTCCCAGCCGCCGTCCTTGATCGGGGCCAGGTCCGCGAGCAGCTTCTCGGTGGTGTCCGAGAGATTCGCCTCGTCCGACAGGCGGACGGTGATGACCGCGCTGTTGGCGGCGCGGCCCGTGAATGCGGCGTTGACCGTCTGGAAGCCGGTGTCGCCCTCGGACGGGACTGTGGTCTGGATGAGGGTGACGTCGGGGTCGGCCTTGATGATCCCCTCGGCCTCGATCGCCCGGTCGAGCACGGCCGCGGACGGCGTGCCCGACGGCGGCGCCAGGTTCACGACGAGGACCTTCTCGGACCCGGCGTTGATGAACTGGGTCGGGATGCTCGGGACCAGCGCGAGGGACCCGATGAAGAGAGCGGTCGCGATGGCGAGGACGCCCCACTTGGTCCCGCGGCTGCGGAGCGCGAGCGTGATCGTGGGGGTGTACGCGCGGATCCAGATCGACTTCCGCGGCTCGCCATCCTCGTCCACGTCCATCTTCACGCGGTCCACGAGGAAGTACGCGAGGACCGGGACGACGGTGAGGGCGACGACGAGCGAGGCCAGGAGCGCGAACGTGACCGTCAGCGCGAAGGGGAGGAAGAACTGGGACACGAGGCCGCCGACGAAGCCGAGCGGCAGGAAGACCGCGACGGTCGTGATCGTGGAGCTGGTGATCGCCGAGGAGACCTCCCGCGCGCCGGTGAGGACCGCCGTGAGCCGGTCGTCGCCACGGGCGCGGTGTCGGTAGATGTTCTCGAGGACGACGATCGCGTCGTCCACCACCCGTCCGACGGCGACCGCCAGGCCGCCCAGGGTCATGATGTTGATCGAGATGCCCGCGACGAGCATCAGCGTGAGCGCCGCGAGGATCGACGTCGGGATGCTGATGGCCGCGACGAACGTGGAGCGGACCGACAGCAGGAACAGGAAGATGACGATGATCGCCATCGCCGCGCCGAGCAGCCCCTCCTTGACGAGGCCGTCGCGCGACTCCTTGATGAACGCCGAGAGGTCGCTGACCACGACGACGTTCAGCTCCGGGTTCGCCGCCTTGAGCTCCTCGAGCTTGGCGGTGACCTCCTCGGCGACCGTCACCGTGTTGGCGTCCGCATTCTTGCTGACCGTGAGCGTGAGCGACGGCTGGCCGTCGGTCCGGGCGAAGCCGGTCGTCGCGACCTCGACCGCCTCGACGGTCCCGAGGTCCGCGAGACGGACGGGGGTCGGGACCGCGGCGGTGCCGCCGGTCCCGGCGCCGGGGATCGTCCCGGTGCCGGCGCCGGGGATCTGGCCCGTCCCCGTCCCGGTGCCGGCGCCGGGGATCGTCCCCGTGCCGGTGGGGAGGCCCTTGGCGCCGACGATGAGGTTCGCGATCTCATCGACCGAGTCGAACGAGTGGATCGTGGAGACCGGCACGGACTGCCCGTCGAGGGGCAGGGACCCGGCGGGGAACGTGATGTTGTTCGCCTGGAGCACGCCCGAGATCTGCGAGGTGCTGATCCCCGCCTCGGTGAGCTTCGCCGGATCGAGGGTGATCTGGATGCGGCGCGTCTCGCCGCCGGTCGCCTCGGCCGAGTTCACGCCCTCGAGGGCCTGGACCTCGGGCACGACCTGCGTCTGGACGATCCGTGCGACGTCCTCGAGCGATGCCCCGTCCTTGGCCGAGATCGAGGCGACGATGACCGGGGTCGCGTTGATGTTGAGCGATGTGACGCTCGGCGAGACCGACTGCGGAAGGCCCGCGGCCTGGAGGTTCTGCTCGATCGTCGCACGCACGTCCTTGACGTTGGTGCCGTACGAGAACTGGGCGACCACCAGGCCGAGGCTGTTCGCCGACGTGGACTGGAGGCGCTCGAGCCGCGGGATCCCGGAGATCGCGCGCTCGATGGGCCGCGTGACCTGCTCGGTCACGTCCGCCGCGCCGGCACCCGGGTACGGTGCGACGACCGTGAGCACCGGGAAGTCGATGTCCGGGAGCAGCTCCTGCTTGAGGCTTCCCCAGGAGTAGACGCCGGCGATGAGGATCGCGACGGTCAGGAGGATCGTCACGCTCCGGTTCTTGACGGCGAGCTCGGTGATGCGGCTCACAGGCCTTCCTTTCGGCTGTCGGTGACGGTGCGGGGTGCGGTGGTCGCGGCCGCCGTGTCGGCGCCGCGGATGGCGTCGGGCATCGATGCGGCGGCGTCGACGAGGACGGCGTAGGCCCGCTCGACCTGGGGGAGGTCGGCGGGGTCGACGCGATCGAGCAGCTCGCGCAGCTGACGCGCGTTCAGGTCGTGGAAGCGGTCCATCGCCGCGAGTCCGCCGGCGGTCGGCCGGACGATGACCTGGCGCCTGTCCGCAGGGTCCTCGCGGCGGTCGACCAGGTCGTGGTCCACGAGGCGGTCCACGAGACCGCTGACGGTCGAGAGCGAGACGCCGAGCCGCGCCGGCAGCTCGGCCATGTGGATCTCCCCGGCGGACGCGACGAGGTACAGGACCTTCGCCTGGCTCATCGTCATGCCCACCTCGAGGAACTCGGCCGTGTGGGTCGCGGCCAGGAGGGTCATGAGCCGCTCGTGCGCGGCCTGGATGCGCGCGAGCCGCGCGTCGCGGTCGCCGGGCGCGCCCGGTGCGCCGCCGGTGCCGCCTGCGCCCGGAGCGAGCCGCGCGCCGGCAGCCCCGCGGTACGGTTCCTTGGTCTGGCTCAAATGCTTTGGTATCTCCCAACTATCGGTGTAGCCGTGACTATATCGCAGATGCGGACGATGCGGATGGCGCGATGCCCGCGGGGTACCCTCCGCGGGTGACCAGCCTCCACCTCACCGCGGCCACGGCCCGCCGGTTCCTCGTCCTGCGGCATCTCCTCGCACCGCCGCGCGCCCTGCCACCGGACCCGGCGAGCGTGCTGACGGTCGTCGACCGGCTCGGGTCGGTCCAGTTCGATCCCCTCGAGGTCGCCGGACGGAACCACGACCTCGTCCTCCATGCGCGGGTCGCCGGGTACACGCGCGCATGGACCGACGCGCTGCTGTACGCGGACCGCGTCCTGTTCGAGGCGTACAACAAGGGCCTGAGCATCCTGCCGGTCGCGGAGCTGCCGCTCTACCGGCTCGCGTGGGACCGCGCGCGTGCCGAGCACGAGGGTGGCGCTCCCCCACCGACGTCCGGCCACGCGCGGCCATCGACTGGTACTGGCGGCCGACGAACCAGGTGCGGGCCATCCTCGAGGCACTCGCCGAGGCGGGGATCCTGGGGATCGCGCGGCGCGAGGGCAACCGCCGGGTGTACGACCTCGTCGAGCGCCTCTATCCGGCCGACCTGCTCGAGGAACGGCGCGGCGAACGCGAGTCGATGCGGCACCGGCTCCTGAGCCGGTACCGGGCCCACGGGCTCCTGGGGACGGGCGGCCAGGCCGAGCTGTTCCTCGGCGCGGGCTACGTGGGCCCCCACCCGGATCACCCGGGTCGCCCGACCCGCACCGAGCTGCGCGAGGAGCTGCTGGAGCGCGCTCTCATCGTGCCGGTCGCGGTCGAGGGCGTCCGCGGCGAGCGGTTCGTGCTGACCTCCGAGCTGCCGCTCGTCGCCCAGGCGGACCGGGAGCTGGCGGAGGGGCATCCGCCGGGAGGGGAGCCGCCCGGCGTGACGTTCCTGGCACCTCTCGACCCCTTCGCGTGGGACCGGGATCTGCTGCGGTCGCTCTTCGGGTTCGACTACCTCTGGGAGGTGTACGTCCCGGCTGCGCGGCGACGCTGGGGCTACTACGTCCTGCCGCTGCTCTTCGGCGACCGGTTCGTGGGGCGCATCGAGCCGAGGATCGACCGACGCGAGCGCGCGGTCCGCATCCTCGGTCTCCACTGGGAGGCGGGCTTCGACCCTCTCGGCGAGCCCGGGTTCGTGGGTGCACTCGCCGACGCCCTCGCGGCCTATCGCGCGTTCGCGGGTGCCGACCGCGTCGTCCTGCCCGCCGACCGCGCATCGCGTGCGCTCGCGCGGGCGACGCGGGCGACGCGGGCGACGCCGAGCGCGCGCGACGGGCGCCCATGACGGAGCGCGCCGCATGTGGGACGATCGACGACGGATCGGATCGGCGCCGGGTGCGCCGCCAAGGATGGAGGGAGCACGATGGGCGTCACACGTCGCGCAGAGGTCGGCTGGGACGGCGACCTCGTCTCGGGCAACGGGGTCATCCGGTACGTGTCGAGCGGCGCGATCTCGCGGCTGCCCGTCACGTGGGCCTCGCGCACCGAGTCGAGCGACGGCCGCACGAGCCCCGAGGAGCTCATCGCGGCCGCCCACGCGAGCTGCTACTCGATGGCGTTCTCCGCGGGCCTTGCACGCAACGGCACGCCGGCGACGCACCTCGAGGTCTCGGCTGTCGTCACCTTCGACAAGACCGACGCCGGATGGCGGATCGTCTCGTCGCAGCTGACGGTGGAGGGGACCGTCCCGAACATCGACGAGACGAAGTTCGTCGAGCTCGCGACGGCTGCCAAGGACGGCTGCCCGGTCTCCCAGGCGCTGAAGGGCAACGTGGAGCTGTCGGTCGTCGCCACGCTGAAGGCCTGACGCCGGCCCCCTGAGCGGGTGCTTGACCCGGCTCCCGCCGTCGTGACGGCGTGAGCCGGGTCAAGGGCGGGGGCCCGGTCCGTCATCCATCGTCCGGGGCGATGGCCGGGACGAGATCGCCACTCGTCGTCGCCCGGGACGACGTCGGCGGAGCGGGGTCCGGCTTCGGCGGCACGCGCACGACGCCGCCGCCGAGCCGGTCCGGGAGTCCACCCGGGCATGCCGCGCATCTGCCATCGCCCCGGGCGATCGATGGCGGACGGATCGTCCGTTCGGCCCTGATGCGGTCGCCCCGGGACGATGATCGGGTAGCCAGCCGAGCCGCGGCCACCGACCCGGGGCACAGCCGGCCCGCGTCGGGCCGTCAGGCGGTCCCGGTCTCGACGAGGCGCACCATCCCGGCGGCATCGAGCCCCCCGAGGCCGAGCGCGTCGGCCGTGCGGCCATGCGCGCGAAGGTCCTCGTCTGCCAGCAGGGACGCGAGGTCCACCACGAGGTCGATCGTCGGGGTGGGGATGCCCAGCTCCCGTGCGATCGACGCGATGGGGACGAGGCCGAACGGGACGTCCTCCAGCAGGTAGCGGGTCCGCAGCTCCCGGGGCGCGCGGATGTCGCGGTGGACCCAGCTGTCGCGGTTCAGCTCGTACGTCGTCTCGCCGGTCAGGCCGTACATGCGGCGGTCCCATTCGGTCGCCGGGACGGAGGGCAGGCCGAGTGCGGCCACGAGGCGGAGCCGGTCGGCGTCGACCGCATCCATCACGCGCGCGACGGACGGGCTCACGCCGTCGGCGTAGAAGCGGAAGTCGCCGCCGGTCGTCTCGATCCATCCCGCGTTCAGGACGACCGGGACGGGATGGGCGGTCGCGTTCATGTTGTTCAGGCTCGTCTCGAGCACGTGTGCGGCCGGCGCGACGCCTCCGGGGAAGACGTCCGCGACCCGCGCGACGACGTCGGCGGTGCTGCGCGCCGGGAACGCGGCGAGCGGGAGGTTCTGCTTGACGCCGGCGACGTGGACACTCGCCGGGTCGGGTTTGCGACAGGCGAAGGGCAGCGACAGGGTCTCGGCGACAGCGACGCCCTCCAGGCCACCGGCGCGGCGCAGGACGTCGGCCACGGCGAGCGCACCGCCAGTGCTGCCGGGCGCGAGGACGATCGTGTGCCCGGGCCGCAGATGGGGCGCCATCGCGGCGGCGAACGTCGCCTGCGCGAACGCCGGGACGGCCACCACGAGGACGTCCCCCTCTCCCACCGCCTCGTCGATCGCCGTCGTGATGCGCGGGATCGGGACCTGCGCATCCCCGAGGACGCCGGTCAGCCGGAGGCCGCCGGCCTCCCGGATCGGCTCGAGCACGTCGGCGAAGGCCGGCAGGTCGAAGAGCGTCGGATCCATGCCGCGGCGGGCGAGGTCCGCGGCGATCGCGCATCCGCCGTTGCCCGCCCCCAGGACCGAGACCCGTCCAGCCACATCACCGCTCCTTCGCCCCGTCGCGAGGATCCCCTCCGCGACGCCACTCTAGCCCGCGGCCACCGGCCCTCGCTGGGGCGGCGCGACCGCAGCCCCGCAGGGTGCGCGGTGCGGCACCGGCGACGCCGCGCCGTCGGCGGTGGCCCCGGACGGGGACGCGGCCGGACCCGCCGGGCCGCGGGTAGACTGGCTCGCGAAGCGGGGCGCGGGCGTGGCCGGCTCGGGCCGGTGCGGGCGGAGGCGTTCCGGCTCGCGTGGCGGGC
>JALOOH010000233.1 GCA_025454515.1 Chloroflexota bacterium
CCGTCGGCGGCGCCGGCCGGCACCAGGTCGATCGCGTCGATGTCGAACGGCGAGAGCGTCAGGTCCCGGATCGCCTCCAGCGCGTCCGCGAGCCCGCGGCGGACCACGAGGGTGCCGTGCGCCTCCGGGCGCGGGAAGACCTTCACGCTCACCTCGACCAGCGCCGCCAGGCGGCCGCAGCTGCCGGTCAGGAGGCGCGGCAGGTCGAAGCCGGCCACGTTCTTCACGACGCGGCCCCTGCTGCGCACCAGCTCGCCCCGCCCGTCCACGAAGCGCGCGCCCAGGACGAAGTCGCGGACCCCGCCCCGCCGGTACCGCCCGGGGCCGGAGATGCCGGCGGCGACCGTCCCGCCGAGCGTCGCCCCGGCATGGACGAGGAGCGGATCGAACGGGAGGCACTGGCCCTGCGCCGCGAGCAGCCGCTCGATCTCGGCGATGCGGGTCCCGGCGAGCGCGGTGAGGACGAACTCGGATGGGTCGTACTCCACGATGCCCGCGAGGCCGGAGAGGTCGAGGACCGCCACGTCCGTGGCGTACGGAGCCGAGAGGGCGGTCTTCGTCCCGCCGCCGCGCGGGAGGAGGCGCGGGTGCGTCGCGACCGCCTCGCGGACCTCGTCGATCGTCGTGGGCCGCAGCACCTCCGGGTCCATCGCCCCCGGAGCCGGTCCGCCATCGGCCAGCGCCCCCGCGGCCGGCCGCACGTCTGCCTCCGCGACAGGCCCGATCGGCAGCACCTTGCCCGGGTTGGCCAGCTCGAGCGGGTCCACCGCGAGCCGGATCCGCCGCATCGCGTCGATGTCGGCCGCCGCGTACATCTTGGCGAAATGCCCGCGCTTCTCCAGGCCCACGCCGTGCTCGCCCGTGATCGATCCGCCGACGCGGATGCAGAGGTCCAGGATCTCGCCCGACAGGACCTCGGCCCGCTCGTGCTCCCCGGGGACGCGGCCGTCGTACAGGATCAGCGGGTGGAGGTTGCCGTCGCCCGCGTGGAAGACGTTCGCGATGCGCAGCCCGTACCGGGCCGAGAGCGCCTCGATGTCGGACAGCGCCTCGGGCAGTCGGGCGCGCGGGACCACGCCGTCGTTCACGATGAAGTCCGGGCTCAGCCGGCCCACCGCCGAGAACGCGCTCTTCCGGCCGCGCCAGATCTCGGCCCGCTCCCGGGGGTCGCGCGGGATCCGGATCGACGTCGCGCCCGAGGCCTCCAGGACCCGCTGGAGCACCTCCCACTCGGCCTCCACGACGTCCGCCTCGCCGTCGAGCTCGACGATCACGAGCCCCCCGGCGTCCGCGGGGTAGCCCGGATGGACCGCCGCCTCGGCCGCCTCGATCGCGAGCGCGTCCATCACCTCCATCGCGGCCGGCAGCAGCCCTGCGGCCACCACCGCCGCCACGGCGTCGCCGGCCCGTGCGAGGGTGGGATAGGCCGCGAGGACCGTCCGGATGCGCTCCGGCTTCGGCAGCAGCCGGACCGTCGCCTGGAGCACGATGCCCAGGAGCCCCTCGGACGCGGAGAAGAGCGCCGTCAGCCCCGGCCCCACCGACTCGAGGCTCTCGCCCCCGAGCTCCTCGACAGTGCCGTCGGGCAGCACCACCCGCAGGCCGAGGACGTGGTTGAGCGTCGTGCCGTACTTGAGGCAGTGCGCGCCGCCGGCGTTGAACGCGATGTTCCCGCCGATGCTGCAGATCTGCTGGCTGGACGGGTCCGGCGCGTAGTAGAGACCGTGGCCCGAAGCCGCCTTGCTGACGTCGAGGTTCCAGGCGCCCGGCTCCACCGTCGCAAGCCGCCGGGGCGCGTCGATCTCGATGCGCTGGAGCCGGTTGAGCGCGATGACCAGCCCGCCCGGCTCCGGGACCGAGGCGCCCGAGAGGCTCGTGCCGCTGCCGCGCGCGACGAACGGGACGCCGAACCGATGGCAGATCCGGACCGCCTCGACCACCTCCTGCTCGGAGCGGGCGAGGAGGACCGCCCCGGGCATCTCCGCGTAGGCGGTCAGCCCGTCCGAGGCGAAGGTCGAGAGGTCGCCTGCCGACGTGGCCAGCCGATGGGCGGGCACGGCACCCTGGAGCGCCCCCAGCCACGACTGCGCCACGCACGACCTCCGGTCACGGGATGGTTCCGTCGATCGTAGTCGAGCGCGGGGCCGCCGACGGGGCCGGTTCGACAGGGGCCGCGGTCAGTCGCCCTCGAGCCTGATCGATTCCTTCCGGCGCCGCTTCGATGGCTCCCGATCCACCCGCTCGATCCACGAGTCGATGACCGAGCGGACCGCGAGGAGCCGCTCCTTGCGCGCGGTGCGCAGGTGCGCGCGCGCCTCCGCAGGGAGGAGCTCCATGAAGAGCGCGTCGATCGACTCCATCGCGTCGCGCCCGAACGGATCGCCCCGGCCCTTCGCGGCCTGCTCGCGATCCTCGAGCTCCGCGAGCCTCTCCTCGAGTACGGCGAGACGGGCGGTGAGCTCCGCCTCGCGATCCTTGTCAGCCATCGTCACCGCGCTCCTTTCGCACCCGCCGTCGTCGCCGGGGTCGCGAACTCGATCCGGAGGACATGGTCGTGGAAGCCGCCGCCCACCGTCTCGGCGTCGACGAGGACGCGGGGCAGGATGAGGTTCCGGCGCCACGATCCGACCCCGACGACGAGCTCATCCGCGAACCGCGAGAGGTGGACCTCCTCCTTCGAGGTGAACGGGAGCTCGAGCTCCAGGAGATATCGCTCGCCCTCGCGGCGGACCGTGTATGGCCGTCCGCGATAGAAGAAGTCGGTCGGGTCGGCGCCGTCGAAGACACGGTCGCCGAGCAGCCGCAGCATCCGCTCGCCCACGACCTCCTCGTCGAAGAACGGCGCGTCGCGGACCGGCACCGGCGCGAACGAGTCCACCACGAGCGGCCGGTAGCGCTGCTGCGCCTCCCGCCACGCACCGAAGTACGGGCCGGCGTCGTCGGGCAGGACGCGGTTGCACACGACGAGGTCGGTCGGGTAGCCGTACAGGTGGAAGTACGTGAAGGAGCGCTGGGCCTCCTTGATGACCATCTTCTCGAGGTTGAGCACGATCCGCACGGACGTGAGATCCGGGTCGGAGAGCAGGTCGTGCATGTGCTCGAGCTTCCCGAACAGCTCCTCGCCGGCCGAGTAGACGTCCGCCTTGGGGGTCGGCATGCCGGTCGCCCGCGAGAGGATCGGGTTCGTCAGCGCCGAGATCCTCCGCTGGATCGGGTAGATCCGGTCGAGCCACCAGCGCCCCGCCTCCGGGAGGCCGAGCAGCCGGAGGGTCTCGCCCGTGGGGGCGGCGTCCACGACGATGAGGTCGTACCGCCCGGAGTCGTGGTGCTCGGCGATCCAGAGGAGGCTCGCGAGCTCGTCCATCGTCGTCGAGGCCGCGCCAGCGGAGGACGCTCGAGACGTAGTCCTGGATCGTCCCCCAGAACTTGTCGATGTTGTGGAAGACCTCCGACTCCTGCCCCCAGAGGTTCGGGGCGATCTCCGTCGGCTCGGGGCCGAGCGTTCGGTCGAACGAGTCGGCGAGGCTGTGGGCCGCGTCCGTCGAGACGACGACGGTGCGGTAGCCGCGCTCGGCGGCGAGGAGG
>JALOOH010000234.1 GCA_025454515.1 Chloroflexota bacterium
TGCGCCTCCGCACCCTCGGCGCCCTCGACGGCCGGGCCCCGGAACGCCGACTCGCCGGTCGCGGGCCGGGCCGTCCGCTCGAGCGCCTCCCAGATCGCCCGCTCGGCGATGCGATACCGCTCCTCGATGCGCGGCGCCTCCGTGTGCAGCGACGCGATCGCGGAGAGCGTGTGCGTCAGGTGGTCGAAGACGAGCACGAGGTCGGACTCGAGGAAGGTCGCGAGCGGGACCCCCACCGGGTCCGTCTCCGGGAGCGGGACCGTGGGCTCGAAGACCGAGATCGCGTCGTACGCGAGAGCGCCGACGGCCCCGCCGATGAAGCGCGGCATCCCCGCCAGCGGCTCCACGCGCCGACGCGGGATGAAGCGCCGCAGCGCGTCGAGCGGATCGGCCGCGTGAAGGTCGTCCACCGGCAGCGACGCGTCCCAGCGCGCCTCCTCGACCGGCCGCGCCTGGACCCGCGCCCCAGCGCCGTCGACGGTGAGGATCCGTCGCGGCCCCACGCCGAGGAAGCTGTACCGCCCGAGCCGGTCCCCGCCCTCCACGCTCTCGAGGAGGTACGCCGGTCCACCGTCGTCGAGGCGCATGAACGCGCCGATCGGGGTCTCGAGGTCGGCGTCGCGCTCGGCACGAAGGAGGATCGTGTCCGCGCCCGCGGCGAGCCGGCGGACCTCGCCGAGGCTGAGCGGGTTCGTCACCGGCATCGATCGTCCCTCCGGACCTGCGTGCGTCGGGGCCTCCGGCGCATGAAAAAAGCCCTTCGTCCGCCGGGACGAAAGGCCGAGCCCTCCGCGGTGCCACCCGCATTCGGCGTCCGTCGACGCCGCTCTCTCGTGACCGACGGGTCCGGCGGCGCTGCCGCCGTCCGATCGGCGCTGCCCTGTATCGCTGGCGCTCTGCGCCGGAGCCTACTGGGAGCGGTGGCGCATCCACCGTCCGTTGGGTCCGGAGGCTCCCGGGTCCATTCCCCGCCGCCGTCGCCCCGGCTTCCACCAGCCGCCGGGTCTCTCTGCCGACGCCGCGACGGGTACTCATCCCGATCACAGCCCGCTCTTCGTGATGTGGCGGGAGTCTATGGGCGGCTGCGCCGGCGTGTCAACCGCGGTCCGGGGCCCGCCGCGGGGCGGCGGTCACTCGGCGTCGCCGGCGACCTCGAGCCATCCGGCCCAGAACGGGGTGGGGCTGCCCCCCTCCGGGAGGAGCCAGGCGACGACCAGGCGGACCCCCGGGCCGACGCCGTCGATCGCCAGCTGGAGGGCGCCGCTCGCGTGGGCGGGGATGCGTGGGGCGTGGACGGTGGGCCGGGCCGGCCCGGAGACCGCGAGCGTCCGGACGACGACCCGGCTGCCGCTCAGCTCGACCGCCGGATCCGGGGACGGGACGCCGCCCGCTGCGGGCGAGGCTGCCGCGGGCGATGCGTCCGCCGCGAAGACGCCCGCGGGCGTCGGGCTGGGCGTCGGCGCGGGCGGCCCGTCGGGCAGCGGGGTCGCGATCAGGTCCACGGCCTTGGCCGACACGCGGACCCCGAGGACCCCGGCGTCGCCGGTGCCGACGACGTCCACAGGGGCGGGCTCGGACGGGGGCCGGTCGACCACGTCCGAGGTGCGCGGGTCCACGATCCACGGGGTCGTGACGGCCGGGCGGCCGGACGACCCGCGCCGAACGAGCACGACCGCGGGCACCGCCCGGCTCGCGGTCGACCCGGTGAGCCGGACGATCACGAGCGCCGGGAGCGGCGCCTTCTTCAGCGGGATCTTCAGCGACAGGGCGGTGAGGCCGACCCCGTCGGCGACGTGGAGAGAGGCGAGGCGAACGGCCGGAGAGTCCTCGTCGAGCGGGATCGCCCACGCCTCCAGCTCCTGCGTGGGGGTCTCGGCAGCCGCGCGGATGGTGCCCGGACCGGACGAGCGCACCGTCGCGAGGAGGGTGTCGTCCGCCCCGGGGCCCACGGCGAGGACGGCCTCGGCGCGCGCGTACACGCGCACCATCGACGAGCCGATCCGCGGATGGTCGGACGCGGGAAGCTCGCCCCCGTCCGTGTCGCGCGGGTCCAGGTCGAGGCGCCAGAGTCCGGGCGTGGAGGGCGCCCGCACCGACAGCGTGAGCGTGCCCGGCCTGGACCGCGCGCCCGCGACGGTCAGCCACTGCGGGTCGTCGGGCCGGCGCGGGAGGGCGACCGCGGTCTCGACGATCGACACCGGCGTCCACCGGGCGGAGAACCGGATGCCGGCGGGGATCGTCGCGCCCTTCGCCGCGGTCCAGCGGACCGTGATGTCGGAGACGCCCGCGGCCCGCATCGCGTCCGGGAGCCGGACCGAGCCGAAGCGGAGCTTCCGCATCGCGAGGGTGGGCACCTCGCGGATGAGGCGGTTCGCGTGCGCCACGACGCCGTTCTGCCAGACGGGCGACGAGGCGTACGCGAGGTTCATCGAACGGAGCGTCCGGAAGCCCGTGTAGAAGCTGCCGCCGGGGACCAGGTACCCGTCGCGGATGTACCGCGCGACGACGTCCACGCCCTCGGCGTACGAGCTGAACGCGGTGGCCCACTTGAAGGGGTCCCGGTCGAGCGCGTTGTAGCCGAAGAGGTTCTTCTTGATGCGCGCGATGTCCGACTTCCCGTAGCCCGATTCGTGCATCGCGATCGCGACGAGGACGATGGCGTTCACGCCGTGGTCACGCTCGGCGGCGAGGAATGCGGTCCCGAGCGAAGGGAGCGGCGTGTGCGCGGCGATGTACTGGTCGATGGCCCAGGCGGGCATGCCGGACGCCGAGAGGACGTCCGTGTTCACCGTGATCTCGCGCCCGGGGACGTACGCGTCCTGCTGCGTCGGCGCGACCTTCTGGACGGGCGGCTTCTTCGCCGCCGAGGCCGGGGCCGCCGACGTGGCGAGCATCGTGGCCGCCACGATCGCGGCGACCGCGGTGGCGACGAGACGGGATCGGGTGTGCATGCTGACGGGCAGGGTCCTCGGTACGGGCGTCGGCCACGAAGGGTGGCACAGAACGCCATCGCGCGCACGGAATCTGCTCCCGTCGCGCGTCGTCGCGGCACCGCCCGGACGTCCGCCTGGCCCGGGGACCATCGTCCCGTGTCATGCGACGGAGCGTCACACCAGGTCGATCTCGACCCCGCCGCGGTCGACGGTCCGGGCAGCGCCGGAGGACAGGCCGGCGAGGCGGACGGCCACCGGCCCGGGATGCGTCCGCGCGTCCACGAAGACGATCGCGTGCGCCCCGACGCTGACGACGGCGGACCCGGCCGCGGCCCCCTGCGCGGGCACCAGCCCCCATCCATCCCGCCACGTGCGGGCGGCGAGATCGGGGCGGTCCATCGGCACGACGAGGCGGTCCAGGGCCGGACCGC
>JALOOH010000235.1 GCA_025454515.1 Chloroflexota bacterium
CGTCGCGCGCACCGGCGGCCGCGTGGCCCGGACGACCGGCCGGACCTTCGTCCGCGCGGGTGGTCTCGGTCGCGATCTGCTGGCCCGGCGGCGCGTCCGCGGGGGCGCTGTCGGCGTGCCGGACGAGCCCGTCGCGCCGTCGCCTGTGGACGAGGGTGAGTCGGAGGTCGGCATCGACCGGGGCTGACCCTCCGGGCCGTCAGGCCGAGCCGGCGTCGGCGTCTCCCGCCGCCGGCGAGTCGGGTACGTCGGCTGCCGGCAGGTCCGCCGCCACCAGGGCGTCGACCGTGGCATCCATCGAGGCCTCGGCCTCCGCGATCTCGAAGGCGATGGCCGCCTGCTCCTCGCCGTCGAGCGAGACGATCTCCGGGACGGCGTCGGCACCCTGCTCGACCGCGGGCGCCTCGGCGAGGAGCTCGGACGACGTGTGCAGCGCCGCACCCGCCTCCGCCTCCAGCTCGCGGTCCGAGATCCGCTCGATGGCGAACGAGATCCCGGGTGGCAGCGAGGCCGTGACCTGGATCTCGCCGATCCGGTAGATGGAGCCCTTGCGCCGCAGGCGGGCGTTCGCCTTCTCCTGCAGGGCCGTCGCCTTGATGATCACGTCGGCGAGGATCCCTGGATCGATCCGCTCGACCATCGTCCGCGCGCCGCGGCCGGCCGACGCCAGGCCACCCTTCACCCTGGCCTGTGTCTCGGGATCCTGGGCCTTCGCGGCGACGGCGCCGGCCGCCTTGGCGGAGGCGCCGGCGGCCTTGGCGGAGGCGTCCGCGGCGGTCTTCCCGGCCGACGCCAGCCCGCTCTTGACCGTCTCCTGGGTCCCCGGGTCGTGTGCCTTCGCGGCGACGGCACCCGCGGCCTTCGCCGAGGCGTCGGCCGCGTCGCGGGCGACCTCGCTCGCCTTCTCCTTCGCCTTCTGGAGGAAGCTCACCCCGCTCTCCCTTCCCGTCGCCTGCGGTGCGGGGCATCGACCCCACCCACTCCACGCTACGGGGCTGCCCGGCAGATCGTCAAGGCGCCTCGGCCCGGGCTGCGTCAGTTCCGGTGCAGGATCGAGTGACGAGGATCCGGTACGAAGGGGGCGAGCCGCCGCGAGAGGAGCGCGATCTCGCGGCCAAGCAGGGCGTCGAGGTCGGCGAGGCGCTCCTCGGTCGAGGACGCCTCCAGGAGCCGCTGGCGCCGGGGGAGCTCGGCCTGGACCAGCCCGCTGACGATGTGGGCCAGGGTCGTGGGATCGTCCGGCGGGGCCAGGCGGGCGGCGATCTCCTCGAGGTCCGCCAGGGAGGCGGACGCACGATCGGGATCCGCCGGGGCGTTCGCGTCGCCCTCGCCGTCCGCCTCCGGCTGGAGCAGCTGGAGGTAGCGGACGAAGCGCGAGCGGACCCGCCGGGCGAGGCGGGCGCTTCGCTCGGCGTCGCCCGGGAGGTCCGGGAGCAGATCGCCGATCCCGATCAGGTACGGCTCGCGGTCCCCGAGCACCCCCGTGAGGCGGAAGCGCGCGGTCCCGATGGTCACGATGTCGAAGCGCCCGTCCGGGTGCCGCGAGACCTCGCGGATCTCCGCCAGCGTCCCGACCGCCGCGAACGAGACGCTGCCCGCGCCGACCTCGCGCCCCGCGCTGATGCAGACGACGCCGAACGGAGCGCCGGCCGCGAGGCAGTCGGCGACGAGCGCCCGGTAGCGCGGCTCGAAGACATGGAGCGGCAGGGGCGCCCCCGGGACGAGGACGGCGTGCAGCGGGAAGAGCGGGATCTCCATCACCCTGGGTTCGTGGCGACGCGGCGCGCGGATCCAGGCCGCGGTCAGCCGTCGGCGCGGGGCCGGGATGCGGCGGCGATGAGGATCGGCAGCATCACTCGTGCGAGCGCGTCGGGGTCGGTGGGTGGCCCGGCCAGCAGCGCCCGCCGGGTGCTGCGATCGACGATCGCGATCACCGCCTCCGTCACGTCACCGACGTCGGCCACGGGCTCGCGCCCCAGGAGGCGCAGGCCACGTTCGAGGAACTCGGCGATCCGGGCTCGGAACGTCGCATCGGCCTCGAGGAAGGCCCGGGACGTGTCGGGGACGCGGATCGCATGGATCTCGAGCTCGGTCTGGATGAGCAGGAAGTGCCGGTCGTCCGGGACGGCCCGCAGGAGCCGATCGACCACCTCCGCCATCGTTGCGCGCGCGTCGGCGTCGCCGGGGTCGCCGCCCTCTGCCCCGAGGAACCCCTGGAGCAGGGCGAAGCCGGCATCCAGGTGCGCCACCAGCCGCGTGTGCTCCCGGTCGATCAGCGCGCGCAGGAGGTCGTCCTTGTCCGCGAAGTTCGAGTAGAAGGCGCCGCGCGTGAAGCCGGCCCGATCGCAGATGTCCTCGACCGTGCCGCCGATGACACCGCGCTCGGCGAACACCTCGCGGGCGGCATCGAGCACCCGCTGTCGCGTCGCCTCGCGCCTGGCCGAGCGCCCGCGCTCCCGGGCCACGTCGTCCGGCGCTCCGACGCCATCTTCGAGCGATCGATCCCCTTCGGCCATGCCGTTCTCCTCTAGCCCGTCCGTGGCCGGCATTCTACGCTCGGATACGCGTGCGTATTCGATACGTTGACGCATCCGATACACATCTGTATTCTCTCGCACGGCGCATCGCGCCGCAACCCCGCGACGAACGCAGGACCGCGCCACCACCCGGCGCCGACCCGCACAGGCAGGTGGATGATGTTCGAGCGATTGGGATCCCTGACGTTCCGGTACCGGTTCGCGATCGTCGTCGCGTGGATCGTCGCGGCGGCGTGGGCCGTCCTCTTTGCCCCGTCGCTGGCCGCCGAGGGGATGACCGACCAGACGGCGTTCCTGCCGCCGTACACGGCGTCGATGCAGGCACACGACGCCCTCGAGGCGGCATTCCCCGGGTCGACGTCGGCGAGCTCCGCCACGCTCACGTTCTCGCGCCAGGGCGGGCTGACCGACGCGGACCGAGCGTACATCGAGGCGACGGCCGCCTGGCTCACGAGCGACGAGGCGCCGCAGGGGCTCCGCGACGCGGTCACGACGGTGGACACGGCCGACTCGCGCCCCGAGCTCGCTTCGGCACTCCGGAGCGACGACGGCGAGCTCGAGATGGCGACCGTCAACCTGAACACCGTGCTCGCCGGAGGAGCCGGCGACGTCGTCATCGGTTCCCTGCGGGACTACCTCGCGACCACCGGCCCGGACGGGCTCGAGACCCACGTGACCGGCGCCGCCGGCATCGGCAGCGACTACCTCGCGGCGATCCAGGCCGGGACCGAGACCACGACGATCGTGACGGTGATCCTCGTGATCGTCATCCTCCTGCTGATCTACCGCGCGCCGCTTGCCGCCCTCGTCCCGCTC
>JALOOH010000236.1 GCA_025454515.1 Chloroflexota bacterium
TCCACGCGGCCCCCGGGGCCGACGATCGGCGTGATCGAGGCCTCCTCGATGAACAAGGTCCCGTCCTTGCGGCGGTTCGTGAGCTCGCCGCGCCACGGTGCGCCGGAGGCGAGCGTCCGCCACATGCGCCGGTAGAACCGGTCCGATTGGCGGCCGCTCTTGAGGATCCGCGGGTTCTGGCCGACTGCCTCCTCGTAGGCGAATCCGGTGACGCGCTCGAACGCGGGGTTGACATACTGGATGTCGCCGAGGGTGTCCGTGATGATGACGGCGTCGGTCGTCTGCTCGATGGCCGCCGCGAGGCGGGCGGAGCGCGAGACCTGCTCATCGATCGCCGTGAGGTCGTCGCCGATCGCGGCCAGTGCCGTGAGCGAGCCGTCCGGCCCGGGGAGCCCGATCACGTGGAGGTGGACGAGGCGGCGGGAGCCGTCCGCTGCGACCAGGTCGGTCACGACGCTCCGATTGGCCTTCCCCCCGGCGACGTCCGCCTCGATCGTCGCCCGGAGCGTCGCGCGCCGCTCCGGTGCCACGAACTCCTCGAACCAGTCCGTGCCGTCGGCGCCGCCGTCGCCGAGCCGGACGGCACCCAGGAAGGCCCGGTTCGCGAACGTGACGCGGCCCATCGGGTCGAGCACGAACGCGATGAGATCCACGCGCTCCAGGAGCGTGCGGAACCGGGCCTCCGACGCGCGCAGCGCGTGGAGCGTCTCCTCCCGGACGGTCACGTCGCGGGCCATGCCCTCGATCGCGACGAGCGTCCCGGACGCGTCCACCACCGGGACGTTGTGCTGCTCGGTCCAGAGAATCGATCCGTCGCGCCGCACCCAGCGCAGGACGAGCGGGTCGGACGTTCGGCCCGCTGCGGCGGCCTCCAGCAGGTGCCGATCGTCCGGGTGGACCAGCTTGAGCCCCAGGTCGGGATCGGCGTAGTGATCCTCGGGGGAGTAGCCGGTCATCACGGTCGCCGCGGGGCTCACGTACTCGAAGCCTCGCTCGGGGACCAGTCGGTACCGGTAGACGAGATCCAGACCTCGGTCCACGAGGATGCGGAGTCGCTCCGCGAGGTCCAGCCGGTCGCCCGTCTCGCCCGCGCCGCCGCGCACTGCTGCCGGCCGGTCGCCGCTCGGAGTGGTGTCCATCGTCGATCCCCTCGCCGGGTCCGCCGGCGCTGGGCGAGCCCCCGGCTGCCCGTCCCGCCGCGCCCTCCTGGGCTCCGTCGGCCGTCTGGGCCGGCCGATCGGGATCCCCTGCGCGTCGTCGTTGGAGACAGGGTGGGCCGCAGCGGGCCACGGGACCATCGGCGCGCGCTGTCGCCGCGACCGGATGCGTGGACGACGCGGCTCGGCGCCGACGCCTCGCCGGGTCGGACTCCTCCGATGGCGCGCCCGGACGTCCCCGATGCGACGCGGCTCGTCGTCCGGGCGCGCGTCGCCGGCGCGTCGCCCCGGTGCCTCGCCGGGCGGGCGCGTCAGATCAGGCCGTGCTCCCGGGCGTACAGGGCCAGCTCGACGTTGTTCTCCAGCCCGAGCTTCGCGAGGGCGTTCGCGCGGTGCGTGCTGACCGTCTTCACGGAGATCCCCAGGTCGCGCGCGATCTCCGTGCTCCGCCGACCGCGCGCAAGGAGTCGCACGATCTCGAGCTCCCGGCTCGTGAGCCGCGCGTGCGGCGCCTCGGCGGCCAGTCCGGACGCTCTGTCCAGCGCCTGTTCCTGGACCGCCTCGCTGAACGCGCGTCTGCCGGACGCGACGCGACGGATCGCCTCTTCGACGGCCTCGAAGCCGGCCTCCTTGCTCACGTACCCGCGGGCGCCGGCCTCGAGACAGCGGAGCGCGAAATCCCGCTCGTCGTGCTGGCTGAGCACGAGGATCGGGAGGTCGGGGGCTGCCTCGCGAAGGCGGCCGATCAGCCCGATCCCGCCGCCGGGCATGTCGAGATCCATCACCAGCACGTCCGCCCGCGCGGTGCGGGCGAGGTCGAGCGCCTCGGGACCGGACGCTCCCTCGCCGGCCAGCACGAAGTCCCCGGCTCGCTCGAGGATCCGCGCCAGGCCCGCGCGCACGACCGCATGATCGTCGACGACGATGACCCTGATCACCCTGTACTCCACCCGTGCCCGGACGGGCCGCTGACGCGACGATGGTAGCGGCATCATGGGCCCGCGGCGAGTGCGAGAATCGCTCGTGCCAGCGTTCGGCGCCACGCAGGAGGCCAGGGCGATGGAGATGACGCCTGCCCGCATCGCGATCGCGTACGGGATCGTTGCCGGCGCATGGATCCTGTTCTCCGACGCGATCGTCGCCGTCCTCCCGCTGCCGGCCGGCACGGGGGCCTGGCTCAGCGTCGCCAAGGGGTGGGGGTTCGTCGTGGTCACTGCGGCGATCCTGTACCTACTCGTGCGTCGACTCGCGCACGACATCCGAGCCGAGCGCGGAGCGACGATCAGGGCGGAGGAACGCCTGGGCGAGGTCGCGGCCTCGCTCTCCCTCGCGCTCGCGGCGCAGGACGCCGTGCTCGGCGCGACCGCCGAGGCCGAGCTCCTCGCGGCAGTCTGCGAGGCGCTCGTGAGCGACCCGCGCATCCGCTGCGCGTGGTTCGGGCTGGCGCGCCCCGACGGGTCGGTGGAGATGGTCGCCCGGGCCGGCGAGGATCGTGGCTACCTGGACGATCTGGCCGTCCGCTGGGACGACGACCCGCGCGGCCGCGGTCCCACCGGGACGGCGATCCGCTCGGGTCTGGCGGTCGTGGTGGACGACCTCGCGACCGACGATCGGGTGGGGCCCTGGCGCCCGCGCATGCTGGACGCCGGCTTCGGATCGTCGGCTGCCGTCCCCGTGACGCATGATGGCGACCCCCTGGGCGTGCTCAACGTGTATGCGGTCGCGAAGCGGGCGTTCATCGGCCGAGCCCTCGCCGACCTCGAGCGAGTCGCCGCCGAAGCCGGATACGCGCTCGGCGCCATCGCGGCCCGACGCGAGCGGGATGCGGCGGCGCGCCTCGAACTGGACGCCAGCCGCCGCGCCTCTGCGGAGGCCCAGCGGTACGCGCGCCTGGTGGCCGAGTCGCCGCTCTCCATCGTCGTCACGGACCTCGACGCCACGGTGCTCGAATGGAACCCGGCGGCGGAGCGACTCTGGGGGCTCCCGGCCGACCGCGCGATCGGCACGTTCGCCCCGTGGATCCTCCCGGACGAGCGGCCGACCTACCTCGCGCTCGTCCGGCGCATCGCCGAGGGGTTCCGTCCGGCGGGCGCGATCCGCGCCCGGCACCGGTCGGACGGACAGGAGGTCATCGTCCGGGTCGCGAACGCTCCGATCGTGGACGCCGACGGCGCGGTGCGCATCCTGA
>JALOOH010000070.1 GCA_025454515.1 Chloroflexota bacterium
GACCGTCAACACCGCGGCCGGCGACCCGGTTGGCGCGGTCCGGGCGATGACCGGCGGCCTCGGGGCGGATGTCGCGCTCGAGTGCACCGGTGTCCCGGAGGCCGTGGAGTGGGCGCTCGAGATGCTCCGCCGCGGCGGCCGTTGCGCGGCCGTTGGGATCCCTACCGTGGGCGTCGAGATCGCGATGCAGCGGCTGGTCCTCGACGAGCTGGAGCTCGTCGGCTCTCGGGCATCGGCGGGCGAGATGCGGCGCGTGATGCCCCACGTCGAGCAGGGCCGGATGCGCGTCCGGGAGATGGTCACCCACCGGTTCGCCCTCGCGGACTACGCCGACGCGCTGGCGACCTTCAACGACCGCGCGAGCGGGGCGATCAAGATCATCGTTGCTCCCTGACGGGACAACCCCCAGCGCCGGCCGGGGCGGGCTCGTCAGTCCGTGCCACCGGCCAGCGCGGGCGCGTCAGCCCAGGACATCGGCCGCGCCGAGCACATAGCCGCCGTCGACGTCGATGACCGCGCCGGTCACGAAGCGGCCGCCCGGGCCGGCCAGCCAGGCCACCGCCTCGGCGACGTCGCGCGGGTCGCCGACCTCCGATAGCGCCTGCTTTCCGAACGCGATCCCGGTGGCGAACCTGGCCCGCTCCTCTTCCTCGGTCAGGCCGCGCAGCTCGGACGGGATGATCCCGGGACGGATCACGTTGACCCTGATGCCGTCCCGGCCGAGGTCCAGGGCGAGGGCCCTGCTCATCGCCTCCACGGCGCCCTTGCTGGCCACGTAGCCGAAACGGCCCCGGGGTGGCCGGGCGACGACGGTGGACCCGAGGTTGATGACGGCGCCGCGGCTCTTGCGGAGCTCGGCAAGGGCGGCCCGCGTGCAGACGAAGACGCTCACGACATTGGCCCGGAGCATGCCCTCGAAGTCAGCGTCGGCAAGGGTGTCGATGGGTGCCTGGACCTCGCTGCCCGCGTTGTTGACGAGGACGTCGATCCCGCCGAACGCCTCCACGGCGGCGGCGACCATCGCCCGGGCATCTCCGTCGGCCGTGACGTCGGCACGGAACGGGACGACGCGACCGGGGGCGCCGGCCAGCCCCGCCGCGAGGTCACGCAGCCGCTGCTCGCGCCTCGCGACGGCGAGGACATGCGCGCCGCGGCCGGCGAGGAGCTGGACGGTCTCCGCGCCCAGCCCGCTCGACGCCCCGGTGACGACGACCCGACGGCCCTCGAGCATCATCGATCCACCTCCCGTCAGGCGCGCCCCGCCCGCACCTCGTCGGCGCGCGTCCTCCCCGCGAGGAGGATGAGGTCCTCGTGGAGCTCGAACCAGACGCCGTGGTAGCTGTCCACGCGCGGTGATGCGACGTACTTCCCGTCCCCCTCGCCGGCGAGGCGCGCGGCGTGGTCGAGCCGATGGAGGTAGGTCGCCAGGCGCGGCAGGGCCGCGACGCACGGTCGCAGCCATGCGCGCGCGTCGTCGTGCAGGCCGCCGAGCCGGGCGAGGACGGACGCGTCATACGCGACGTCGGTGTGGTCGTTGAACGTCTGCGCCCCACCCACGTCGCGCATCTGCCAGGCGGTGACCGTCTCCTTCATCCGGCCGTCGAGCGCGACGAACGCGTCGAGCGCCGCGGTCGCGGCGTCCAGGCCCCATGCGGCCGCGTCCCGCGCGACGAGCTCCGTCGCGACCGCCCTCCCGTCCGCGGTGAGCCTGAACGACCCGGCGGACGCCTCGATCAGGCCGTCGGCCGCGAGCCGGTCGACCTGGTCCGCCATCTCCCCGGGCGTCGAGCGGAGCGCGACCGCGAGCTGCTCGGGCACGGCGAACCCCTTGATGAGAAGGCTCCGGAGCACGTCGTCCGCCGCGACGGCGCCGGACGCGATCCCGCCGGTGCCGTCCATCCCGGCGCCGGCGCCGGCGCCTCCGGCGGCGTCGGCCTCGCCGGCCGCGTCGACCGGGATCCCGAGCTCCGCCGCCCAGCCGAGGAGGACGGCCGCCTCAGGGACGACCACCCGCACCCCGCCGATGGCGCCCTCGAAGATCTCCCCGGTCGCGCCGTCGATCGTGATCGTCTTCCCCACGCCGATCCGCGTCCCGCCCACGAGGATGGCATCCGCCTCCACGACGACGGAGGCCGCCCCGACCACGGCCGGGATCCCCCAGCCGCGCGCGACGACCGCCGCATGGCTCGCGAGCCCGCCCTTCGACGTGAGGACGCCGGCCGCGCGCGCCATCCCGTGCACGTCGTCCGGTGAGGTCTCGGCGCGGACGAGGATGACCGGCCGGCCGGCGTCCGCGACCCGGACCGCGTCGTCGGGCGTCGTCACGACCTCTCCCGATCCGATCCCAGGCGAGGCGGCGAGGCCGGTCGCGAGCGCCCGCGCGTCCGTCCGCCGCTCGGTCAGACCGGTGGGCGGGTCGGCGAGGATCCGGGCCACGCGGTGCACGGCCTCCTCGCGCGTCAGCGGGAAGTCGGGGTCCTCCGCCATCTCCTTCGCGATGCGCAGGGCGGCCTGCGGGCTCCGCTTGCCCACGCGGACCTGGAGCATCCACAGCATCCCGTGCTCGATCGTGAACTCGATGTCGCAGAGGTCGCGGTGGTGGCGCTCGAGGCGCCGAGCGTACTCGCGCAGCTGGCGGCCCACCTCCGGCATCCGCGTGTCCAGGCAGGAGACGGGCTCCGTGTGGTGGGTGCCGGCCACGACGTCCTCGCCCTGCGCGTTGAACATCACGTCGCCGTACAGGACGTCCTCGCCGGTCGCCGGGTCGCGGGTGAAGACGACGCCGGTGCCGGAGTCCACGCTCCGGTTGCCGAAGACCATCGCCTGCACCGTCACGCCCGTCCCGAGGTCGTTGGGGATCCCCTCGACGAGCCGGTACGTGCGGGCCTTGTCGCTCGTCCACGACACGAACACCGCCTCGATCGCGCCGCGGAGCTGGGCCCACGGGTCGGCCGGGACCTCGTCCACGCCCACGACCTCGCGGTACTGCGCCTCGAAGCGCGCGCGGCAGTTCGCCGCGAACCCCTCGCTCCCCGACGCGGCCCCGAGCCCGGCCGTCGTCGTGTCGTTCAGGCCGAGGTCCAGGATCGTCTCCATCATCCCCGGCATCGAGACCGGGGCGCCCGACCGGACGCTCACGAGGAGCGGATCGACCGGGCTCCCGAACCGCCGGCCCACCTTCTCCTCGAGCACGTGCATCTGCGCGACGACCTCGGCGTCGAGGCCCTCCGGCCAGCCCCCGCCGAGGTATGCCCGGCACGCCGCGGTGGAGATCGTGAAGCCGGGCGGCACCGGCAGCCCGAGCTCGTTGACCATCGTCGCGAGGTTCGCGGCCTTGCTCCCGACGATCGCCTTGACCTCGGAGAGCGGCAGCCCATGCTGGTGGTCGAACGGGAAGACGTACGTCACGGGTGTGTCCTCGCGGTCGGGGCGGCCGCGGGGCGCCGCGCGGGCGCCCCGGCGCTACGGGGTGATGATGATCTTCACCGCCCCGCTGTCGGGGTCGTTGAAGGTCGCGATCGCCTCGCCGTACGCGGCGAGCGGGAAGTCGTGGGTCATGACGTCGCGGACGCGGACGCGCCCCTGCTCCACGAGGGGCATGACGCGCCGCATCTCGCCGGCCGAGGCCCGCGACCCGACGAGCTCGAGCTCGTCGAGGACGAGCTTCTGCATCGCGATCTCCACGCCGACGGTGGGGATGCCGACCGCCGCGCATCGGCCGCCGCGCCGGAGCATGCCGAGCGCCCACTGGACGGTCACGGGCACCCCGGCGCACTCGAGCGCGACGTCCGCGCCGAGGCCGCCGGTCATCTCCCGGAGCGTCGCGACGGGGTCGCCGGCCTCCGTGTCGATCGTCTCGAAGCCCATGGCACGGGCCTTCGCGAGGCGCAGCGGCTGGCGCTCCACGAGGATGACGCGGGCCGCGCCGCGGACGAGGGAGGTGTCGCCGGCCAGGAGGCCGATGGCGCCCGCCCCGGTGATCACGACCGTGTCCCCGGGCCGCACCTCGCCGCGGTTCGCGACGTGCAGGGCGATCGAGGCGGGGTCGATCACGGCGCCCGTCGCGAAGTCGAGCCCAGCGGGCAGGCGGAAGATCGTCTTCACGCCGTGCGTCACGTACTCCGCGTCCGCCCCCTGGTAGTTGTGGCCGTACTGGCGGTGCAGGCCCGGCTTCCCGTAGTTCTCGCAGAGGTTGTAGCGGCCCTCGACGCACTTCTGGCAGACGCCGCACGCGTCGTGGCTCGTGCCGGCCACGCGGTCCCCCACGCGCCAGCCGTGGAGATCCGCGCCCGGCCCCAGCGCGACGATCTCGCCGGCCCACTCGTGCCCCGGGATGAACGGGAACGCGGGCGGCCAGAAGCCCGGGTAGTCGCCGCGCACGAGGTGGACGTCCGTCCCGCAGATCGAGACGGCGCGGACCCGCGCGAGCACCTCGCTCGGCCCGGGGACGGGGATCGGGACCTCCTGGATCTCGAACCGGCCGGGCTCCAGGACGACGAGGGCCTTCATCGTGTCGGCCACCGTGCGGACCTCCTTCGGGTACTCGCTCAGACGACCGCGACCGGGTCCATCATCGACCCGGTCGCGCCCTTGATCTTCACCGGGAGTGCGACGAACAGGAACTCGTAGACCTTCTGGCGGGCGAGCTCCTCCATGTCGAGGCTCTCCATGATGTAGACGCCGTTCTCGATGAGCAGCGCCGTGTGGACCGGCTGCGGATTCCCGGTGGGCCCCGGGTCGGGCGCCGGCTGGACCTCGTACGTCTCGGTGTCCGTGCCGGACGCGACGACGCCCCGCTCGAGCATCCACCGCGCCGCGGTGATGTCCGGGCCGGGCGTCTTGTGCGCGGCCATCCGCTCCACGTCCGGGTACAGGCCGGCGTAGCCGGTGCGGATGACGACGACGTCCCACTTCTCGACGGTCACGCCCTCCCAGGCGCAGATGGCCTCCATCTCCGTCGCGTCGACCGGGGAGCCCTTCGGGAGGCAGTCCACCCCGCGATACCCGGCCGCGTCGACGAGGACGCCACGGGTGAAGAACGGGGGCATGACCGACGCGTCGAGGTACATGGGCCCGAAGTCCGTCAGATGGGCGTCGGCGTTGCCGCCGCCGTACCAGTGCATGTCCTCGCCGACGGTCATGTGCGCGAGCGCGTCCATGTGCGCGCCCGAGTGGGACGTGCCCATGACGTACTCCGCCATGTAGCCGAGGAACGCGTCGTTGATCGGGCCCCACGGCTGGGCGCCCGTGACGCGGATCCCCCGCGGGGTGCGGTAGTTGAGGACCTGGAAGGGCGGGTGCCCCGGGAACAGGGGCATCCCCGGGTATCGCGTGGCGGCGAGCGAGATCATCCGGCCCTCGCGGACGAGCCGCGCGGCCTTCACGACCTGCTCCGCCGGGAGGCCCCCGATCGGGCCGATGTCGGGCGGGAGCGTCATCGCGCCACCTCCTCGGCCCTGCGGCGATCGCGCTCGCGCAGGGCGCGCCAGACGACCTCGGGCGTAAGGGGGAGGTCGTGGAGCTCCGCGCCCGTCGCGTCGCGGACCGCCGCACCGACGGCGGACGCCACGCACAGGAGGGCGCCCTCGCTCATCCCCTTCGCCCCGTACGGGCCCGGTCCGTCCTCGTTCTCGACGACCGCGCTCTCCATGTGCAGGGGAAGGTCCATGCTCGTCGGGATCCGGTAGTCGATCGCGCCGAGGTTCCGGATCCGGCCGGCGTCGTCGTAGATGTAGTGCTCCATCAGCGTGTGGCCGAGGCCCTGGATCGCCGCGCCCTCGTCCTGCATGCGGACCTGGAGCGGGTTGAGCGCCTTCCCGACGTCCGAGACGGTGACGTGCTTCACGATCGTGACGTCGCCGGTCTCCTCGTCCACGGCGGTCTCGATGGCCGTGCAGTTGAACTCGAAGAACGCGGCGGAGCCGGAGAGCGGGTGGTCCGGCTCGGCGTCCTTGCGGGCCATCCCGTTGCCGATGACCTCGCCGCCCATCCGGCCGAGGCCGGGCTTCAGGACGTCCATGACGCCGATCTCGCGGTCGGGCAGCCGGACGACGCCGCCCGCGACCTCGATCGCGGCCTCGTCGATCCCGTGGAGCTTCGCAGCCATCGCCCGGAGCCTGGCCTGGACGTCCCTGCAGGCCGACAGGACCGCGTTCCCCATGAGGACCGTGGACCGGCTCGCCGAGGTCTGCTGGTCGTACGGGACGATGCTCGTGTCGCCCATGACCACCGCGATCCGGTCGAGGGGGACCCCGAGCTCGGTCGAGGCGATCTGTGCGAAGACGGTCCGCGCTCCCTGGCCCATGTCGGAGGTGCCGGCGAGGACGATGACGCTCCCGTCGGAGAGGAGGCGGACGGTCGAGTACGACAGGCCGGTCGTGGGCCCCGACTTGATGCCGAGCGCGATCCCGCGGCCGTGGCCGGCGGGGAGGGGGCGTCCCCAGCCGATCATCTCGGCGGCCTTCCGCACCGACTGGTCCCACTCCCCGTCGCACCGGGTGTCCACCGGGTTCAGCGTGTCGCCCGTCCGGGCGACGTTGCGCAGACGGACCTCCAGGCGGTCGATCCCGAGGGCCCGGGCGGCCTCGTCGAGGTTCGACTCGACCGCCCAGTTCACCTGCGGGTTGCCGAACCCGCGGAACGCGGTGGCCGGCACGGTGTGCGTGAGGACGCTGCGGGACAGGATCCGGACCGCCGGGACCCGGTACGGTCCCGCGGCGGGGTAGCTGCCCTTCGCGACGACGCGGTCGGCGATGTCCGCGTACGCGCCGATGTTGTAGTCCGCCCGCACGTCGACGAACGCGATCGTCCCGTCCGTGCGCAGGCCGTGGCGCACGTGGACCTTCGTCGTCGTGCGACGGACCGCCTGGAAGGTCTCCTCCAGCGAGAGGACCAGCCGGCACGGCCTGCCGGTCCGCAGAGCCATGAACGCGATGAGCGGCTCGTACTTCGCGTGCTGCTTGCCGCCGAACCCGCCGCCCGGATCGGGCGCGTAGACGCGCACCTTGGAGAGCGGCATCCCGAGGACGCCCGACAGGATCCGCTGGAGCCAGTTCGGGTGCTGGATCGTGCTCCACACGGCGATCCCGTCGCCGTCCGGCGCGGCGATGTACGCGTGCGGCTCGATCGCGAAGTGCGTGACCATCGGGAACGTGTAGTCGCCCTCGACGATCACGTCGGCGGTCGCGGCCTCCGCGTCCACGTCGCCCCAGCCGAAGCGGTGCTCGCGCAGCACGTTCGTGCCGGCCAGCGGGTCGTTCGGGCGGATCGACGGATCCTGCACGAGCTCGGCGCCCGGCGCGAGCGCGTCGTCGATCGTGACGACCGGCGCGATCTCCTCGTACGCCACGCGGACGAGGCGGGCGGCCTCCTCGGCCGCGTCCTTCGTCTCCGCCGCGACCGCCGCGACGGGCTCCCCGTGGTACTTCGTCTCGCCCGTCGCGATGACCGGCCGGTCCACGAACTGCGGCCCGAACCGCGGGACCGGCCGCGGCAGGTCGGCCGCGGTGAACACCGCCTGGACGCCCGGGACCGCCAGCGCCGCGCTCGCGTCGATCGACAGGATCCGGGCATGCGCGACGCCCAGCGTCACGAGCTTCACCTCGAGGGCGTCGGGGAGCCGAACGTCGGCGACGTACTGCTGCGCGCCGGTGACGCGGCCGATGCCGCCCACGCGGTTGGGGGATGTGCCGACCCTCGTCGGCGAGATGCCGGTGCCGTCCGCGCTCATCGCCCCGCCTCCTCATCGGCGGCGGCGGCCGCCTCCGCGGTGGAGAGCACCGCCTCGAAGATCTGCTCGTAGCAGGCGCAGCGGCAGAGGTTGCCGGCCAGCCCCTCCTCCACCTCGGCGCGCGTCGGGTGCGGCGTGTGAGCGAGGAGCGCGTGCGCCGACATCACCTGGCCGGGGATGCAGAAGCCGCACTGGACGCCGCCCTTGTCGAGGAACGCCTGCTGGAGCGGGCTCAGGCGCCCGTCCGTCGCGAGGCCCTCCACGGTGAGGACGTCGGCGCCGTCGGCCTCCACGGCGAGCATCAGGCAGGAGTCCACGGACCGTCCGTCGAGGATCACCGTGCATGCGCCGCATTCGCCGACGAGGCAGCACTCCTTCGTGCCGGTGAGCCCCAGGTCGTCCCGCAGGACCTCGAGGAGCGTGTGGTGGGCGGCGACCTCGGCGGACCGCGGCCGGCCGTTGACGGTCAGTGCGATGGGGATCGTCTGCGTCATCTCGTCACTCCCCGGCCAGCCGGTCGAGCGCCGTGGCGACGGCCCGCGCCCCGAGGACGCGGAGCATCGCGAGGCGGTAGTCGGGGCCCGCCCGCATCGACCGCGGCGACGGGCTGGCGTCCGCGAACGCCGCCTCGAAGACCCGGGCCTTCGCCTCCGCCGTGGCGGATGCGTCGGCCAGGACGCCGCTGCCGTCCACGTGCAGCACCGGCCGTGGGCCGACGGAGCCGTATGCGAGGCGCGTCGTGCCGGAGCCGCCGATCGCGACGGAGAGCGTGACCGACGCGAGGTCGTGGCCGCGCCGACGCGTCCGCCGCTGGTGCGCGGCGCCGAGGGGCCCGTCGGGGACCGGCAGCTCGATCGCCGTCACGATCTCGCCGGGCACGAGCGTGGTGACGCCCGACCGCACGAAGAACGCGTCGATCGGGATCCGCCGCGTGCCGTCCGGCCCCGCCGCGACGACCGTCGCGTCGTACACGAGGAGCGGCGGCGCCGTGTCCGCGGCAGGGGATGCGTTGCAGATGTTCCCGGCGAGCGTGGCCCGATTGCGGATCTGCACGGAACCCACGACCGATGCCGCCTCCGCGAGCGCGAGGAAGTGGCGCCGGACGTGCGCGTCGGCCGCGATGTCCGTCATGACCGTCCGCGCCCCGATCACCAGGCGGCCCGCGTCCACGCGGATCCCCGGGTCCAGCTCGGGGATCCGCTTCACGTCGATGACGACCGAGGGCCGTGCGGACCCGTCGCGGAGGCGGATGATCAGGTCCGTCCCTCCGGCGAGCAGGCGCGCGGCCGAGCCGTGCGCCTGCATCAGGGCGAGCGCCTCCGCGAGCGTCGCCGGCCGTTCGTAGGCGAACGCGTGCATGGCGGGGCCTCCGGCTCAGAGGATCAGGTCGACCTCGTCCAGGAGCACCTGGGGGGTCGCCGCGCGGATGAAGTAGAACGGCCGCTCGCAGAACCGATCCACGAACCCGGCGCGGCGCCGACGCAGCGCGTCGGTGTCCACCATCGGCATGACGTGGCCGGGAGCGAGCAGCTCGTTGGTCAGGAAGTAGTTCTGGAGCGAATGGAGGAACTGGAACTGCCGCTCGAACGGGATGAGCTCGTTCGTGGCCGGGTCGAAGTTCCCGTCGATCGCCGGGACGATCACGAGGTCGATGTCCGGCTGGCCGTCGTACATCCCCCACTCGGGCATCACCGGGCCCCAGAACTTCTCGACGCCCTTGTTCGGGGCGGCCTTGTCGGAGCGCTCCGTCCCCTCCGTGCGCTTGCGCAGGAAGACGTCCACGGATCCCATGACGGCGCGGCCATCGTCGCTGATGACGGTCGTCTCGGACGCCACCTGGAGCGCGCCGCGGCGTCCCGCCTCGATGAGACCCATGGACTTGCCGTGGTTGGACTCGCCGCCGAGGAAGAGGAAGGACTTCCCGCGGTAGTTCACGGCCGCGCTGTGGGACGGATGGAGGCCCACGTCCTCCATGCGCAGCGCCAGGACCGCCACGACCACCTTCTGGATGGGACCCGCCGGCCACGGGCCGGTGAACCGCACGGTCCGGCCGTCGTACGCGACGTCCTTCGTGCCGTCCTGGTCCCACACGATGTCGGGCGCGTCGAGCGTCACCTCGGGCGAGATGCGGACGTCGGCCAGCCGGTAGTTGAGGAAGTTCAGGTCGTCGAGGACGTGCTCGCGAGGCTCGCCGCCGTACACGTCGACGCGCAGCCGTGCGGCGCCGCAGGACATCTCCTCGGTGAGTCGCAGCGGTCCGGTCATGGTCTCCTTCCCCGGCGCGGCCCATCGCGAGCGAGCCGCGCGCGTACACCCGATCGACATCGCACGACCCGGGCCGTGCATGGCCGCCGCGGTGCGGCGACCGTCATGGGTAATCTAATCGATAATCGATGACCCTGTGCTCCCCCTGCCGCCGACCGTCAGCCGCCGCCGGCGGCTGACGGCACGGGGCCGCCGGGACCCCGCGGTGCTCAACCGACGAGGCGCTCCTGTGCGCTCGATCAGGGTGCGCCGACCCCGACGTGCGGGCGGGCGGGCGCGTCCTGGCTGGCGACCGCCGCGGGCTCGTCCGGCCCGCGACGCGGAGTGTCGTCCGTCGCACGCGGCTGCCTGTCGGTCCAGAGGCCGGCGAGCATGGAGCCGGCGACCTCGAAGTGCCTGTCGAGCGCCTCTGCGGCAAGGACCGGGTCGCCCTGCCGCAGCGCGCTCAGGACCGGGTCATGGAGCCCGGCGACCCGCTCGCGGTCCACGCCCGGGACGACGAGCGTGATGTACGTGCGGGAGAACGGCTCGAGGTGGCGCCAGACCCTCTCGAGCGTGGCGTTGGCCGCGATCTCCATGACCCGCCCGTGGAACGCCGCGTCGGCCGTGGCCTCCGCGTATGGATCGCCCGCGCGTGCGGCTCGTCGCATCTCGCGGATGTAGCCCTCGAGCTCCGCGACGTCCGCGCCCGTCACCCGCGGGACGGCGAGCCGCGCCCCGAGCTTCTCGAGCTCGGTGCGGACGGCGAACGCCTCCATGAGCTGGGCGGTGGACGGGCGCCGGACGCGGGCGCCGCGGAACGCGTTGATCTCGACGACCCCGATCGCCTCGAGGCCGCGCAGCGCCTCGCGGACGGGAGCCTGGCTCACGCCGTACTCCCTCGCCACACGGGTCTCGACGATCCGTGACCCGGGGGCGTACCGACCTTCGAGGATCGCCTGCAGAAGGCGGTCCTTCACCTGGTCGGCGAGGACGCTGCGCGGGATCTCGGTCTCGCGGGGCATCGGATGAGGTCTTCCCTCCCCCGTTCGGGGTCGCCCCGTCCTAGAGGATCTCGACCACGCCGGCGTTGCCGTCGACGCGGATGCGCTGGCCGGTGTGGATGACGTAGGTGCCCACCGAGGTGCCGACGACGGCGGGGATCTCGTACTCGCGGGCGAGGACGGCGGGGTGTGCGACGACGTCGCCGGCGTTCGTCACCACGGCCTTGATCTTGCCGTAGAGGACCTGCCAGGCCGGGTTCGTCATCTCGCAGACCAGGATCTCGTCCTGCTTCACGAGGTCGAACTCGTCCGTCGACGTGACCACGCGCGCCACGCCCTCGACGACGCCC
>JALOOH010000237.1 GCA_025454515.1 Chloroflexota bacterium
AGGTGGGCGGCGCCCTCGAGGTCGATCCCGGCCTGTCTCCGTCGCCCGGCGCGGTGCGGGTCATGACGATCCACCAGGCAAAGGGGCTCGAGTTCGATGCCGTCGTCATCCCGCGGGTGTGCGCGGGCGAGCTGCCCGACACGAGGGACGAGTCGCTCCCGATCCCGGTCGCGCTCCTGCGCCAGAAACCGGAGCCCGGCTTCGAGGTCGACGAGGAGCGGCGCCTCCTCTATGTCGCGATGACGCGGGCGCGGGACAGGCTGATCGTCTCCACCGTGGATGCGCTCGCGCCCGGCCGCGGCGCGCAGCGGCGGAGCCCGTTCGTGGACGACCTCGTGGGGATCGAGGCGGAGGTCTCCGCCGCCGGCACGCTCGACGCGGACGCGGTCCTCGGCCGCACGCCGCCGGTCGACCTCGTCGTGCACGATCTTCGCCGGACGCCGCTCCCGGAGCAGCAGGGTCTCGCCGCCGGCGTCGCGGCCATGGGCCTTGCCGACGCGATCGGCGCCACGGACCCCGCCATCGCCCGGTCCCGCGACGTCCTTCGCCTCCTCGCGCTCCTGGACGACCCGGGGACGGCCCCCGGGGCCAGGCCCGCGCTGCGCGCCGACCTCCCCGCGCGTGGGCCTCGCGCCCCCGCCGGCGTACGCCGACCTGCTCCGCGCCAAGCAGAGCCACTCGTCGCTCTCCGAGTACCGCGGGTGCCCGCTGCGCTTCGCGTTCCGGTACCTGTACCAGCTGCGCCCGCCGCAGCACGCGTACCTCACGTTCGGGTCGAGCGTCCACGAGGTGCTCGAGGCGGACGTGCGGGCGCGGATCCAGGCGCGTCGGGATGGCGCGACCGCGCCGGCCCGCACGATCGACTCCCTCGCGGAGCGCTTCGATCGCGTCTGGCTCGACTCCTCCACCGGCGAGGCGACCCCCGTCGCCCGCGAGGAGTACCACCGCCGGGCGCGCGTCGCCTTCGAGCGCTACCTCGATCGCGAGGCCGTCCGCGATGCCGCGCCGGTGGCCGTGGAGGCGCGCTTCGACTTCGAGGTGCCCGGCCCGCCGGATGCCGCTCCGATCCGCATCCACGGGGCGATCGACCGCATCGACCGACACGCCGACGGGACGATCGAGATCATCGACTACAAGACCGGGCGCGCGCGGACGCCGGCCCAGGTGGACCACGACGACCAGCTCACGATGTACGCGCTCGCCGTCGCCGACGGCGACGTCCGCGACGAGGCCACCGGGGAGCCGATCCCGGCCCCCGGGATCCTCACGCTGTTCTTCGTCGAGCACGGTCTCTGGATCTCCACCCACCGGACGGCCGAGCAGCTCGACGCCATGCGCACGTCGATCGCGCAGACCGTCGCGCGGATGCGGGCGGGCGACTTCGCGGCGACACCGTCCGAGCAGGCATGCGGTCGCTGCGACTACGCCGCCCTGTGCCCCGAGCGGCACCCCGGGGCCGACGCGTGACGGTCCGGTTCATCCACACCGCCGACTGGCAGCTCGGCATGACGCGCCACTTCCTCGCGGGCGAGGCGCAGGCGCGTTTCGCCCAGGCGCGCCTCGACGCGATCGCGCGCATCGGCGCGCTCGCGCGCGAGCACCGGGCGGAGTTCGTCATCGTCGCCGGCGACGTCTTCGAGACGAACCAGGTCGGTCGCCAGACGATCTCCCGCGCGTGCGAGGCCCTGCGGACGATCGAGGTCCCGGTCTTCCTCCTCCCCGGCAACCACGAGCAGCTCGACGCGACGAGCGTCTTCCGCCAGCCGACGTTCGTGCGCTCGGCCCCCGCCACCGTCGTCGTCATCGGGTCCACCGAGCCGCTGCGCGTCGAGGGTCGGCCCGGCATCGAGATCGTGGGCGCACCGCGGCTGACGAAGCGGACCCTCGGCGACCCGCTCGAGCCGGGGTACGCGGACCTCGCCCCCGTCCCCGGCGTCACCCGGGTGCTCGTCGGCCACGGGATCGTCGACGCCGTCATGCCGATCGGGGACGCCCCCGACGAGGAGACGCGCATCCGGGTCGATCCGCTGCGCGCCGCGATCGCCGACGGGCGCGTCGCGTACGTCGCCCTCGGGGACCGTCACTCCACCACCCGCGTGGACCCGGCCGGCCGGATCTGGTACGCGGGCGCGCCGGAGCCCACCGCGTACGTGGAGACGGACGCCGGCAACATCCTCCTCGTCGAGATCGACGAGGGCGGCGCGGGAACGCCCGCCGCCGCCGACGCGCCCTGTACGGTCACGCCGCTGCCGGTCGGGACGTGGCGGTTCGTCCTCGACGAGCACCGGCTCGACGGTCCCGCGGACGTGGACGCGCTCGCGCGATGGTTCGACGGGCTGCCGTCCAAGGAGCGCACCGTCGTGAAGGTCACGCTGCGCGGGACGCTCGCGCTCCGCGACAAGGCCCGCCTCGACGCGCTCCTCGACGAGGAGCGCGACCGCTTCGCGGCGATCGAGGAGTGGGAGCGCCACGCGGACCTCGCCGTGGTCCCGGACGACGCGGACTTCGCCGACCTCGATCTCGGGGGGTATGCCGCCGAGGCGGTGGCCGACCTCCGGCGGAAGGCCGCCGGGACGGGGGACGAGGCGCGCACGGCGGCCGATGCCCTCGCCCTCCTCGTGCGACTCGCAGGCCCGCGGGCGTGAGCGGCGCCCTGCGGATCGAGCGGATCCGCGTCGTGGACTTCCGCGGGATCCGTGACCGCGCGATCCGTTTCGCGGACGCGGGCGTGACCGTCGTCGAGGGGCCCAACGAGACCGGCAAGTCCAGCCTCGCGGACGCCCTCGACCTCCTGCTCGACTACAAGGACTCGTCGCACCACCGCGACGTCCTCGCGGCCCAGCCGGTCGGGACGGAC
Source organism: Chloroflexota bacterium (assembly GCA_025454515.1). GTDB lineage: Bacteria > Chloroflexota > Limnocylindria > Limnocylindrales > CSP1-4 > CAIYQJ01. Next base: position 2,858 of record JALOOH010000237.1, read on the forward strand.
GCCGGGCCGATGGTGGAGGCGGACCTCCGGGCGGGCCCGTACCGCTTCACGTACCGGAAGCGCTGGGTGCGCGACCGCGAGACGTCCCTCGTCGTCCGCGAGCCGCGACCGGAGCAGCAGGCCGGCGACGCGGCCCACGACCGCGTCCTCGCGATCCTCGCCGAGCACGCGGACCTGGGGCTGTGGCGCGCGCTCCGGCTCCTCCAGGGCGAGAAGGTGGTGCCCGCGCACGTCGAGGCCGCCGGGTCCCTCGGCGCGGCCCTCGAGCGCGCCGCGGGGGGGAGCGATCCGGCGGAGGAGGGTGGGCTCTTCGACCGCGTCCGCGCGGAGAGCGAGCTGTACTGGACGGCCGCCACCGGCAGGCCCCGCGACCTGCTCACCGCAGCGGAGGCGGACGTGGCCGTGCGGGAGCGCGCGGTGACGGATCTCCGCGCGGCGGTCGCCTCCGTCGAGGCGGATGCGGACGCGCTCGCGCGGGCGACGGCCGAGCTGGCGGGGATGCACGAGACGACCGCGGCGCAGGAGGCCGTCGTCCGCGACCGCGAGGCGCGCGCCGCCGAGGTGGACCGCCTCGCCGCAGCGGCTGCCCTTCGCAAGGCGGCTCACGACGCGGCCGTCGCACGCGCGGACGAGGTCGCCGCGGCCGCGAAGCGCCGCGCCGACCTCGTCGCCCAGCAGACGGATGCATCCACGCGGCGCGACGCGCTCGTGGCGGCCGACGCCGAGGCCGCGGGCCGCAGGGCGGACGTGGAGGCCGCGCTCGAGGCCGCATCGCGCGCGCTCGAGGAGGCGAGGGGCGCGCGTGCGCGGGCCGCCGAGGTCCTCGCGATGCGCCGTGCGGAACGCGACCTCCTCCGGGATCGCGCGGATCTCGTCGCGGCGCGCGACCGCAAGTCCCGCCTCGACCGCCACGCGGAGGAGGGCCGGGCCGCACAGGCGGCCGTCGAGACGAACCCC
>JALOOH010000238.1 GCA_025454515.1 Chloroflexota bacterium
GGCGCGGAGGAGCGGCGTGGCCGGGGCGCTGCTCGCGGCCGCGGTCGAGTTCGCGCGCGACCACGGTGCCCGGACGCTCGAGGCCTATCCCGTCGATGCCGGCGGTGCGCGCATGCCCGCTGCGCTCGCATACACGGGGACGCTGGGCATGTTCGAGCGGGCCGGGTTCGCGGTCGCGGCCGAGACGACCTCCCGGCCGCACCCGGGGATGCGGCGCGTCGTGGTCCGCCGCGACCTCTGATCGGCGGGATGCCGCGGGTTCGCCCGGTCCTCGCGCTCAGGCGGGCTCGGGCGTCACGCCCGGCCGCGCGATGCGGAGGGCGACCGCCTCGATCGCGAGCGCGATGACCACCGCGGCGGCGAACGTCGCGCCGATGCCGATCGCCTCGAGCCCGAGGGTGACGACGACGTAGAAGGCAGCCGTCCCGTACAGCCCCGCGAGGAGGCCACGGAGGACGTCGTCGGCGGCGGCCGCGCCGGCGTGCCGCTGCGTGAACGCGGCCATCACGGCGAGGTAGACGGGGAATGTGGCGACGATGCCGCTCCAGCCGGGCCCGAGGACCGGCGCGAGCGCCGTCACGCCCACCACGAGGCCGGTGGCCACGAGCATCCGCATCGGCAGGTCCCACGCCGGGTGGGGGAGACTCCCGTGCCGGAGGCCGGATCGCGGGACGAGCAGCGTCGCGCCGGCGATCGCGGCGACGACGATCACGACGACGAGCCAGAGCGGCAGGCCCAGCGCCGCGTGGAGGACGGTCCCGGCGACGGCGAAGGCGACGGTGCCGGCGGCCACGCTCGCGGCGACGCCGGCGCGCCGGTCGGTCCACGCATAGGCCACGCAGAACGCGGCGATGGCGGCGAGCCCGACGAGCGACCCGACCGCCGCCTCCGCGGCGAACCCCGTCCCCTGGTCGAGCGACATGAAGAGCAGGACCGGCCCGGACGTGAGCGGGAGTGCGATCAGGAGGCCGCCCACCGTCGGGCCCCAGCGGCGGGCCGCGAGCGTCGCCGTGCCGATGAGGACGGGCGTGAGGACGATCTTGACGAGGAGGAGCGGCACCCGGCAGTCCCGACCGTTCGCCTACCGCGGCGCGGCACCGCCGTCGGGGGCCGGGGCCGCCGGGGAGGTGGGGGACGCATCGCCGCCACGCCGCGGCAGCAGCGAGGCCCAGCAGGGCTCCGTCTCGAAGACCGAGGTGCGGGCCGTCTCCGCGCCTGCGTCGCCCGCAGCCGCCTCCGCGTCTGCCCCCGGCTCGCCGCCGGGCACGCTGCCGGGCCCTCGGGCCCCTTCCGCCGTGTCCACGCCGCCGCCGGCCCTGCCGCGGCCGCCGGCCGCGAAGAACGCGAGGCCGCCGACGACGAGGACGATCACGACCGCCCCGACGACCAGTTGCGACGAGAGCCATCCGATGTCCATCGTCATGCCTCCTCGACGGCCTCGAGCACGAACAGCCTGGCCCCGTAGTCGGCCCGCGCGACGGGGTCGAACGGCCCGACCCGCAGGACGACGCCGTTCGCCATCAGGTCATCGCCACCGCGGACCCGCGCGTTGGCCCGGTCCACGGCGTCCTCCCCGTCGGGCCACGGCGACACGCGGTACGCCAGGGCGGGGTCCAGGCCGCGGAGCGGCAGGCGCGCCGGCCCGTCGTACGGTCGGTCCAGGACCCGGTACGCGCCGACCACCGCGCGCCGCCGGTCGTCGGAGACCACCATCCACGCCGTCTCCGTCCCGTCGCCCTCGAACGGGCTCCGGAGCCTGACGAACCGGCCGCGCTGGAGGACGTCGCGATGCCGCTTGTAGAAGGCGACCTGGGCGGCCACGGCGCGGCGCTCGTCGTCGGTGAGCGCGACGGGGTCGAGCTCGTACCCGAAGACGCCGAAGAACGCGACCGCCGCCCGCGTCGCGAGGGGGGTCACGCGGCCGACCTGGTGGTTGGGCACGGCCGAGACGTGCGCCGCCATCGAGCTGAGCGGGTACGCGAGCGACGTCCCCCACTGGATCCGCAGGCGCTCGACCGCGTCCGTGTCGTCGCTGGTCCATCCCTGGGGGGCGAAGGCGAGCATCCCGGGATCGAACCGGCCGCCGCCGCTCGCGCACGACTCGAAGAGGATCCCCGGGAAGGCGGCCGTCAGGCGCGCGTGGAGGTCGTAGACGCCGAGGATGTGCCGGTGCCGGAGCTCGCCCTGGCGCTCGGGCGGCAGCGCCGTCGAGTACGCCTCGGTCATGTACCGGTTCATGTCCCACTTGACGTACGAGATCGGGGCGCTCGCGAGGACGTCGGAGAGCACGCGGAAGAGGTGGTCCACGACCTCCGGCCGCGACATGTCGAGGACCAGCTGGTGGCGCTGCTCGGTCCGCGGGCGGCCGGGGATCCCGAGCGCCCAGTCGGGGTGCTCGGCGAAGAGGCGGCTGCGGGGGCTCACCATCTCGGGCTCCACCCACAGGCCGAAGCGCATGCCCAGCGCCTCGACCCGCTCCGCCACGCCAGCCAGCCCGTCGGGCAGCTTCCGCCGGTCCACGTACCAGTCGCCGAGCGAGCTGTCGTCGGCGTCGCGCTCGCCGAACCAGCCGTCGTCGAGGACGAACAGCTCGATGCCGAGGTCGGCGGCCACCTCGGCCATCGCCACCAGCCGCTCGGTGGTGAAGTCGTAGTACGTGCCCTCCCAGTTGTTCACGACGATCGGCCGCGGCGCGTCCCGCCAGGCGCCGCGAGCGAGTCGCTCCCGGTAGAGGCCGTGGTACGTGTCGGACAGCGCGCCGAGCCCGTCGCCCGACCACGCGAGGACGGCCTCCGGCAGGGCCAGCTCGTCGCCCGGCTCGAGCGTCCAGGCGAAGTGCGTCGGGTCGATCCCGAGGCGCGCCCGCGTCGTGCCGAAGCTGTCGACCTCGACCTCGGCGAGGAAGTCGCCCGAGTAGACGAGGCTCAGGCCGACCGCCTCTCCGGCAGCCTCCGTGGTCTCGGGCCTGCGGAGGACGATGAAGGGGTTGTGCTGCGCGCTCGATGCGCCGCGCTCGCTGTTGACGGAGGTCCGACCGGGCGTCAGCACGCGCTCGACGACGTGCCGCTCGCGCGCCCACGCCCCGCTGAGCTGCACCAGGACCCAGCCGGCGTCGGGCAGGTCCAGCGACGCGCTCATCGCCGTGCGCACCACGAGCGGCGCGGGCCCCTCGTTGCGCAGGCGGGCGCTCCGCGCGATGGCGGGGACGTCCCGGAAGATCGAGTACGCGAGCGTCGCGCGCAGGCCGCTCGGCCCGTCCACGAG
>JALOOH010000239.1 GCA_025454515.1 Chloroflexota bacterium
CGCGAGCATCCTCGCGAGCATGCTGGGGGCGCCCTCCTCGACCGCCCCGGCCGCGGCGGCCGTGGCGACGACCGAGGTGGATCCCGCGGCCGCGCAGGACACGGGCGCGCCCGCGGACGCGGGGCCTGCGGTCCCCGCCGTCACCGCCGGGAGCGATGCGATCGCGGCGGAGCTCGCGGGCCTGCGCGCCGAGGTGGCCGCGCTGCGCGAGTCGCTCGCCGCCCGCGGCCCCGACTGAGGCGACCCCGACCCCGGCCGACGCGGTCGCGCGTCGGCCGACGCGGCCCCGTCAGGCCGGGCGCGTCGCCCGGACGATCGCCGCGTGCATCCGGTCGGCGACCGCGTGCGTCGGCACGATCTCGACGTCTACGAGGCCCGCCGCGACGAGGCCCGCACGGTACTCGGCGAAGGTGAGCGCACCGGCGTAGCAGGCGGCCCACGAGCCTCGCTCGGCCCGCTCCTCCTCGGTGAGCACGTCTTCAGCGACCACGTCGCTCACGCCCATCCGGCCGCCGGGGCGCAGCACGCGCGCGATCTCGCGGAAGACAGCCGCCTTGTCCGCGGCGAGGTTGATCACGCAGTTGCTGATGACCACGTCCACCGACGCGTCGGGCAGGGGCATCGCCTCGATCGTCCCCCTCACGAACTCGACGTTCGTGGCGCCGGCCTGCGCCGCGTTGCGCCGCGCCAGCTCGAGCATGTCGTCCGTCATGTCCAGGCCGATCGCGCGTCCGTCCGGTCCCACGCGGCGCGCGGAGAGCAGGACGTCGATGCCGCCGCCCGAGCCAAGGTCCAGGACCGTCTCGCCGAGTCGCAGCTCGGCGACGGCGACCGGGTTCCCGCAGCCCAGGCTGGCGAGGGTCGCGGCGTCCGGGAGCTCGGAGCGCTCAAGGGCGTCGTACAGCTCGGGGCCGAACGAGGTGGTCGGGTCGCCGCAACACGTGCCGTCGGCCGTCTCGCCGCAGCACGAGGTGCCCTCATCCTCGAGGAAGGGGAGAGTCGTGCGCGCGTCGCCGGCCGCGCGGCGGTCGAGCGCGTCGAGCATCCGCCGCGCCTCCGCGCCGTAGTGCGCGCTCACCTGGTCGTGGAGATCCGTGGACATCGAGGTCACCGTCCTGGTCGGCTCGTGGCGATGGGTGGAGGGCCGTGTCGGCGTCGATCTCAGCAGCAGGCGGCCGCCCGCGCCGGGCCGTCGCCGATCGCTCGCGAGACCCGGCTCCGCAGGGACGCCAGGCGCCCCTCGCTGCATGATGCCGCGCCGCAGGCCATGCGCGCGAGGGCGGCGCGCATGGCCTCCCTCTCGCGGTCGGCCATGATCGAGCGGGCGAGGGTCAGGTCGTCGAACGTCGTCATCGGGATCGTCTCCTTGCACGACGGACGCTAGCGCATATATCGATACTTGTCAATATAGAAGTCGGTCGATATCCTCCGCTCATGAAGCGCGCAGTCGATCCGGAAGTCCGCCTGCTCCAGGCCGTCGCCGACCCGACCCGGCTGGCGATCCTCCGCCAGCTCAGCGTCGAGGGTCCCGTCTGCGCCTGCGACTTCACCGCGTGCTGCGACGTGGCCCAGCCGACGGTCTCGCACCACCTCAGGGTGCTGCGGGAGGCGGGGTGGGTGGACGCCGAGCGGCGCGGGACGTGGGTCTTCTACGCGATCCGGCCGGAGGCGGCGGAACGGTTCCACGCGCTCGCGGGGGGGATCGTGCCCGGTGCCGCCCGCAGGGCCGCGGAGCTGGGGGGCGCCGCGACGGCGCCGCACCGCGACCGGGCCTGATCAGGCGGGGACGTCCCCAGCGGCGCCCGCGACCCCGGCCGCGACCAGCGCATCCACCCGCGCCGCGATCGCGTCCCGGACCCGCCGGAAGACGGCGAGGCGCTCCTCGTCGGTGCCCGTCGCGCGCGACGGATCCTCGAAGCTCCAATGGGCCATCCGCCGCGCGCCGGGGAAGACCGGGCAGGCCTCGCGCGCGTCGTCGCAGACGGTGACGACGAGGTCGAACGGCTCGCCGAGGTAGCGGTGGAGCGTCTTGCTCTCCTGGCCGCGGATGTCGATCCCGACCTCGTCCATCGCGCAGACCGCGAGAGGGCGCACCTCGGTCGCCTCGGTCCCCGCGCTGAACGCCGCGAACCGGTCGCCGCCCCGGGCGCGCAGGAGTCCCTCGGCCATCTGGGAGCGCGCCGAGTTGTGGGTGCAGATGAAGAGGACGCGGGCGGGGGCGCCACCGTCGGGGATCGGGTCCGTCGTCACGCGGGAAGACTACCTCCCGGGCGGCCGGCGCGCTCGGCCACGCCCGGACGCAGGCGACGGACGTGCGTCCAGGGCGCGCCACGCGTGACGGCCGACCTCCGGGCCGGTGACCAACGGCCCTCCCGATACATCAGTGAGCGTTGAGACACTTCGCGCTGAGATGTCCATCAGCGAACGGGTCCTCCCCGTCCTCCCCGATCCCAGGCTGGACCTGCCGGCCCCGGACGTCGCCGCGGCCGTGGCGGCGGCTGCTCTCCTTGGCGACCCGACGCGCGCCGGGATCCTCGCGCTCCTCGCCGGCGGGCCGCACTGCGTCTGCGAGATGGCCGCTGCCCTCGGGGAGCGCCAGAACAACGTCTCGAACCACCTCGCCCGCCTGCGCGACGCCGGGCTGGTGCGCGCGAGCCGCCACCGGGCGGACGCACGCTGGGTCTTCTACGAGCGCGACGAGGCGGCCTGTGCTGCCGTCGCTCGGTCGCTCGAAGGCCTCCTGAGATGACGACGCTCGCCGTCCGGCGCGCCCGCGTCCCGTTCTGGATCGGCGTGGGTGCTGCCGTCATCGCCTGGCTGGTCGCCTGGTTCGTGGCCGCCCCGCTGGCGATCTGGCTCGCCTTCGAGGTCCTGCCGCTGGAGCCGGACACCCCGCTCGGCGAGGCCGTCGCGTTCTTCCTCTATGACGTGCCCAAGGTCCTCCTTCTGCTCTTCGGCATCATCACGGTCGTCACGCTCGTCCGCGGGTTCTTCCCCCCGGAGAAGGTGCGCGGCGCGCTCGCCGGGCGCGGAGAGGTCGTGGGCACCGTCGGTGCCGCCGGTCTCGGGATCGTCACGCCCTTCTGCTCCTGCTCGGCCGTGCCGCTCTTCATCGGCTTCGTGGAAGCCGGCGTGCCTCTGGGCGTCACGTTCGCGTTCCTCATCAGCAGCCCGATGGTCAACGAGGTCGCGCTCGTCCTGTTGTGGGGCCTCTTCGGCCCGGGGGTCGCGCTCGTCTACATGACCGCGGGCCTT
>JALOOH010000071.1 GCA_025454515.1 Chloroflexota bacterium
CGCGAGGAGGTCCGGCCCGAGGCGGGCCAGAGGTGGATGGGCGACCTCGGCGCGGGTCTCGAGGATCTCGACGGTGGGCGCGTCGAAGCAGACCGCCACGGCGCCCGGGACCTCGATGGAGATGCGCGCCCGGGCCGGCGGGCGGCGCCAGCGCTCTCCCGGCCGGTACCGGTGCCACGACCCGCGCATGCCGAGGTGGGTGCGCAGCTCCAGGCCGGAGTCGAACCGGATGACGAGGTTCTTGCCGATCGCGAGGACCTCGATGACCGACCGGCCGACGAGAAGCTCTGCGCGGGGTCCCGGCTGGCGCGCGTGCGCCGCGACGACCGCGCGGCCGACCAGGAAGGGCCGCAGCCCCGCGGCGGTGCGGAAGAGCGTGTCGCCCTCGGGCATCGGTCGGTCCGGTCGTCGCGGCGCCGCGGCGGCGCTACGCCCGCCCGGGGCGGAGCGCCATCCCGCGGTAGGCGGCGACGAACCCGGCGTCGACGAGCGTCGCCCGATGCGGGGAGGCCCCCACGGCCTCGCCGTCCACCCGCGCGACCACGACCTCCCGGACGTGGCCGGCGGCCGCCAGTGCCCCGAGGGCGCGGAGCGCGATGACCGCCGCCGCCGGGTCGTCGAACGCGGGGAGCGTCACGAGCCCCTTGGCGTCCCGCTCGGCGACGAGCACGGGGACCCCCTCGACGAGCACGACGTGCGACCCCGCGGCGCGGGCGATGACGCGACGGTCCGCGTCGGGGTCGCGGCGAGGCCACGGCAGGATCCCGCCCCACGGGCTCGCCGGATCGGCGGCCGCCACGACGTGCACGACCGGCTCGTCCGCATGGGCATCGCGCACGGCGCGCAGCCGATCCACCGCGCCCGGCAGCGCGAACTGCGCGGCGCCGAGCCCGTCGACGAAGTAGCCGCGACGGACCCGGCCGGCGTCCTCCATCGCCCGGAAGATCGGGTACACGGCCGAGAAGCCGCCCGGCAGCCCTTCCGCGACGACGGCCGCGCGGGTGACCACGCCGTACCGCTCGAGCAGCGACAGGGCGACCGCGTGCAGCCGCTCGGCCGCGGCCCGCGCATCCGGCGGCGGCCCGGCGGCCTCGACGAGGGACCATCGTCCCGCGGCCTCGGGTGGGCCTAGCGTCGCGACGCGCGGCCCGCGGCGCGCGGCGTCCTTCGACGGACGGCGCCAGCGCAGCGCCCGCAGAGGAGCGAAGGTGTCGTTCGTGACCTCGCCGGCCCACACCAGCTCCCACAGGGCATCGAGGACTTCGCGGTCCGGGCCGCCGCCCGCCGCCGCGTGGAGCTGCCGGTAGAAGAGGGCGCCCCGCGTCCTCAGCGCGGCGCGGATCGCCTCGTGAACGGTCCCGGATGGGCGCCGCCCGGCGTCGCCACCCACGGTGCCCGTGCCCGCACCGCCCCCACCCGCACCCGGTCCGTCGACGGGCCACAGGAGTCCCTCGCGGCCCGGGCGCACGAGGGCGACCCTGCCGTCGTCGCGCCCGAGGCTGCCGCGGCCCACCCACGCCACCTCGCCGAGCGCGCCCAGCTCGTCGAGCATCCGCGGCAGGTAGCCGGGGACGCGCGCAGGCAGGACGTCACGCTCGAGGACGGAGGCGGGGATCGGAAGGCCCGCCAGCTGGTCCACAGCCTCCGCGAGCCGCTCCAGGGCGACCGCGCCGCGCGCCGGCGGGTCGCCGGCGCCCGCGGGCGCCACCCCCTGCCACGCGAGGAGGAACCGGGCGTAAGCGGCCTGCTCGACCGGCTCCACCTCCCGGCGGAGGCGCGCGAGCGACCGCCGGCGGAGCTGGCGGAGGACCTCCGGGTCGCACCACTCGCGCTCCGCGCCGCCCGGACGGAACTCGCCGCGCAGGATCGTCCCGGCACCGAGGAGGGCGGAGAGCGCCTCCTCCACGACCCGCGGCGGGAGTCCCCACCGCCGTGCGGGCTCCGCGGCGGTGAACGGCCCGTGCGTGCGCGCCCACCGGGCGAGCAGGCCGCCGAGGGAGTCGGCCGCCGGGGCCAGGAACGCGGCCGGGACCCCGGCCGGCGGCGCGGCCCCGACCGCGTCGCGGTACCGACCGGCGTCCTCGATCGCGATCCACCGGTCCTCCCCACCGACGCGCAGACGGATCGCGCGGCGCGACGCCTCGAGCTCCGCGAGCCACGCGGTCGCGGCCGCCGCGGCGCCGGAGCACCGCCCGGCGACCTCCTCCTCGGTGAGATCGCCCAGCCTCCGCAGCATGTCGTGGAGCGCGTCGGGGGTCCGCGCCTGCCGTCCCTCGGCGAGCCCCTGGAGCGCGAGCTCGGCGTCCGCGAGGGCGGCCGGGTCGAGCAGCTCGCGGAGCTCCTCCTGCCCGAGCAGCTCACGGAGCAGGTCGCGGTCGAGCGTGAGGGCCTGGGCGCGGCGCTCGGCGAGCGGCGCGTCGCCCTCGTACATGTACGCGGCGACGTAGTCGAAGAGCAGGGACGACGCGAACGGCGACGGCCGGCTCGTCTCGACCGAGTGGACCGCGATCGTCCGCGCGCGGATGGCGGCGAGGATCTCCCTGAGCGCCGGGAGGTCGAAGACGTCCGCGAGGCACTCGCGGTACGTCTCCACGAGGATCGGGAACGAGCCGTAGCGGCTCGCGACGGACAGGAGGTCCGCCGACCGCTGGCGCTGCTGCCAGAGCGGGGTCCGGGCCCCGGGACGGCGCCGCGGCAGCAGGAGCGCCCGCGCCGCGTTCTCGCGGAAGCGCGACGCGAAGAGAGCGGAGCCCCCCACCGCGGCGACGACGAGGTCGTCGATGGCGTCCGGGCCGGGGAAGAGCAGATCCTCGACGCCGGACAGGTCGCCCTCGGGCAGGCGGACGGCGATCCCGTCGTCCGACCAGATCGACTGGACCTCCGACCCGAGGCGCTCCCGCAGGCGGGCCTCGATCGCGAGCGCCCACGGCGCGTGGACCCGCCCGCCGAACGGGGTGAGGAGCACGAGCCGCCAGTCGCCGAGCTCGTCGCGGAAGCGCTCGACCACGACCCGCCTGTCCGTGGGCAGCGCGCCCGTGGCGTCGCGCTCGTCCTCGAGGTATGCGAGGAGGTTCCCGGCCGCGAGGTCGTCGAGCATGTGCTCGGCCGACAGGCGCGCGGCCGCCCGCCCGCGCCCCCGGGAGCCCTGTGCGATGTCGTCCTCCGCCTCCCGGACGAAGGCGCCGATGGCGCGCCCGAGCTCGATCGGCCTCCCGATCGCGTCCCCGTGCCAGAACGGCAGGCGGCCCGGGACGCCCGGAGCCGGGGAGACCAGCACCCGGTCGGGCGTGATCTCCTCCACGCGCCAGCTCGTGGCGCCGAGCGTGATCACCTCGCCGACGCGCGTCTCGTAGACCATCTCCTCGTCGAGCTCGCCGACCCGTCTCCCCGTCATCCCCGGGTCGCCCACGATGAACACGCCGAACAGCCCCCGGTCCGGGATCGTGCCGCCGCTCGTGAGGGCCACGGTCCGTGCGTCGCGGCGCCCGGTGACCACGTCGGTCGCCCGGTCCCATGCGACCCGCGCCTTCAGCTCGGCGAACTCGTCGGAGGGATACGCCCCCGCGAGCATGGCGAGGACCCCGTCGAACGCGTCGCGCGGCAGCTCCGCGAAGGGCGCCGCCCGCGTCGTGGTCGCATACAGGTCGTCCGCGGTCCATGGCTCCACGACCGTCATCGCGACCACCTGCTGCGCGAGGACGTCGAGCGGGGCCCTGGGGACGACCGTCGGCTCGATCGCGCCGTCGAGCATCCGCCGTGCGACGACGGCCGCCTCGAGGAGGTCGCCGCGATACTTCGGGAAGATCACGCCGCGACTGGGCACCCCGACGGCGTGACCGGCCCGCCCGACCCGCTGCAGGCCGCGCGAGACGCTCGTGGGCGACTCCACCTGGATGACCAGGTCCACGGCGCCCATGTCGATGCCCAGCTCCAGGCTGCTCGTGGCGACGAGCGCCGGCAGCCTGCCGGCCTTCAGCTCCTCCTCGATCGCGACGCGCTGCTCCCGCGAGATCGATCCGTGGTGCGCGCGCACGAGCTCCTCGCCCGCAAGCTCGTTCAGGCGCTGCGCGAGGCGCTCCGCGAGGCGGCGGCTGTTGCAGAAGACGATCGTGCTCCGGTGGGCACGGACCAGGTCGAGGATCCGCGGGTGGATCGCGGGCCAGATGCTCACCTTCGCCTCGGGCCCCGCGGCCGGCCCGGACGGCTGCTCCTCGAGCGGCAGCGACTCGCCGATCCGGGAGAGGTCCTCCACGGGGACGACGACCTGCAGCTCGAGTGTCTTCTCGCCACCCGCGTCCACGATCGCGACGGCGCGGCCCGGGCCGATGCCGCCGAGGAACCCCGCGACGGTCTCCAGCGGCCGCTGCGTCGCGGAGAGGCCGATCCGTTGCGGCGGCCGTGCCGTGAGTCGCTCGAGACGCTCGAGCGAGATGGCCAGGTGGGCGCCGCGCTTCGTCCCGGCGACCGCATGGACCTCGTCCACGATCACGTGCTCCACGCCACGCAGCGTCTCCCGCCCCCCGCTCGTGAGGAGCAGGTAGAGCGATTCCGGCGTGGTCACGAGGATGTCCGGGGGCGCCTTGAGCATCCGGCGCCGCTGGTCCGTGGCCGTGTCGCCGGTGCGGGTCCCGATCGTGATCGCGGGCGCCGGCCGCTCCAGGCGCTCCGCCGCGAGCGCGATCCCCGCCAGCGGCGCCCGGAGGTTGCGCTCCACGTCGTACGCGAGCGCCTTGAGGGGTGAGATGTAGAGGACGCGCGTGGTGGGTGCGGCCGGTCGCTCGGCCACGGCCAGCCGGTCGATGCACCAGAGGAATGCGGCGAGCGTCTTGCCGCTGCCGGTGGGCGCGTGGATGAGGGTGTGACTGCCCGCCGAGATCGCGGCCCAGCCGCCCGCCTGGGCGGGGGTCGGCTCCGCGAACGCACCGGTGAACCACGCGCGGACCTCGGGCGAGAACGGCGCGAGGGGGTCGGCGGCGGCGACGGGGCCGGGGGCGACTGGGCCGGGGGACGGCCGACGGGCCGCAGGGTCCCGGGTGGATCGGCTGGGCACTGGAGGTCGAGCATACACCGCTGCGGCGCGTTCCGACCATCCGTTCTAAAACGCCACCACCCGGTGGGGGCGTCCCGGCGCGGCGGCTCACGAGCGGCCGCGGCGCCGGGGCGTGTGCCGGGCGCAGGGCCCTCAGGCGGTGGCAGGCGCCTCCGCGACGCCGCTCGGGACCTCGATCGACCTGCCGCGCTCGTCATCGGCCGGGTCGCCGGAGAGGAACCACGTGCGGAACCAGCGGTTCCGTGTCGCGAACGCGGTCCTGCCGGCCCACGCGTCGAGCCCGTAGTACTTCCCGGCGCCCATCCCGCCGATGGCGAGGAAGACGACCGCGTACGTGAGCTGCTGGTTGACGATGCCGTAGGCGAAGTCCCAGGCGGCGAGGAAGAACAGGATCATCATCAGCGCGCCCAGGATCGAGGCGAACCGCGTGAGGAGCCCGAGGACGAGGGCGACCCCGATGAGGAGCTCGCCCCAGATCACGAGGGCGTCGATCGCCTGGAGGACCGTGGCGTTGCCCGCGAGGCCGACCCAGAAGTCGTGGAGCGGGCTGAACACCGCGCCCTCCGCCGGCTCGCCACTGACGAACGGCCAGCCGAGCGATCCCGCGGTCGCGAACTCGAGGAACCCGGCCGCGGTCCAGCCGCCCGGTGTGCCGATGAGCTTCTCCAGGCCGGCCCAGAGCATGACGATGCCCACGACGACGCGCAGGAGGGCCGCGCCGCGGGCGTGCCAGGGGTTGGTGATGACCATGCGAAGACTCCCCTTCCGTCGAAGGCGCGGCGCAGGACCGTACCCCCGACGGGGGACGCGCGTCGGCCACCCCGAGTGTGCCGCGCCGGGCCGGGCACGTCCACCCCGGGCCCCGCGGCTCGCCGCGGCCGGACGCCCCGGATCAGGGCAGGACCGCGCCGTCCGCGTGCGGCGCGGGACCCTCCCCTGCCGCGAGCAGGGCCTCGAGCGCCTCCGGCCTCGTCACCGGGCGCCGGCAGGCGAAGTCGCGGCAGACGAAGGCGGTGGGTCGCCCGTCGAGGGCGAAGCGGGCCTGGAGCAGCGGGATCGCGCTCGCCGCCGGGTCGGGTCCGCACGCCACGATCGCGCGCGCCAGGAACGATCCGCGCGTGACGTCCACCAGCGCGGTCGTCGCCGCGTCGGCACGGTCGCCCACGATCGCGACCTCGTCCACGCCGCGGACGGCGAGGTCCATCGCCACGAGCCACCACGCGAACGCCAGCGGGTGACGGCCCGCGAGCTCCCCCACCCCGGCGATCGCCGCGGTGGCGGCCTCGGCCTCGGCAGACTCGCCGCAGTACGCCGCGAGGCGCAGCAGCACCGACGCGGCCATCGCGCCGCCGGACGGGAGCGCGTTGTCCTGCACGGACCGCGGGCGGACGACGAGCTGCTCGGCGTCGTCGGCGGCGTCGAAGAAGCCGCCGGCAGGGTCCCGGTACCGGGCCAGGATCGCGGCCCCCCGCTCGTGGGCAGCCAGATACCACCGTTCGTCGAACGTGGCCGCATACAGCGCGAGGAGGCCGTCGGCGAGATCGGCCTCGTCCTCGAGCGCGGCCGGCCCCCCGGCGCGGCCGTCCTTCCACGAGCGGTGGAGTCGGCCGTCCTCGTCCACGGCGAAGGCCACGACCGCCTCTGCGGCCCCGGTGGCCGCGGCCAGGTAGGCCGCCGCCCGGTCCGCCTCCGGGCCGGACGCGAGGTGGCGGGCCGCGTCGGCGAGCGCGCCGATGGCGAGGCCGTTCCACGCGACGACCGCCTTGTCATCGCGCTCCGGCCGGGGCCGGGCGTCGCGGCGGGCGAGCAGCGCCCGACGCGCCTCCCGGAGGCGGGCCGCCACCGCGGGCGCCGCGAGGCCGTGTCGCGTCGCGAGCGTGGCGTCGTCGCGGACGCGGGAGAGCACCGTGCGGCCCTCCCAGTTCCCGCCGTCGGTGACGCCGTACGCCTCCCGGAAGAGCGCCCCGAGGCCCGGCTCATCGGCCACGCCGGCCGCCCCGGCCGCGAGGCCGGGCTCGTCGGCCGCGTCCGTCGCGCCGAGGACCTCGTCCACCTCCTCGGCAGTCCACGTGTACGTCGCGCCCTCGACGCCGTGCGTGTCCGCATCGAGGCTGGCCGCGAACGCCCCGTCGGGCAGCGCCATCTCACGCAGGAGGAAGTCGAGGGTCTCGGTCGCGACGTCGAGGTACCGGCCGTCGCCGGTCACCTGCCACGCGTGGAGGTAGGCGCGGGCCAGCTGCGCGTTGTCGTAGAGCATCTTCTCGAAGTGCGGCACCAGCCAGGCGGCGTCGGTCGAGTACCGCGCGAACCCGCCCCCGAGATGGTCGCGGATCCCGCCGTCCGCCATCCGGTCGAGCGTCCGCAGCGCCATCGCGAGGGCCTCGGCGTCGCCGGTCGCGGCGTGGTGGCGCAGCAGCCATTCGATGGCCATCGGCTGCGGGAACTTCGGCGCGCCACCCCAGCCGCCGTTCCGAGGGTCGAAGTCGGTGGCGAGCGCGGCGCACGCCGCGCGCAGCGTGCCGGGCGCCACCGCCCCCGGCGTCCCCGGCCGGCTCGTCGTCGCCGCCGCGATGGCCTCGACGACGGCCGCCCCGGCCCGCTCCACGTCCGCACGGCGCTCGCGCCATGCCTCCGAGATCCCCGCGAGGACGTCCCGGAAGCTCGGCAGGCCGTGACGCCGGTCCGGCGGGAAGTACGTGCCGCCGTAGAACGGGTGGCCGTCGGGCGTGAGGAAGACCGACATCGGCCAGCCGCCGCTCCCCGTGAGCGCCTGGACCGCGTCCATGTAGACGGCGTCGAGGTCGGGACGCTCCTCGCGGTCCACCTTGATCGAGACGAACCCCTCGTTGAGCAGGGCCGCCGTGGCGGGGTCGCGGAAGGACTCGCGGGCCATGACGTGGCACCAGTGGCAGGCCGCGTACCCGATCGACAGGAAGATCGGGCGGTCCGTCTCGCGTGCCCGCGCGTGGGCCTCCGGGCCCCACGGGTACCAGTCCACCGGGTCGTGCGCGTGCTGGAGCAGGTACGGGCTCGTCTCGCTCGCGAGCCGGTTGGAGGGGCCGGTGCTGTGGTCGCCGCTCATGAGGGGTCGAGTGTACGCGGGACGCGGCAGGGCCCCGGCCGGCGGACCGGGGCCCTGGATGGATGGGTCGGGAGCGGCCCTATTCGGGCGGCAGCTCCCTGTAGACGAGGTCGATGTCGATGCCCTGGCTCCGCCGGATGAACTTGGCGCCGAAGTACACGATGAGGCCGACGACCACGATCATCCCGATGAACGCCGGGATCCACCAGATGTTGTCCGTGTTCCCCATCATCGCGAGCGCCGGGTACGTGACCGTGCACCAGACCAGGAAGAGCATGCACAGGATCGAGAGCGGCGCGACGATGTAGAGGACCGGGATGCCGAGGAACTTCACGTTCGCCGGCGACGCCTGGTAGAGGTCCGGGCGCCGCGTCGGGAAGACCAGCGCCGCGACCGCCACGATGACGACGGTCACCACGCCGGCGAGGACGCCGAGCGTCAGCCAGGTGATGAAGTCGGTGCTGTTGATGCTCCAGATGAGCATCGCCGTGATGATCGCCATCTCCACCCAGATCGCCCAGATCGGCGAGTGGGTGCGCTCGTTCACCTCGGAGAGCTTCTCCGGCAGGAGGCGGTCGAACGACCAGGCGAACATCGTGCGGATCGGCATGAACGTGTTGCCGACCATCGCCGGCAGGCTCCAGAAGAGGAAGGAGCCGACGATGAGGAAGGTCAGGGCCGGGGCGGCGTACACGAGGGACGCCATGAAGTGGTACCACGGCCCCGTGGGGATCGCGTACGCGGAGCTGCCGCTGTTGACCGCGACCATGAAGTCATAGCCGGTGACCTTGAAGAGGAGCAGGGCGCCGAGGGCGATGAACAGGACGTCCCACGCGAGGGCGCCGAACATGATCTTCAGCTGTCGGCCGCGGTTCGACGCGGTCTTCAGCTCGCCACTGAGGTAGACCGACCACCAGTTCCACATCATGAACGTCATGACGATGAACACGGTCGGGAGCGTCGCGTTCAGGTCGCCCGGGTTCGGCGATACGCCCGCGACCCCGGCCGCGTTGATGACGTCCTGGGCGGTCCCGCCACCGAACTTCGCGTTCATCTCGTTGAAGTTCGCGACGAAGTCCGCGTTGGTCCCGATGAGCAGGACGGCGAACGCGATGAACGTCCCGACGCTCGCGATGATCCAGAACGTGTTCTGCCAGGCGAACGTCATCCGCAGGCCGGCCGTGAGGATCAGGCCCATGAGGATGACCATCACCATGGCGCCCGCGAAGATCCAGGTGGAGTCCGTCTGGAAGTTCGTGCCCCAGGTGATGAGGTCCTGGTTGTCGAACGTGATGCCCAGGGTCACGAGGATCGGGCCCAGCGCGAAGACCGGGAAGTAGCGGGCCCAGTACGTCGCGCCGATCGTCGCCGACAGCGCCGCGGCGAAGTTGCTGATGAGCGCGAGCGGGGGCGACAGGATCCGGCTCACCCAGACGTAGTCGCCGCCGGTCCGGGGCATGCTCGAGGCGAGCAGCGCCATCATGATGAGGACCGGGATGTTGATGATCCCGGCGATGATCGTCGCGGTGACGAGGTCAGCGCCGGGGAACATGCTCAGCGCGGCGAAGATGCCCCACGCGAGCGTGGCTCCGACCGGCGCCGAGAACACCGCGTTGAAGATCGTCGCGTCCAGCGCCGACGCCTCTCTCACGAGGCCCGTGCTCTGGCGGACGAAGAGCTGACTCTTGCCGTCCGGCTGGACTGCCACCCTTGGCCACCTCCCTCGTCACGCGCCCACGCGGGGGCACCGCCCCGGCCTCGCCTTGAGGCCACCTCCCGGTCGGGGCCGGGGGGATCGGGCGCGAGAGCGGCTCACGGCCACGGGTGCTCGGACCACCGACGCGGCCGCGTGGCGCTCCGAGGACGATGGTGACAAGAACGAACATCGGTTGTCAACTTTTCGTGTGCGTCTGATACCCTGTGGGCGTTGCATGTCGTGCGCCGGTCACCCATGCCCCCGGGTGGCCGGCGCCGGCACCAGCCTCCGGAGGGACGAGGAGGGCGACCCGGACCGATGCTCGCGGTCGATCGGCGGTTGCGGATCCTGGAGCAGGTCGCGGAGGACCAGTCGATCCAGGTGGGAGAGCTCGCCGCGCGGTTCGGCGTCTCCGAGATGACCGTGCGCCGCGACATCCGGCGGCTCGAGCGCGACGGCTTCCTCAAGCAGACCTACGGCGGCGCGACCGCCCACGTGACGCGCTCGTTCGACCTCACGTTCAACGCCCGCGCGCTGCACTCCGCGCGGGAGAAGCGCCTCATCGCGATCGCGGCGGGCGACCTCGTGGGGGACGCGACCACGATCTACCTCGGCGTGGGCACCACCGTCGAGCAGTTCGCGCGGTACGTCCCCGTGCGCCCCGAGCAGACGATCGTCACGGCCTCCGTCGTGGTCGCCAGCCTGCTCGGCACGCGGCCGGTGCGCACGGTCGTGCTCGGCGGGACGGTGCGCCGCGAGGAGCTGACGTGCGTCGGGCCCGTCGCCCTCGCCACCCTCGCCCGGTACCGGTTCGACGTCGCGATCGTGGGCGTGGCGGGGGTCTCGGCGCGCTGGGGCTTCACCGAGCTCGCGGACGAGGACGCGGAGGTCAACCGCGTCGCCATGGAGCGGTCGGCGCGGACGGTCGTGCTCGCCCACGGCACGAAGTTCGGCCACGTCGCGGCCGCGGTCGTTGGCCCCGTGACGCTCGCGACGACGATCGTCACGGACGCGGCCGCCGCGCCCGACGAGGCGGACAGGATCGAGTCGCTCGGCGTGGAGGTGGTCTTCGCGGCCCCGGCCGCGTCGAGAGAGCACGCGGCGGCTGCCGCGGGAGGGACGTGAGGATGGGGACGCTCGAACGGATCTTCGGCGTGCGGAAGCCCGTCGTCGCGATGCTCCACTTCCCGGGTCTGCCGGGCCGTCCGTGGCACGACGTCGCGGCCGGGCGATGCTCCACTTCCCGGGTCTGCCGGGCCGTCCGTGGCACGACGTCGCGGCCGGGGGCGCGAGGCTCGTGGACGTCGTCGGACGCGACCTCGCGGCCCTCCAGGACGCCGGGGTGGACGGCGTCCTCTTCTGCAACGAGCAGGACGTCCCGTACCATCTGGGCGTCGGCCAGGAGGCCGTCGCCGCGATGGCCGAGGTCATCGGGGAGCTGCGTCGCGACGTGCGGGTCCCCTTCGGCGTCAACCTCCTGTGGGACGCGAAGGCGTCGCTCGCGGTCGCGCGGGCGACGGGTGCGGCCTTCATCCGGGAGGTGCTGACGGGCGTGTACGAGAGCGACCTGGGGATGATCGAGCCGCGCATCGGCGAGATCGCCGACTACCGCATGCGGATC
>JALOOH010000240.1 GCA_025454515.1 Chloroflexota bacterium
TGTGCCGGGGGTCGTAGACGAGCGGTTCCATCAGGAACGACACGCCGGCCGCGGCGCACTCCGCGCCCACCCGCTCGACGAGCCCCAGCTTCCGCGCGTTCAGCTCCGGGTCGTCGTCGGGGGCGTACCAGAGGAAGAACTTCAGGAGCCGCACGCCGAGCCCGGGATAGTCGGCAACGCACAGGCCGTCCGGCAGCACCGTGATCCGGTCGGCGTCCGAGATGCGGTAGACGTCGGCCTCGAACGCCATCATCGGCGCGCAGCCCGACGGAAAGAGCGGCAGGAGGCGCGGCCCGAGCGCCGCGTCGACGAGAACCGTCGTCGCCGCGGGTCCGAGCGCCGCGAGCACCGCGCGCTTGAAGCGGAAGAGGTCGTCGTCCTCCGACGCGGCCCCGCGCGCCGTTCGGATCGCGGCCGCGAGGCCCGAGCCCGCGTCCACCGCGACTCCGTGGATGAGTGGGGCAGTCATCGGATCACCGGAAACTGCGGCGTCGCCTGAGGCGCGCGCCAGAGGCGCAGCATCTCCGCGTCGGCGGCGAGGAGCGAGATCGAGAAGCCGCCCATCTCCTGCGTCGTCGAGAGCGACCCGATCGCGGGCGAGACCGCCGGGATGCCCCGCGCGGCAAGCCACGCCGCGACCTCGCCGTAGACCGACAGGAGCTCCATCATCGTCGTCCCGCCGGCCCCGTTGACGAGAGGGACGACGGGCGCCCCGGGCACGAGGGGGCGGTCCTCGGCGAGCGCGTCCATCATGAAGGCGACGAGGTCGCGAAGCGGTTCGACCTTGCGCCGGGCCACGCCGGGCTCGCCATGGACGCCCATGCCGATGAAGACCTCGTCCTCGGGCAGGCCGAACATCGCCCGCCCGGTGAGCGGCGAGATGCCGGGCGACAGCGCCGCGCCGAGCGTGCGCGTCGCGTCCCGCACCGCCTCCCCGAGCGCGACGAGGGCGTCGAGCCCCCTGCCCGCCTCGGCCGCGGCGCCGAGGATCTTGTAGACGAAGAGCGTTCCCGCCTCGCCGCGCCGGTCCTGCTCCTCGCCGCGCGGGGCCGAGGAGATGTCGTCGTACATCCAGAGCGGCCGCACGGCGAGCCCCTCCTCGGCGGCCAGCATCGCGGCCTCCATGCCGTTGATCACGTCGCCCTCGTGGCGCGAGATCAGGAGCACGGTGCCCGCCGGCGTGGCCAGTTCGCGCAGGCCCTCGAGGATCAGGTCCGAGGACGGCGCGGCGAAGACGTCGCCCACCACGTTGCCGTCGAGCATCCCCTCGCCCACGAAGCCCATGGCGATCGGCTCGTGACCGGAGCCGTTCCCGATCAGGAGCCGCACCTTGCCGTCCGCCTTCGGGACGGCGCGCCGGACGAGCCTCGGATGGCGGCCCCGCGCGACCTGCCCCGGATAGGCCGCGACGAACCCCGCGATCATGTCCTCGACCATGCTGTCGCGACCGTTGAGGAGCTTCTTCACGTCCGTCCCTCCGCAACCACGGCCAGCATCTCGGCCACCGACCGCGCGCCCGCGTCCTCGTGGCCGATCCCGGCGCCCTCGACGTGCCGGGCCCGGCCCCGGCGGGCGGGCATGGCGCGCGTCGCCTCGGCGCCCGCCCGCGCGGCCCGTGCCGCCTCGGCCGCGTCAGAGGCAAGGCTCGCCGGGATGAGCGCGTCGAGCATGGTGCGGTCGCCCGGTTTCGCCTGCCCCACGGCCCCGATCCGCTCGGCCGCGCGGGCCAGCGCCGCGGGCAAGGGTTCGCCACCCTCATGGGCCACGAGCGCGCCCAGAACCTGCGCGAAGAGCGAGCCCGAGGCGCCCCCCGCCGCCGCGCGGAACGCGGTCACGGGGTCCTCGGCGGCCGCCGCCGCGCGCAGGCCG
This sequence comes from Chloroflexota bacterium, assembly GCA_025454515.1. Taxonomy (GTDB): domain Bacteria; phylum Chloroflexota; class Limnocylindria; order Limnocylindrales; family CSP1-4; genus CAIYQJ01. Next base: position 1,870 of record JALOOH010000240.1, read on the forward strand.
CGCAGCATCGTCGTGCCGTGGTCGCCGTCGCCCGCCGCGGCGTCGAGCGCGTTGAGCATGTCCTCGAGTTCGGCGAAGCGCGCGGCGAGGCGCTGGGTCAGCGTCATCCGAACTGCCCCCGCATGAAGGCGAGCGCCGCCGCCGCGGCCGCGGTCGCGTCCGGCTCGATGTCGCGCCAGATGTTGAGGTCGTTGCCGGCCGGCGTGCCGGTCCGCACGAACATCTCGGCCACGATCCACCCGTCGTAGCCCGCCGCGGCCAGCCCCTCGCGCACGGCGTGCCACGGGACATGGCCCGATCCGGGAACGCCGCGGTCGTTGTCCGAGACGTGGAAGTGGAAGAGCCGGTCGCCGGCCGTCGCGATGGCCGCGACGATGTCCTTCTCCTCGATGTTGAGGTGGAAGCTGTCGAGGAGCACGCCGATCCGGTCCGACCCCGTGGCGCGGGCGAGCGTCACGGCCTCGTGGGCCGTGTTCACGAGATCGGTCTCGAAGCGGTTGATGGCCTCGATCCCGAGCCGCACGCCGTGGTCGCCGAGGTCCCCGTCGATGAGGGCGAGCGCCTCGGCCGACCGCGCGCGGCGCTCGGCCTTGCGGTCCGGGTCGAAGACGCCCCAGGGCGCGTAGACGACGCCCGCAAGCCCGGTCCCGCCCATGGCGGCGACCGTGCGGATGGCCCAGCGAAGATGCGCGACGCCGGCCGCGCGCACCTCCGCGTCCTCCGAGGTGATGTCGGCCGCCCGCGACAGCCCGTCCGAGCAGGTCACCGCGAGCCCGTGGTCGCGCAGGAGGCGCGACAGCGCCCCGGCCTTCTCGTCGGTCATCCCGAGAAGGGAGATCTCGACCCCGTCGAACCCGAGCTCCGCCACGGTTCGGAGGATGGGCGCGATCTCGTCGGTCCAGCGCGCCATCCAGAGACCTGCGTGGACGCCGTATCTCATGGCTTGCCCTCCATGACCCAGAGGCTCGCGGGCGGCAGGTTGACGGTGATCCTGTCGCCCGGCGCCACGCCCTCGACGAGGTCGGGCGACAGGACGGCCTCGAGCGTCGCCTCGCCCACGGCGAGCGTGAGCCGGGTCTGCGTCCCGAGGTAGAGCCGGTCGGTCACGCGCGCCTCGAGCGCGTTGACCGGGGCCGGGCCGATGCGGACCGCCTCGGGCCGGACCGTCAGGAGCCCCGGCCCAGTGCGGGCGCCCTCCGCGAGCCTCAGCCGGCCGAGCGCGCTGTCGAAGACGCCGTCCGCCGACACGCCGGGGACGAGGTTCCGGCTCCCGAAGAAGGCCGCGACCTGGGCGTCGGCGGGGCGGCGGTAGAAGGCGTCGGGGGCGTCGTACTGCCGGAGGCGGCCGTTCAGGATCAGCGCCACGCGGTCGGCCAG
>JALOOH010000072.1 GCA_025454515.1 Chloroflexota bacterium
GTGAACGTGATCGCGGCGACGCGCGGGTCCTCCACGAGCCGGTCGCCGATGTCGCCACCCGTGCCGAGCACGAGCGAGACGACGCCCTCGGGGATCCCGGCATCGACGAGCGACGCGACGAGGTGGAACGCCGTGCCCGGGGTGAGCGCGGCCGGCTTGAGCACGACGGCGTTCCCCGCGACCAGCGCCGGCGCGGTCTTCCAGGCGGGGATCGCGATGGGGAAGTTCCACGGCGTGATGGCGACGACCACGCCCACCGGCTCGCGTCGCGTGTAGATGAGCGCGTCGCTCGCCGAGGCGGGGAACGTCTGCCCCCCGAGGCGCCATCCTTCCGCCCCGAAGAACCGGAGGATCGCGACGGCGCGCCGGACCTCGCCGGTCGCCTCGGCGAGCGTCTTGCCCTCCTCGCGGGTCAGGTCCCGCGCCACCGTCTCGAGCCGTCCCTCCAGGACGGCGGCCGCCCGCAGGAGGACGGCGCCGCGCTCGGGCGCGGGCATCGCTGCCCAGCCGCGCTGTGCGCGGACCGCCCCGTCGAGCGCGCGGTCGACCACCTCTGCATCCGCCCGCGCCGCCACCGACGCGGTGTCCCCCACCCGCGCCGGGTTCGCCCTCGCGCGGGACGGCTCGCCCTCCCAGCGTCCGCCGACCAGATGTCGTGCCTCGATCGTCTCCATGGTCCCAGGTCCTTCCGGTCCGGGTCGCGCGAGGACGCTCAGCGGCCCAGCACGACGTCGAGCGCGGCACGGTGGTCCGCGTAGTGCCCCTGCAGCTCCGACAGGAAGTAGACGAAGTACTCGTCGTCGTCCCACCAGTGCGCGAGGGGGACGTCGCGCAGCGCCGCGAGAAGGCCCTCGCGCGCCTCGCGCGCCCGCGACCGGTACTCGTCGAGCGGGAGCGGGGCCCACGCCGCGCGGATCTCCTCGTTGATCTCGTCCCCGCGCGCCTCCCACTCGGCGTCGGCCGCGGCCTTCCGCGGGCTGCGCGGCGAAGCCCGGAGCTCGGTCGCGACCTCCGTCGCCACCGCGTGCCATCCCACGAGATGGGAGAGGAGGTCGCGCGCGGACCAGCCATGTGCCCGCGGGCCGCCGTCGAGCCCGGCGACATCGAGCGCGAGGATCGCCTCGAAGGGCCGGAAGGCCTCCGCCTCGTCGGCGAAGAAGGCCTCGGGTGTGGGCCACGGTCGGCCCGTCGTTGCGCTCATGCACCTGCCTCCGTCGTGACCCTGGTCCCGAGCATCTCGGCGAGCTCGACCCGCCGGCCCGTCCGGGCGCTCTCGTAGGCTGCCTGGATCATCGCGACCACCACGCGTCCGTCCTCGCCGGCGACCCTGGGGCGTCGCCCGTCGAGGACCGCGTCGACGAAGTCGCGGACGGCGGCCTGGACCGACCCGGACCAGTCCATCGGCGCCGCCTCGACGACCTGCCACGCGCCATCGGCCCAGAGGCGCAGCGCGGGCTCGTTCGTGAACCCCTCGAACGCGGCCTCGCAGCCGGCGAGGTCGATGAGCCCCGCGTCCCCCGCGATCTCGATCCGGTCGTCGAACGTCCCGCTCGGGTTCAGGTAGTTCGCGTCGATGACGGCGAAGCTCCCGTCGCCGTGCTCGAGCACGACCACGCCGGACCCTTCCGATTCGAGGCCGGGCGCCGCGACGTCCGTCCTCGCGGTGACCGCGACCGGGTCGCCCATGATCTCGCGCGCCATGTAGAAGCGGTGGACCCCGGCGTCGTAGAGCAGGCCGCCGCCGGCCTGCGCGGGGTCGAGCCTCCAGCCGGGGTAGCGGCCGCCGATGCCGAGCCGGAGCCTCGTCATCATCGGCCGCCCCACGGCTCCCGACCGGACGAGGTCCACCGCCGCGACGTGCGGCGCGAAGAACACCTGGTTGTGGCTCACGGCCAGGACGCGGTCGGCTCGCCGGGCGGCCTCGATCATCCGGTCGCACTCGCCCACGGTCAGGCCCAGCGGCTTCTCGACGAGCACGTGGCGACCGCTCTCGAGGGCCGCGAGCGTCGCCGCGAGGTGGAGGTCGTGCGGCAGCGAGACGTCCACGGCCTCAACGTCGGCGTCGGCCAGGAGGTCCATCCAGTGACTGCACGCACGAGCCCCGGTCCTCCCAGCGGCCGCAGCGGTCAGCTCCGCCGAGAGGTCCGCGACCGCGACGACCCGCGCACGATCCGTGGACAGGTAGCCGCGGAGGTGGTGCTGGCCGACCTCCCCGAGCCCGACGAGCCCGACGCGGAGGGGATCCGCCCTCCGGGCGGTCGACTCAGCCATGCCCCACCTCCTGCCCGGCCCCGAACCGGTCCCACACCGCAGCGAGCGTCTGGATGCCGAGGCGCGCGGCCGCCTCCGGGTCGCCGCCGAGCACCTGGTCGTAGTAGCGGTACGACTCGAACTCGACCGACAGCGCGCCCTGGTAGCCCACGTCCGCCAGCGCCCGGAAGAAGGCCGGCCAGTCGGTCCGGCCCTCCCCGATCAGCGGGAACATGAAGGTGTCGCCCTCCATGCCGGGCTCGCCGATGACGTCCTTCATGTGCACGTGACGGATGCGCTCGCCCCATCGCTCGATCACCCAGTCGATCGGCTGACGGCGCAGGACGTAGTGGCTCGGATCGAGGTTGATGCCGAACGCCGGCGAGTCGTACCGGCCGAGGAGGTCGGCCGTCGTGAAGTAGTCGTCGCAGAGCGTCCCCCAGCACGCCTCGAACGCGAGCCCGATCCCCTCCCGCTCGGCCAGGGGCACGATGCGGTCGAAGGCGCGCCAGACCCGCTCCCACGCCGCGGCGGTGCTCATCGCGCCGGGGACGCGCTTCGCCCCGGGCTCCCAGAGGTTCGGACCGGAGAGGACGTTCACGGTGTCGAGCCCGACGGCTGCCGCGTCGCGGATGGCCGTCTCGGTCAGCGCGACGCGCGCCTCCCACGCCTGGTCGTCGTCTGTGACGTAGTCCTGCTGCGCGATGAGCTCGGAGATCCCGAGCCCCCCGGCCTCCGTGAGCGCCTTCAGGCGCCGCAGGCTGCCGGCGTCGCCCGGCACGTAGTGCCCGGTGTTCCATTCGCACCAGCGATAGCCGAGACGCGCGAGTGACTCGACGACGCGCTCGGGCGCCCACGCGTCGTAGCCGAGGCAGACGAGGTAGCCGGCGCGCCCCGCGACCGGTGCCCCGCCCGCCCGGCCGCCCTCTCCCATGCCGCCCATCACCGGGCCCCCGGCCAGCGCAGGCTGACCTCGGCGAGGGTCCTGTCCAGCCGGACGAGGATCTCGTCGATCTCGGCCGCGGTCGCGTTCACGGCCGGCTTGAGCTTGAGCACGTTGCCGTTGTCCCCGTAGACCGGGCCCGTCTTCCCGATGAGGAGGCCGTTCGCGTACGCCCGCTGCATCGCGTAGGTGGCCGCCTCCCAGGCCTCCTCCTTGGTCGTCCGGTCGACGACGAGCTCGATCCCGATCATGAGACCCCACCCGCGGAGGTCGCCGATGAGCGGGTACTTCCCCGCCATCTCGCGGAGGCCGTCCATGAGCCGCGCGCCCATCCGCTCGGCGTTGCCGGCGAGGTCCTCCTCGATCATCACCGCGAGCATCTCGGCGCCGGCGGCACACGACACCGGGTGTCCCATCTGGGTGAAGCCGAACTCCCACAGCAGAAGCCCGGCGTACTCCTCCTTCGCGAGGACCGCGGAGAGCGGGAACCCGCCGCCGAGCGCCTTGCCGAGGATGATCAGGTCGGGCTCGACCCCGGTCCGCTCCACGGCGAACATCCGGCCGCACCGACAGAGGCCACTCTGGACCTCGTCCACGATGAGCAGCGCCCCGTGGCGGTCGCAGATCTCGCGGACGCGCTGGAACCAGCCGTCCGGGGCCGGGACCATCGAACCGTTCGCCTGCCACGGCTCGGCCATGACGCCCGCGACCTTCCCGTCCGCCTGGTGGACGATGGCCGTCTCGACGAAGTCGGCGCAGAACAGGTCGCAGCTCGGGTACTCGAGTCGGAACGGGCATCGATAGCAGTAGAAGTTGGGGACCCGGTTCTGCTTCGTCAGGTAGCGCTCGAGCCCGGCCTTCGACTCCTCGATCATCCGGGTGTCCGAGTAGGACATGGCGATCGTCGCGAACGTCCGGCCGTGGAAGGCCTTGTAGAAGGTGACGAACTCCGTCCCGCCGGTCGCGCGCATCGCGAGGTGCATCGCCCCCTCGACCGCATCGCCTCCCGCGAGCGCGAAGAGCACCTTGGTGAACCTGCCGCCGGGCGAGGCGTCGGCGAGGCGCTGGGCCATCACCGCCCGCGATTCGTAGTCGACGACGGGCGTGACGTACTCGGCCTTGTCCATCTGCCGCTTCGCCGCGGCGATGACGCGAGGATGCCGGTAGCCGAGGTTCACGACCCACTCGCCGCTGATCGCGTCGAGCGTCTCGCGACCCTCCGCGTCGCGGATCCACATCCCCTGGGCCTCGTCGATGACGATCTCCTCGTCACCCATGCACTTGATGACGTGCTCGTCCGTCAGCTCGTGGATCGCGCGGTTCGTAGGCATCGCTGGCCTCTCCCGGTGGGTGTCGCGTGCGTTCCTCACGGTGGAGCGGGCGCCGTCCCCGGGGGCATGGGGACGGCGCCCATGGTGCCCCCGCGTCAGCCGGCGACCGGCTCGCCGGCACCCAGGTAGGCTGGCTTCGGCAGATCCCAGTGACCGTGGTTCATCCCGCCCGACCAGCGCGGGTCGCGCGTGACCATGACCTCCAGGAGGGCGGGGCGGCCCGACGCGAAGGCGCGGCCGAGCGCCTCATCCACCTCGCCCGGATCCGTGATGCGCTCGGAGTGGCACCCGAACGCCTCGCCGATCTTCTGGAAGTCCACCGTGTATTGGTCGCCCGAGTCGTGGTGGACGAAGTCGACGGCCATGGGGCGGTCCTCCCCGAACATCCCTCGCTGGAAGTCGCGGATCGACACCCAGCCGGAGTTGTTCATGACCGTGTACACGACGGGGATCCGGTTCTCGACCGCGACCGCGAGCTCCTGGATCGTCATGAGGAAGTCGCCGTCACCGGCGATCCCCACGACCTGACGGCCGGGGGCGGCGAGCTTCGCGCCGATGGCCGCGGGGATCGTGAAGCCCATCGAGCTGTATCCGCCCGTGGTGATCGACGCGCCCGGGACGTACGCGGGGAACTCCTGGAAGAGCTGGATCTGCGGGTGCCCCGCCGACACGACCGTGATCGCGTCACGGTCGAGGAAGCGCCGGAGCGACCCGAAGAACGACGAGGTGGAGATCCGGTCGTCGGGCCAGCGCTCCTCGATCGCCCGGCGCCACTTCGCCTTCCACTCGGCGATCTCGGCGAGGTACTCGGGCCGCGGGACCGGGCCCGCCAGGCGGCGGGCGAGGGCGGCGTCGAGTGCATCGAGTGCCGAGCGCGCGTCGGCGACGATGCCGACCTCGGTCGGGTAGTTCTTGCCGATCTCCCGCGCGTCGATGTCCACGTGGACGACCTTCCCGGGCGGGATCGAGAAGGACGCACCGGGGACGAAGGAGCTCGAGGTCTGCTCGGCGAACCGCGCGCCGATGGCGATGACGAGGTCGGCGTTGCGGGAGAGATGGTTCCCGACGAGCGTGCCGTTGGCGCCCGTGTGCTCGGCCGACAGGTGGTGGTCCTCCGGGAAGGCGCCCTTGCCCATCATCGTCGTGACGACCGGCGCACCGATCGCCTCGGCGAAGCGCAGGAGGCCGTCGGATGCGCCGGCGCCGATGATCCCGCCCCCGGCGAGGATGATCGGCCGCCTCGACGCGAGGATGACGTCCACCGCCCGCTCCACCGCCTCTGGGTCGGGCATGATCCGGCCGAACGGCCTGTGCTCGGCCGGTTCCGGGATCTCGACATCCGCGGCCTCGGACTGGACGTCCATGGGGATCTGGATGTGGACCGGCCCGGGCCGGCCCGTCGTGGCGACCTTGAACGCCCGGTGGAGGACCTCCGGGAGGTGCGAGACGTGCTCGACCGACCACGACTCCTTGGTGATCGGCCGCATGATCGAGGGGAAGTCGTCCTCGTGCGCGCGCTCGAGCTCCTGGAGGACGCCGCGACCCTTCATGTACGTCTGCGCGCCGCCCGTGACGACCACCATCGCCATCGAGTCGACGTACGCCGTGGCGACGCCCATCGCCGTGTTGACCGCCCCCGGCCCGATCGAGGTGATGACGACGAGCGGCTGGCGGGCGACCCGGTAGTAGCCGTCGGCGATGTGCGCCGCGGACTGCTCGTGGCGGACCTGAAGGACGCGGATCCGGTCCTCGCGCTCCTTGAACGCGTCGAACAGACCCATGTCCCCATGGCCGGGGATCCCGACGACGTACGGGACCTTCTCCCTGATCAGGTACTCGGCGAGGATCTCCCCGCCCGTCAGCCTGGGCATGTCGTCCCCTCACCCTCCTCGGCGGCGTGCTGGGCCAGGTCGTCCGTCCGGCCTCGCGGGACGGTAAGTCAAATCGTTTTGACTGTCAAGGGGGATCGCGGTCCCGCGAGGGGCGCCCGCGGAGCACTGGAGCCTCAGCGCACGGCCAGCTGCGCGCGCGCCTCGAGGTCCGAGATGCGGTCGAGGGGCGGACCGGTCGAGGAGCGGACCACGAGCTCGGGCTGCACGCGGACGGGCGCCGGATGCCCGCCCGACTCGAGGATCTCGAACAGCAACCGCGCGGCGGTCGCGCCGATCTCGTACATCGGCTGGTGGATCGTCGTCAGCCCCACGAGCCGCGCCACAGGGAGATCATCGACGCCGACCACGGACAGGTCGCCGGGGACCGCGAGCCCCGATGAACGACAGTGCTCGAGGACCCCGAGGGCCATCATGTCGTTCGCCACGAACACCGCCGTCGGCGGACGGTCGAGAGCCGTGAGGACCGCGGCGGCCACCTGCCCACCTTCGGCGCGGTTGTCGGCGTAGATCACGCACTCGTCGGCGACCGGGAGCCCGTGCGACGCCGTCCCGGCGACGAACCCGGCGAGCCGCTCGCCCACCGTCGGGAGGTGCCGCGGGCCCCCGATGAACCCGAGCCGCCGGTGGCCGAGAGCCACCAGGTGGTCGGCGACCATCTCCCCGGCGCGCTCGTTCATCAGGAAGACCCCGGGGAGGTCGAGGTCGCGCAGCTGCTCGTCGGCGGCGACGACGGGGATCCCGCCCCGGGCGACGAGCTCGGCGAGACGCCGGTTCGCTGCGAGGCCCGCCATGTAGACGATCCCGTCGACCTGACGAGCTTCGAGGACGTCGATGTACTCGCGCTCGCGTCGCTCGTCCCCGTCGGTCGAGCAGATGATGAGGCTGTAGTCGTGCTGGATCGCGACGTCCTCGACTCCACGCGCTGCCGTCGGGTAGAACGGGTTCGAGATGTCGGCGACGACGAGCCCGAGCACCCGCGTGCTCCGGGAGGCGAGGCTGCGGGCGTTCCAGTTCGGCCGATACCCGAGGCGTTCCACGGCCTCCAGCACGCGTCGTCGCGTCGGCTCGCTGATCGGCCTCTTCCCGGAGAGCGCGTGCGAGACGGTGGAGATCGACACTCCCGCCTCGCGGGCCACGTCCTTGATCGTCGCCATCTCGCCTCGGACGCACTGCAGGGGTCAGCGGACCCGACGGTAGTCAAAACGTTTGATAGTGTCAACGCGTCACGAGAGGGAGGAGCCGATGTACGTCGTGGTCCACGAGGGCACCTCGCCGAAGGGGGGCGCCTCCGCCATCGCAGGCCTGCTCGGCCCCGACGGGGAGGTCGCGCGCGAGCGCCGTCTCACGCCCGGCTACCTCGGCTCGCTGCTGCTCCTCGAGCGCCCCGCGCTGGCCGGCGAGTCGTCCTTCGTCCTGCTCGAGATGTGGGACGACCGGACGGGGCCCGTCTCCGGGTCCGCCAGCCCCGGTGTCGGCACGTCCGTGGCCTGGAAGGATCGTCCCAGGGTCTTCGTCGCGGTGCGGTGATCCGACGCGCGGGCCGCCGCCGTGTCGGTGACCGCCTGCCTGCCTCCCGCACCGCCCCGCCCCGGCCCGGCCCGCTCGGCCATCCGGCTCTGGTCCGCGCAGCGGCGAGCGCGCATGGTTCGTGCGGCCGCCGGGCACGGGCCGGGGGTCGCGGTCGAGACGGCGGTCCGGGGCCGGGGCCGGGGCGACCCGTGTAAGGGATCGGCGGCACTGGACGCCATCAGGGGTGACGGGCACGGCAGGGGACCGTGCGGGCCGGGGACGCGGGGATGCACGACCGCAGCTCGCTGGCGGACTTCGAGGCGTTCTACGAGCGCACGTATCCGGTCGCGTTCCGGGTCGCATACGGGGTCCTCGGCGACCGCGACCTCGCGGAGGACGCGACGCAGGATGCGTACGTGGCCGCCTACCGCGACCGCGAGCGCTACCGCGGCGACGGCCCGGTCGACGCGTGGCTGTACCGCATCGTGGTGCATGCCGCGATCTCCGTCGCCCGCCGCCGTCGCAGCCGCGTGGTGGGAGTGGGGCGCATCGCGCCGGACGGCTCGGGTCCCGACGAAGGGACGGCGACGCTCGACCGCCTGGCGATCGAGGACGGCCTGCGGGAGCTCGACCCCCGTGCCCGCAGCGCGGTCGTCCTGCGCTACTACCTCGACCTGGACTACGCGACGATCGGGTCGATCCTGGGAACGAGCGCCGACAACGTCGGGGTGATCCTCACGCGCTCGCGCGACCGCCTGCGCCGGCTGATGGAGCCCGCCGCGACCGGCCGCGCGCCGTTCGCGCCGGAGGAGGCGATCCGCCATGGATGAGCGCATCGACGGCGCGATCCGTCTCGAGCTGGCGGCGATGCTGGGGCCGGCCGCGGGAAGCCATCCGCGGTGGACCGGGTCGCCGGCCGCGACGCGCGTCGCGGCCCCTCGCCGGACATGGCGGATGGACCGGCGCTGGACCCTCGCCCTCGCGGCCGCCGCGCTCGTCGTGGTGGGTGGGGCGGCGGCCCTCGTCGCCGGCGGCCTCCTCCCGACGATCACCCTGCCGGTCGTCCCGCCGCCGAGCGCCTCGCCGGAGCCGACGGCCGTGCCGACCCCGGACGCGACGGCCGCTCCCAGCGAGGCCCCGAGCCCCGCCGTCACGCCCGCGCCGTCGACCGCGACGAGCGAGGTGCCGGCGACCGGCCCGGCGGCGGAGATCAGGGACGTGGCCTTCGACGCGGACGGCCTCGCGTGGCTGGCGACGACCCGCGGTGTCGTCCGCTGGACGCCGGGAGCCTCCGTGTCGCAGGCGTACGGCGAGGCCGGCGGGCTGCCGTCCGCGGACGTGGCGCGTGTCGCGGTCGGCCCCGACGGCGGCGTCTGGGCCGCCGGGAGCGGCTGGGTGGCACAGCTGGTGGTGGGCGCGCAGCGATGGACCGCGTGGACCGAGTTCGACGGCCAGCGAGTGGGTGATGTCGGCGGACTCGTCGTGGGTCCTGATGGGACGGCGTGGGCTGCCCTCACGACCGCCGACGGCACGGCCCACGTCGCGCGGATGGACGCGGCAGCTCCGGCCGCGGGCGTATCCCCGCCGGCGGAGGCCGGCGCGTGGACGCTCCTTCCGGCCCCGATCGAGTCGTACTCGGCGCCGTGGTCGATGCGAATCGTCATCGACGGCGACGGCCGGGTGTGGGCCGTGACGCACGACACGAGCGCTCTCTACGCCTGGGACGGGAGCGAGTGGACGCTCATGGGCTCGAAGGCTGACCTCGGCGGCGATCCGTCGATCGCGGGAGTCACGCCGGACGGGAGCGTCTGGGTGACGATGATGGCATCGTGCCTGTCCGTCGACGGGCCGTGCCCCGATCCGGGCAACGGCATCGCCCGGTACGACGGGACGCGCTGGATCCCGTACGGGACCGCCGACGGGCTCCTCGATCCCGACGTGCTCCTCGACATCGGCGCCGACGGGAGCCTCTGGGCCACGTACGACTTCCTGCCGGGCGCGATCTCCCGCTTCGACGGGACGCGCTGGACCACGCAGGCCGCGACGAAGCCGGACGGCATGCACGCCGTCGCCGTGGGACCGGACGGCCGGCTGTGGCTCGCGGGGAATGACGATCTCTACGCGACCGACGGGACCGTGGTCCGCCACCTGGGCCTCCCGGTGAGGCCGTCGCCGGCGCCGATGCCCCTCACCCTCGAGTCGACCGGTGAGGAGGGGTCCGCCGAGGGCCCGACCGGCCTGGTCTCCTGGCGGGTCTACACGCCCCCGACGGGGCACTTCTTCATCCCGGTCGCCAGCGCGCACGGCCCTGTCGCGATCGACGGGACCGTCCTCCGCTGGTCCACCGACGGCGGCGTGACGTGGGAGGGCACCACGCTCTCGATCGACCCGTGGCGGGTGACGGCCGCGGGCGACGATCTCGTGGCGTTCGGGACCGGTGCGGTCCGCCTCGCCTGGCGCGACGGACGGTGGATCGAGACCGGGGCACTGACGTTCGACCCGCCGGCCGTCTCCGTCGACGCGTTGACGTTCGGGCCGAGGGGCTGGGTCGCCACCGCCGGGGCGTCCCTCTACTTCTCGCGCGACGGCGTCACGTTCCGGCGAGCCTCGCGGGAGCCGTCCGCGGACGGGCCGACCGGCGGGACAGGTGAGCCCGCGTGGGGCGCGTCGCTTCCCTGCGCTGCGCCGGGTGGTGGCAGCTGGCCGGGAACCGGGAGCATCGGACCCGTGATCGCGACGGTCGAGGGGTTCGTGGCCTTCACCCCGGCCGATCCCGCGGACTGGAACGACACGCCGTACTGCGAGCCGCTGGCGTGGACCTCCGCCGACGGCGACGCCTGGACGCTCGCGACCACGACCTCGCCGTTCGGGGCCGGTGCGTGGGTGGCGCAGATCGCGGGGCGCGACGGGCGGTTCGTGGCGGTCGGCGGCCGCGACGGCAGGGGCGCGATCTGGGTCTCGGACGACGGGCTCGCGTGGCGGCTCGTCCCCCTGGAGATCGCGCACGGCGCATGGTCGGTCGCGGCCGACGACGCAGGCTGGGTCGTGGCGACGCTCGACGACGCCGCGAGGCTGCGCATCTCGCCCGACGG